>JAHYJP010000026.1 GCA_019429055.1 Bacteroidales bacterium
ATTATATTTACTATGTCTGTTGTTAATATATGCTAATAATGCTAATAATGCTAATAATGATATCTGTTAATAATAGCATGCCAATTGTGCAATTGATTACTAATAATATTTAAAATAAAAACACTATGAAAATTACTGCTTATCTGTTTATTTCAATGATTTCCGCCCTTTTGATGATTGCCCATGTTTCCTGCAATGAAAAGGAGGATATAAAACCTATACCCAATATGGGATTGAAAATTCCTACCGAAGGAAACAGCTGGTTTTTCATGAATCCTGATTCTGATAATGCCCAGGTCATGAACCCTGGGTCTATGTCCTGGACCGACCCCAGGCTGGTGCATCGAACCTATTTCCGTGTTGAACGTAAGGGAGAATTGCATGTAGGTATTAAAGCCAGGGTAGAAAGTGGGGCATCAAAACTAACTGCTGTTTTTAATGGGGAGGAGAGCGAATTTGAAATCTGTTCATCTGAATTCAAGGACATATATATAGGTAGTTTTGAAATTGATGAACCGGGGTATAAGCATCTGGATATTCAGGGTGTAAGCAAGGAGTCGCTTGACTTTGCTGATATTTCTGATGTAATTCTTGGAGGAAGTGCAACACAGGGTGGAGTACATTATATTAATGAAGATTATTTTTACTGGGGACGTCGGGGACCATCCGTGCATTTGGGGTACGAAGTACCAGCCCAGGCATCGTCGGTCCATTATTTTTACAATGAAATAACTGTTCCGGAGGGTAATGACGTTATAGGTTCCTATTACATGGCCAATGGTTTTGGGCAGGGTTATTTCGGATACCAGGTAAACTCTGAAACCGAGCGCAGAGTGTTATTCTCTGTATGGAGCCCTTACCAAACCGATAACCCCGATGAAATCCCGGATGATCAGCGGGTTGATCTTCTGAGAAAAGGTGATAATGTTGTGGTAAATGACTTTGGGAATGAAGGTTCGGGCGGACAAAGCTACCTGGTTTACAACTGGCAGGCAGGAAAAACCTACCGGTTTTTACTTAAAGGCGAACCTGCTGTCGGTGAAACCAATAAAACTGATTTTACTGCATGGTTTTCATCTGAATACGATACTGAATGGAACCTGATTGCCAGTTGGCGTCGACCCATTACCAATACCTATCTTACTAATCTTTATTCTTTCCTGGAAAATTTCAACACCCGCACTGGGCCCATCGAACGCATGGCCTACTATAACAACCAATGGATTATGGATACTTCAGGCAACTGGCACGAACTGAACAGAGCACGTTTTACCGCTGATGCCACCGCGCGCGATAAGGCAAGACTGGATTATGCCGGTGGATTCTTCAGTAATGAAGATGGTTTTTATATGAAGAACTGTGGGTTCTTTGATGATACATCGCCAATCGACACCTGGCATACCAGGCCGTTGCAAGGGCAGCAACCAGAAATAAACATTGAAGAACTTCCCTGAAAGTAATTAGGGGCACTTTAGTTGGTTCGTGAAACGGCCGGTCCTGTGGGCTGGCCGCTTTCATATCTGAGTGAAAAAGTATTACCCACAACCATCGGCAATGTCCCCATCAATCCTGCCTTTTCTTTGAGTTCTGATTGTACGATGCGGGTGTCCTGCTTCAGGCGGAGCATGGTGTATTTGTTGAGTTTCTGCCTGATGGGGTCGGTGATCAGGTTGCCTGCTTCAGCCATTTCGCCACCAATAATTATGGCTTCGGGGTTGAACAGGTGAATTAATATGGAAATGCCTTTGGCGAGATATTCTCCTGCTTCCTCAATCAGCTCAATGGCAAAAAGGTCGCCCTGGTTGGCTGCATCTATGATGGTTTTCAGTGTGATCTTTTCAGTTTTTTTATCAACAATATTACTGATGATGGAGCTTTTGCCGTTGCGGATCTTTTCCTGCGATTTTTTTACCAGTGCCGTACCAGATGCAATGGTTTCAAGGCAGCCTATCTTTCCGCAATAACACAATTCACCGTCTGGATCCATTTGTATATGACCAAACTCACCACAAAAGCCTGAGTTTCCATGATAGAGTTCTCCATTGATAATAATACCCAAACCAATTCCTGAGCCTATGTTGATAAACAAAACATTCGACTTGCCTTTTGCATATCCGAACCAGGCTTCGCCAACGGCCATAGCCTTGGTATCATGTTCAATAAATGAACGCTTACCAAATAACTTTTCGAAAGTTTCAGCTATGGGCTTATCGCCGAATTGCGGATAGCTGTAGCTTATACCTTTCTTTATGTCAATAAGTCCGGGTATGGTTATACCGAAACCCAGCAGCGACTTCTTGCTGATTTTGTTGGTGGCCAGCAGATTATCTGTTTCTTCCTTTAATGTTGCCAGAAAATCATCAGAGTTTTCCAGTCCCTGGTTCACTTCCAGTATACGGCCGATTTGCTGATTATGCAGGTTAAAAATACCAATCCGGCTGTATTTACGGCTCAGATCGATACTTACGATCACTCCAGCATCGGGTTTCAATCCGTATACTGAAGGTTTTCTTCCACCTTTCGATTCGCCGATACCGAAATTCTCAACAAGTCCCTCTGCCGACAATTCATTCATGATATTGGTAATAGAAGGTATACTGTTATTGGTCATTTCGCATAACTCGGCAATAGTTTTCAATCCTTCTTTGTAAAAAATATCGATTACTTGTTTCTTAAGCAGCAACTTTTTTATATTCTGTGGGAATGCTTTTCCATCCCCGTTGCTATTTGCTTTCTTTTTTGAAGCTTTCATGTTAATATGACTAATAGTTTGCTGTAAGTTTGTTGGAAGTTTTGCAAAGTAATTAAAAAAATTAATAAGTTGTGCGAGTTTTTTGATAAATATTCAATTGGTTGCACAAAATGCACCATTAATTGATATTAAAGTAAGAGAACTGGTTAAAGCAAATGATTCTGAATGCTTCCGCTTTTAATAACTTTTTCAAGATAGGGCTCAAAAAGACTGTTTTTCAGCAGCTGAAGATATTGGAGGTTGTGCAGGTCGGAGCCCAGAAAATCAACCATGTCGGCATCAATAAGTTTTTCTGCCTGCTTTTTCACTTCTTTGGAGAAGTATCCGCCCAGGCTGTTGATATTCATCTGGAAATATACTCCCCGGTTTTTAAGATCTTCAAATTTTTTAAAGTCATTGATCCAGAAGAGATATCTTTCGGGGTGTGCCAGCATAATGCGATACCCTTTGATCTGCAAATCGAAGGTTATTTCATAAAGATTAGGAGGTGCCTGATAATAAGGGAGTTCAACCAGTAAATAGTTTTTGCTGAATGTTTGCAACAAATCTTTTTCAAAAAGCTTTGTAAAGCCATCATCAATCATATATTCTGCTGCAACCTCGATGGTTATTTTTATATTTTCTTCCTTGAGTTTTTCATTGAGCAGGTTAACACCATTCAGTAAAATTTCAGGAGTATTAGGGTAAAAATCTGAGCTGATGTGAGGTGTTGTAATGAGTTTTCTGTAACCCAGGGATTTCATTTCCCTGATCATGGATATAGATGTATCCAGGTCGGGCGAACCATCATCAATGCCGGGGATGAGATGCGAGTGCATATCCGTAATCAGACCACTGATATCGACAGGGTTTTTTAATTTCTTGGTTCTGAAAAAATTTCCTAACATTGAATTTCCTCTTTAACAGATTTTTCCAGGCTTAATCTCCCCTTTGCAATACCCGGCGGACTTATCTGTTTTCGTACTGGTCTTTATAATAATTCTGGTACTCACCGGATGTAACGTTATCCATCCATTTTTTGTTTGCCAGGTACCAGTCGATGGTTTTATCAAGACCCTCTTCAAACTGTAAAGAAGGTACCCAGCCCAGTTCTTTTTTTATTTTTGATGCGTCAATGGCGTAACGCATGTCGTGTCCGGCACGATCCTTTACATAAGAGATAAGTGTTTCTGATGTACCGGGTTCCCGACCCAGCTTTTTGTCCATGATTTTACAGAGAACCTTAATCAGGTCAATGTTTTTCCATTCGTTATGGCCACCGATGTTGTAAGTTTCACCGATTTTACCTTTATGATAAATAAGATCGATGGCTTTCGCATGGTCGATTACATATAGCCAGTCACGAATATTTTCTCCTTTTCCATAAACCGGAAGCGGCTTCATGTTCACGATATTATTAATAAACAAAGGCAGCAGTTTTTCGGGAAACTGATTGGGTCCGTAATTGTTGGAACAGTTGGAGATAACCACCGGTAAATTGTATGTATGAAACCATGCTCTGACAAAATGATCACTGCTTGCCTTGGCGGCAGAGTAGGGGCTGCGTGGGTCGTAGGCTGTGGTTTCGGTAAAAAGGCCATCTGCTCCCAGCGATCCATATACCTCATCAGTAGAGATATGATAGAATCTTTTTCCTGAGATGTCTTTCCAGAAATGTTTGGCTGCATTGAGCAAATTAACCGTACCGATAACATTGGCATTTATAAACTCCATCGGATTGGCGATGGACCGGTCAACATGACTTTCTGCAGCCAGGTGGATTACTCCGTCGAAATTATATTTTTCAAAAAGCGAAAAAATAAAATCTGCATCCACGATATCTCCTTTTTCGAAAGTATAATTGGGTGCATTTTCCACATCCCTGAGGTTTTCAAGGTTTCCGGCATAGGTTAGTTTATCCAGGTTTACAATACGGCAATCAGGATAATTGTTTACAAATAAACGTACTACGTGCGATCCTATGAAACCGGCACCACCGGTGATTAAAATTGTTTGCATATTCTGTTTTTTTTGCGGGTTAATGCCCTTTTTTTAAAAACTCCAGTACTGAAGGTCTTTGATCTTATTTCTTAAAATACCTTTGATATCAACAAGAATCGGATTCTGAACATTTTTCATCATGTTTTTGAAATCGTCTTCTGTAAGTTGCATATATTTTTTGTGATTAACAGCAACAATTACTGCATCATAATCATCAGAAGGTTTTTCGCACAGAGTAAAGCCGTATTCATGCTCAAGTTCCTTTGCGTTGGCCATGGGGTCTACCACATCTACATTTACTCCGTAGCTTTTCAGTTCACCAATAACATCTGCAACCTTGGAGTTTCTGATATCGCTTACGTTTTCTTTAAATGTAACACCCATGATAAGCACTCTTGAATTCTGAATGTTTTTACCGGCTGCAATAAGTTTTTTTACCAGTTGCTTGGCAGCATAAAACCCCATGGAGTCATTTACAAAACGTCCACTGTTAATGATCTGCGGATGGTAGCGATATTCTTTGGCCTTATAAACCAGGTAGTACGGATCAACCCCAATGCAATGACCACCTACCAGTCCGGGATAAAAACGGAGAAAATTCCATTTGGTTCCGGCAGCTTCAAGTACATCGTAGGTGTTGATTCCCATGCGGTTAAATATAATAGAAAGCTCATTCATCAATGCGATATTCACATCGCGCTGGGTATTTTCAATGATCTTGGCTGCTTCTGCTACTTTGATGGAAGGTGCGCGGTGCACACCGGCTGTTACGATCAGTTCGTACGTTTTGGCAATATTATCAAGTGAAATTTCATCGCATCCTGAAACTACCTTGGTTATGGAGGTGATGGTATGTTCCTTGTCGCCAGGGTTAATGCGCTCAGGTGAAAAGCCTACCTTGAAATCTTCGCCGCATTTCAGCCCGCTTTCCTTTTCAAGGATCGGGATACAGTCTTCCTCGGTGCAACCGGGGTACACAGTAGATTCGTAAACTACATAATCGCCTTTTTTCAGGGCCTTACCTACCGAATGAGATGCTGAGATCACCGGGGTAAGATCGGGGAGATTACGTTTGTCGATGGGAGTGGGAACACCTATAATATGAAAATTGGCTTTTTTGAGATCTTCAGGATTTGCTGTGAAATAGATATCGCAATTGTCAAAGGCTTCGGGTTCGAGTTCTTCGCTGGGATCAATCCTGTTGCGCATTTTTTCAACCCTGTCGGCTTTGATATCAAAACCTACCACACTGATCTTTCTGGCAAATTCCAGTGCAATGGGCAATCCCACGTATCCCAGACCAATTACTGAAAGTCTGGCTTCTTTGTTTAACAATCTTTCATAAATATTCATTAGTGTATTTTTTAAGTGATAATATTATGGTTAATATTTTTTTAAATAATCTTTTCTTTTTTAAAGTCCGAAGTATGAAATTCGATATTCGAAATTCGAACCGTGGTGAAGCCGAGCTAAGCGAAGCTAAATCCGAAAATTTAATAATCACTAATCACTAAATAAACACCACCAAATAATTTTCTGTCTTCAGACTTCTTTTAACATCCCCCTAAACACCTTGAAAGGGGGAATTGGGCGGCATCAAACCTTCAACATATTAAACTATACACCCATCAACCCATCACCCCACTTTCATCACTTTCCCACCTTCAAGAATATATTTCTTCTTGCTCTCCGGGCAAACGGCTTCATTGTTCATGTCAAACTCCAGCTTGTGGCCGAATTCGCTCATCCAGCCTATGTGTTTCGCCGGATTACCAACCACCAGTGCGTATGCAGGCACATCGCGTATAACGACGGCACCTGCCCCGATAAAGGCAAACTCGCCGATTTCAATACCGCAAACAATGGTGGCATTGGCGCCAATAGTGGCTCCTTTTCTGACCAGCGTTTTTACATACTGATCTTTCCTCACCACTGCACTGCGGGGATTTACTATATTGGTAAATACCATGGATGGCCCCAGGAAAACATCATCTTCGCAAATAACTCCCGTATAAATGGAAACATTGTTCTGCACCTTTACATTGTTGCCCAGCACTACTTCAGGAGAAACTACAACATTTTGTCCTAAATTACAGTTTTCACCAATTTTGCATGATGGCATAATATGGGTAAAGTGCCATATTTTTGTGCCTTTTCCAATGGTACATCCATCATCAATAACGGCGGTTTCGTGGCTGAAATAATTTTTTTCCTGCATATAGGTAATTTTTTGGTAATTTTTCTGCGAAAAAAGGATCTCTCCGGTTATTAATTCTGTCCCAAAAATTCAAGAACACTTTCAGTAATATATTTTAACTGTTCTTCGTCAAGTTCGGTATGCATGGGCAACGAGATTACCGATTTACTGAGCATTTCCGTTACCGGAAAATCTCCTTCCTTGTACCTTGGGTCAATATACGCCTTTTGCATGTGCATGGGCACAGGGTAATAAATCATGGCCGGGATATCTCTCTCTCCCATGAATTTCTGCAGGGCAAACTGATCAAGATTTTCTATTACAAGGGTATACTGATGGAAAACATGGCTTGAAAACTTACTTCGAACCGGTGTTTTGATCCGGGGATGATTGGCGAATGCCCTGTCGTAGTAGCATGCAGCTTTTCTTCGGGCAGCAGCATATTCATCAAGCTTTCTGAGTTTAATTCTTAAAATGGCAGCCTGAATACTGTCAAGCCTTGAATTTACACCTATTGAATCATGGTAGTATCTTACTTCCATACCATGATTTACAATCACTCTGAGTCTTTGGGCCAGCTCGTCATCGTTGGTAAAAATGGCACCGCCATCGCCATAGCATCCGAGATTTTTTGACGGGAAGAAAGAAGTACAACCCACTGTGCCAATGGTTCCTGCTTTTTTACGGGTGCCATCTTTAAAAATGTAATCAGCACCAATGGCCTGAGCATTATCTTCTATGATATATAAATTGTGCTCTTTCCCCATTTCCATAAGCGGTTCCATATCCACGCACTGTCCGAAAAGATGCACAGGTACAATGGCTTTGGTTTTGGATGTGATGGCTTTTCTAACACTTTCCGGGTCAATATTGAAGGTATCGGGCAAAACATCCACCAGGACAGGTGTAAGTCCCAGCAACGCAATGACCTCTACTGTAGCCACAAAGGTAAAAGATGTGGTGATCACCTCATCGCCAGGTTTCAGATCAAGGCCCATCATGGCAACCTGCAAAGCATCGGTACCGTTGGCACAGGGAATTACATGTTTTACATTCAGATAATTTTCAAGGTCATGCTGAAAGTTTTTGACCTCACTTCCGTTAATGTATTGTGTTGACCGGATTACATCGATTACAGCGGTGTCAATCTCCTGCTGAATTTTGTCGTATTGACTCTTCAGGTCAACCATCTGGATTTTTCTCATGAAACGTTTAGCGATTGTGGGTTAAAAATATGATTTTAGCGTTTTAAAAATGCGGTACAAATATAAGAAGTTTTGTTTTGGGGGAGATTAAGCATTTCACTGCAATTAATTATATTTATTCAAGATTGATTTTTTTTTAGTCTACCTGCAACTGTGTTGATAACAGAATTGTCTGCCATATTATTGGCTATATTTGCAACCGGGATAAATCAAAATAAGATGCATTTTTTTTACAACCTTTTTATCAGGCTCTATTACTCGGGTATTATACTTGCGGCTCCTTTTAATAAAAAAGCCAGGCAATGGATTGAGGGGCGAAGGGATTTTTGGACAAAGTTTGAAAGTACCATTGTTAAAGATGATGATTACGTTTGGTTTCATTGTGCTTCTCTGGGTGAATTTGAGCAGGGAAGGCCGGTAATGGAACGTTTCAGGAAAGAAAATCCCGGAATTAAGATTGTTCTCACTTTCTTTTCTCCCAGCGGATTTGAAATCAGAAAAAACTACGATGGTGCCGACTATGTATTTTATATGCCGCTCGATACTCCTCAAAATGCTGAAAGGTTTGTTAAAACTTTACAACCGTGTTTCGCAGTATTTGTCAAATACGAGTACTGGTTTAATCATATGCGTGCCCTTTATAAAAAGAAAATCCCCATAGTATATATTTCGGCCATTTTCAGGAAAAAACAAATGTTCTTTCGCTGGTGGGGTTCATGGTACAGGAAGCAATTAATAAGTGCCGGATATTTTTTTGTGCAGGATTCCGCATCAGAACAATTACTGAATTCAATTGATATCAAACATGTAAGAGTAAGTGGCGATACCCGCTTCGACAGGGTTTATGCCATAAGGGAAAATCCGCAAAGATTTGATAAGGTTGAGAAGTTTGTAAAGGATTCGGTGGTTCTGGTGGCAGGAAGCACATGGCCGGCTGATGAAAAACTGCTAACTTCAATTATTAACAAAAACCTAAAGAATATCAAATTCATTGTTGCTCCCCATGAAATCCATCGGGACACGATCGATTCTTTCATATCGCGGCTTAACAATAAAGCTATGAAATATTCGACTTATGATGACCATACGATTGAAGAAACACAGGTATTGATTATTGACCGTATCGGAATGCTTTCAAACCTTTATCAATATGCTTCTGTGGCATACATTGGGGGTGGTTTTGGTGCAGGAATCCACAATATTCTGGAGGCTGCAACCTGGGGTATGCCTGTGATCTTTGGCCCCAATTATAAGAAATTTGCCGAAGCACGCGATCTTGTGAAACTGGGCGGAGCCTTCCCGATCAATAATGAAAAGGAACTGCTTGAAGTTGCAGGTTATTTGCTTTCCGATTACAATGCATTGAGCAAGTGCTCTGCCATTTCAAAGAAATACGTTGAGAGTAAAAAGGGGGCAAGTGATATTATCCTTGTTTATTTGAATACATTGCTGAATTCGGGAAACTTAAAAATCAAATCACCCGGTTTACACAGAATGAATTAAGATTTTCTGCTGTAGATTATTTTTTTGTATTTTTATCTCCCAAGGAAAATTGAATATGAAACCTAAAGATTGAAATATGACTTTTTTGATAAAAATGATTGTAACTACTTTTGCGGTTGTTATTGGTTCTTATATACTTCCCGGCGTTGAAGTAGAAAGTTTTATGACCGCAATAATAGTAGCATTTGTTTTAGGAATTTTAAATGCAATATTAAAACCCATATTAGTAATATTGACAATTCCAGTTACGGTTTTAACTCTTGGACTTTTTCTTTTAGTGATTAATGCATTTTTGATTCAACTTACTGGTTATTTGGTTAATGATTTTAGAGTTGATAGCTTTTGGTATGCTTTACTTTTTAGTATCATTCTTTCCCTCATTACCTGGATTCTTGAGCTACCTGTAAAACCAAGAAATACAAGACATTAAGACTTCTTTCCGAACTTATGATTTTCCTGTTAACAGGTGCTTATTGATTTTGGCATGTGAATTGGTATTGGCTAATCAAATACATTATTCACCAATTTACGGAGGACCGAATCATGAAAAAGTCAGTAAAATTATCCGGTAGTTTAAAGGAAGCGTTTTCTGAGTCTCGTTCAGAAAAAGCAATGAGTCTCTTCTCATTTGCAGGTTTAATGACAGTGTTGTTTATCATACTGTTTGTCCCCACTTCTTCAGCATACGGTAATCCGGCATCATCTGAACTGCATCTGCGCCTGCATGACAATGCTTTTTTCACTGTAATAATAGGCAACCAGGAATACAGCCAGATGCGCAATCATTATATCATAGGTGGATTGAAGCCTGGCCGCCACTTCATGCAGGTAGTAAGGTACAACGTTTACTACAATGGTTACGGTCAGTCATATCATCAACCGGTAGTTGTATTTTCAGGACACATCAATATAAAAGGCAGATCGCGCATATTTGCCATGATAGACAACCGGGGAAGATACAGGGTTCAGGAAACACAGGCAATGCATCATCAGGGTAATCCCCATTATCAGCAAGGTTACCAGGCGCCAGGTTATGGATACGGAAATGGACAAGGATACGGATATATGCCTCCTGTTATGAATCACCAGGCTTTCGCAATGCTTAAGAACACCATAGCTTCCACCAGCTTCGACAGCTCAAGGCTGAAAATAGCAGAACAGGCCATAGCAGCAAGCAACGTAACTTCTGCCCAGGTTTTTGAATTGATGGGATTGCTCAGTTTCGAATCCAACAGATTGAAACTCGCACAGTTTGCTTATGTTTACACTGTAGATAAACAAAACTACTTTATGGTAAACAGGGCATTCACCTTCAACAGCAGCATCACTAAACTCAATTCTTATATAGCCCACAACTTCTGATAGTACTAATTGATTAAATTTGCAGAGACGCACCGGTTAGCGTCTCTGCTTTTTTACTTACTGCCTTTTCCAAAACCATTAAAAATATTCTTATGAAACGAGCATGATTTACCAAACGCAAACACGATAGTAATAAAATATCCTACATGCGAGTTCCATCATTCCTTAAAAATTAAATTTTATTATGATGAAAAAAATCATTTTATTCTTTTCCGCACTGATCCTGATCAGTCCGGTTCTTTGGGCTACATCGGTTAATTCTGAGATTACCGGTGTGAGAGTTTATACCAATGGCGCAGAGATCAGCCGTAAAGCGCAGGCGCAAATACCTGCCGGAACCCAGGAGATTGTGATCTCAGGGTTACCGTTTGATATCGATCCGCAAAGCATCCAGATGAAAGGACAAGGAAATTTTACCATCTTGTCCGTAAGCCACAGGACCAATTACCTGGAATCACCGCAGCTGACGCGCACTATGCGTATGCTGCGCGACAGCCTGGAGTATTACAAGAACCAGATCGACATTCAGCAAAGCTTACTCAAGGTTTATGAGGAGGAAGAATCTTTGTTGCTGGCCAACAAAAGCATTGGCGGCACTGATACGGGAGTAAATGTGGCCAACCTGAGGGCTATGGCCGATTTTTTCCGTAATCGCCTTGCCGATGTAAAGAAGCTGCAACTGGATACCCGCACAAATATCCAGAAACTGCAGGAACGACACAACCGTGTTCGCAATCAAATCAACCAGACCGGCGCGGAGCAAAACAGGCAGGTGGGTGAGATTGTCATTACCACCCTTGCCGACAGAGCTGTTCGTGGCAATTTCGAGTTTTCCTTTATCACCTGGCAGGCCGGCTGGAATGCAGTTTATGACATTCGTGCCAATGATGTAAATGAACCGGTTGAACTAATGATGAAGGCTTCAGTGCTGCAATTCACCGGCGAAGACTGGAATAATATCCCACTGACGCTATCAACCGGTGATCCACGTGCCAATTTTCAGATCCCCATGTTGAGTACCTGGTTCTTGCGTTTTATTGCACCTATGCCACCTCCGCCGCCAAGAAGAGAAAGTCAGGAGTTGATGATAGTAGAAGATGAATTTTTTAGGGTTGATGCAGAAGATATATATGGAGCAAAAGCAGCATCAGTAGCAGAAGTGGCTTTCATACAGGAAACCCGCACCACCACCGAATACCGCATTGATATTCCCTTTACCCTGGTTTCAGGTAATAAGCCACAGATTGTGGAAGTGCAGAAAAATGAGCTTCCTGCCGGATATAATTATTTTGCAGTACCTAAGCTGAGCCGGGAAGCCTTCCTGCTGGCAAAAATTACCGGTTGGGAAGAATATGTCAGACTGCCGGGCGGAGTAAACGTTTTCTTTGAAGGCGCTTATGTGGGCCGATCGTTTCTGGATCCTGAATCCACAACCGATACCCTTGAAATCTCACTGGGTAATGACAGGGGAGTGGTGCTGGAAAGAAACCGCCTTACTGAATTTTCAAGAAAAGGCATCCTGGGCCGCAGAACCACCGAAACCGTTGCCTGGGAACTGGTGGTAAGAAACACCCGCAACCGTGAGATTACCATAAACATACAGGATCAGATACCCGTTTCCACCGATGCCAATATCCAGGTAACTTTGGAAGAAAGTTCCGGAGCACAATATGATGAAAGCACAGGAAAGCTCAACTGGCGAATTAACCTGGGACCATCCGAAACACAAAAAAGGAATTTCAGGTATTCGGTTCGCTATCCATCTGATAAACAAATACGTCTCGAATAAATACTGTCAGGGTGCGACTTTAAGTTCGCGCCCTGACTTATATTCTTAAAAGCTTGTTCAATCAGCTCGTCGACTTAAGACTTCAAGCTCGTGCCCCGACTTGGTTTTCATGCCATGTATTCCAGCAGCTTATCATAATCCTTCTCATCCAGCTTATGCACCATTCCACTTACTTTGTTTTTTACCATAACCTTTTTCAACTTTTCCCTTACCTTCTCATCTGAAATATCGATGGCGACTTCTTTAAGTGATACCGGACTGCCCAGACCTTTGAACAGATACTCGGTTTTGTAGATGATGTCATCAACCGAATGGGTTTCAAAAATTGCTGTTCCCAGTTCCTGTATGCGTTTGGGAATCCTGTCTTTTTGCAGCTTGAGCCATGCGGGGTAGGCGATGGAGAGTGAAGCCCCGTGGGGAACATCATAAACCACCGATAAGCAATGACCGATGGCATGCACGCCCCAGTCCTGGTATTTTTTCCCGTAAACGGTCATGCCGTTCAGGGCGCAGGTAGCAGCGAACATAATACGTGCCCGCAGATCATAATTTTTAAGATCGTCCAGAAGCTCGGGGCCATATTTCATGGCTTCACGGATGATAGAAGCAGTAAACCTGTCGGTCAATGATGCTTCTCCCTGTCCGAACCATGCTTCCAGTGAGTGGGCTATCAGATCTACCACACCGTATGCAGTGTAGTCACGTGATACAGTGAGAGTAAAGGAAGGATCAAGGAAGCTGTGCTTTGGATAAGCGAGTTGATTACCATAGCCTTTTTTTACTTGCTGACAGTTATTCTGAACTACCGCGTAAGGATTCATTTCAGTTCCTGTGGCGGCAAGTGTTAGCACGGCAATAAGCGGAAGTGCTTC
The DNA here is from genome assembly GCA_019429055.1 of Bacteroidales bacterium. Classification (GTDB taxonomy): domain Bacteria; phylum Bacteroidota; class Bacteroidia; order Bacteroidales; family UBA7960; genus SKVR01. The sequence continues at coordinate 13,661 of JAHYJP010000026.1, forward strand.
AGCGGGTTTGTGTTTTTCTTCCATAATGTCCCATGCCGGGCCATCGTATTTTGCTGCCAGGGCAATGATCTTTGCACTGTCGATAACGCTTCCGCCACCCAATGCAATAATAACTTCCACCTTTTTTTCTTTAGCAAGGGCAGCAGCTTTATCAACATCTTCAATTATGGGATTGGATTTAATACCACTGAATTCGGTTATATCCATTCCTGCTTCTTTCAAACGGGCCATAACCTGATCCCAGGCGCCGCTGGCTTTTGCAGATCCCTGGCCGGTTACAAGCAGAACTTTTTTCCCGTATTCCGATGTTATTTCACCAATTTTATCGGTTACTCCCTTCCCAAAATGGAGTTTTACCGGATTGAACATTACAAAGTTTTCCATAGCAATAGTTTTTACAAATATATTAATGTTCGGTTATTTATTCAGCTGTTCTGAAGCATAGAAAAAAAATCCGGATAAAAACGGCAATCTGGTTTATTATAGTGGAGGCTGGAAAATTATGGTTTTCCTGTTTAATGCTGAAACCTGGAAGAATCCGCGTGCACCTTCACTCAGGTTAGTTGGTATATTGGCCGGTGGTGCTCCTGCAAAAGGGTTTCCCGACAGGTCGGTCTGGAAGAAAAAGATATTGTAAAAATCAAATTTTTCTTTAGATATACTCCGGATTTCAAGTGTAATGGTATCACCCGGGGCTATATCCTCTTCATTTAAGCTCAGAACCGCTAATGACGAATATGACTCAAGATTCTCATCACTCACAGGTGACTTATCAGATGGTCTTGGAGTTATCAGTTTGTTATTAATGAAGAGATTAAACAGATAGTAGTCTCCAATGCCGGGAAGATCTTCAAAATGAGCAATAACATCATATACAGTAATATCGAAAAAGGCCAGTTCAGAAAAGGGGTTCAGTTTTACCGTTACGGAATCAAGTTCAGGTAAAGGTCTGAGTTCACTTTGTGCAAAATAAGTTTTATCGTCAGCGGTTTCAATGTTCAGCTCATAAGTTGTTTCTATCAGAGCAGAACTGATTTGAGAATTGAAATAATAACCCGGCAAACTGTCGGGAAAAAGCTCCGAAAACGTCCAGCTCTGGTTGTTACCCTGAACGATTACTGAGGCATTCTGCACTGCATCGCCGGTAGTAACATCATAATAAGATGATGAGCGGGTAAGTCTTATCCATTGTCTTGAACCGTCGTCAATCAGATTGGCTTCTACAATCACATAATTACCTTCAATACTTGCAAGATCAAGAATGACATCCTTTTCGCAGGCAGTTATGCCGGTAATTATGGCCAGAATCAGGATAATCAGATTATATTTTCTTTTATAGAGTTTCATGATCAGGTACTAAAAATTAAAATTCCAGGTGATAGCCGGGATAGGTCCCGGGATGTAGAAAAATGATGAATTGGGAACTCCCGGTCTGTCAGCGTTTTCAGCAAAAGACACTGAAATGGGATTCACCCTTCCGTAAACATTAAACAGCGAGAAATTCCAGCTGCTTTCAAAACGTCGCCGGTCGCGATCCCTGATGTTGGGAGTAAATGTAACCGACAGGTCCAGCCTGTGATAGTCGGGAAGCCTGCCTGAGTTGCGATCGGAATAGATAGGAGCAAAGGCACCCTGGTAAAACATTTTTCCCACGGGCAATGTAATGGCAGTTCCGGTGGCATAAATAAAGCTCATTCCCACATTCCAGGTTTTATTAATGTCGTAACTGCCCGACATGCTCAGATCGTGCCGGCGGTCGTTGGGGGCAAAATAAGCATTCCCTTCATTAATGTCATCAATTTGTCGTTTGGCCACTGCCCAAGTATAACCCACAAATCCGTTTATTCGGCCGGTTTGCTTCTGTACCAGGAACTCTGCACCATAAGCCCATCCTTTTCCGATCCTTAATTGACCTTCCAGAAATTCATTGCCAAGAATATCCCCGTTATCAACAATGTCAGATACATTCTCAAGGTCCTTATAATATACTTCAACCGAAGTTTCTATCCTGTCATCAAGAAAGTTACGAAAATAGCCCAGTGCCACCTGATCAGCAATTTGCGGCGGTATGTTATTGCTGGCTGAGTACCACACATCATAAGGTGCAACAGATTGTGCACTTTGTGCCTGCTGGATGTATTGTACCATACGATTGTAGCTACCTTTGAATGAGCTGCGATCGTTGATCTTATACCTGAAACTGATACGTGGCTCCCAGTTGATAAACTCATCGTAAAAGGTTCCTCTTTCCAGTTGAAGGGTATCTGTTACTTCCCACTGAAGGGGATTGGTTTTACCAAAAACATACTGGGTTCCAGGTCCTATGAGTTGAAATACTGAATTTCTTAAACCATAAACAAGCAAAAGACGATCGTTAAACAAACTTTGTTCGTTATTGAAATAGATGCCATGTTCGAGTGCATTGGTTGCTGAAAGATCAAACTCAGCACCTGTAGCTCCTTCAATTCTGGCAACAATGGTTCCTGGGTCAAGATTATGATAAATACTTTGCAGCCCGAAAGAAAATCTGTTGTTATCGTTAAAAATGTAGTTAAAATCGGCTTTCAGATTTACATTGTGAAGGAATGACTGCCAACGGAAACTGGCCGGACCTATATCGCCGGCAATGTTAAACTGGTAATTGCTGTAAAGTATGGAAAAATCGCTGAACATGCGGTCGTTGTATATCCTGTTCCAGCGCATACTGCTGGTAGCATTACCCCAGTCAAAACCGAAAAGCTCGCTGAAGAGTGTTGCATCCTTTCCATAGTAGCCCGAAAAGAAAAGTCTGTTCTGATCGTTGAGCACATAATTCATTTTTCCGTTGAAGTCGTAAAAGAAAAGTTGTGTTTCTCTTTGTGCTTCATCGGAGGAAAGTTTCAAAAAAAGATCAGCGTAGGTTCTGCGTCCTGAAAAAAGAAAAGCACTTCTGCCATGTTGAATGGGCCCTTCCACGGTAAGCCTGCTGGATATAAGTCCCACACCACCGCTCAGTTTATACTGATTCATATCGCCCTCTTTCATGCGTACATCAAGCACAGATGAAAGACGTCCGCCATATTCAGGCATTATTCCACCTTTAAAAAGCTGTATATCCTTTACAGCATCAGGATTGAATACGGAAAAGAAATTAAAAAGGTGAGAAGCGTTAAAAACTAAGGCATCATCCAGTAAAACCAGGTTCTGATCAGCATTACCGCCCCGCACAAAAAATCCGGTGTTTCCGTCGCCGGCTGATTGTACTCCCGGTAAAAGCTGAATAGTGCGCAGCACATCAACTTCGCCAAGGAATGCGGGAATGTTTCTTATGGATTCCATGCTCAGGGTTACTGTACTCATTTCTGCACGTTCCACATTACGACCCGATCTTTCGGCAGATACTACTACTTCAGACAGCCGCAAACCACCGTTTTTTAAAAGTACATCCAGTGTTTTATCGGTATCCATAACGATTTTTCGTTCAAACCGCTGATAGCCGATAAATGAAAAGATCAGGGTGTATTCTCCCTCATTGAGTCTTATGCTGTATTTTCCGTCAATATCAGTAACGGCACCTCCATCAATCTCCGGGATAAAAATGTTAACCCCGGTAAGGTACTCTCCGTTAGATGCATCACGAACAGAACCTCTCAAAGTATATCTCTGTTGCTCAGAGAAGCTTTGAAAGGTAATTAATAATAACAATAGAAATATGATGGTTTTCTGAAACACTTTCTTGAATTGAATAGCTTAAAATTTTTATTTTACAGGTGCTAAACAACTTGTGTGAAGTATTGTTTCAGCCGCTGAAAGTTAATTCAGGTTAAAAGCGCATAAGTCAGGTGTTTCGAAGAATACTACCGGGAAAATTTACCGGAAAATAACCTACAATAGCTTGTAATAGATTGAATAACGCTTGTAAAGTGAGAAATCCTTCAGCCGTTCTATCTCGCGACGCATTTTCAGATTATCTTCCAGGATCAGGTGGCTGTCGACGTTTTTAAAACCAAGATTGAGTGCCGATCTGATAAGTGATTCACCCAGAATAGCATCGGCCCCGCGATTGCGCATATCTTCGCGGATTGCGCCCAGCAACAGAACAAGCTCGTTTGATCTTTTGGAAGCCATCAAAAGATCAAACCATCCGAACGGTAAAAGCTTACCTCCTGACTTTTTCAGTTGCCCATGACTCGACACTTTGCATCAAGCTGCAATAAACTTCATAATCATCGGGTACTTCCATAAACGCAAATCTTGCAATAGTTTCACCTTGTTGTTTATTGTAGTCATGATGAATAATACCTGTAATTCGTCCTACGGGCTCATCATCTCTAAAAGCAAGTAATCTGATGGTTGAGCAATGTTTAAAGGCCGGATTTTTCTCCGGATCAAAAAGTTTCCATTCATCCAGCATCAGGGATGGTGTCCAGCTTTCATGGTTTTTATGAAGCCTGGAAGGTAGCCTGATAAAATCACTCAGATCATCATAGCTTTTTACTTCTCTGATAAAAACTGCGGATTTTGAATGTGTTTTAGCTGCATTATTTTTCAGGATTTCCCACAAAATTGAGGAAGTTTTGAAAACAACAGGTGCTGCAACAAAGGCTGCCAAAACATCAATAGCGTAATGTGCTTTTATGTAAACAGTAGATAAACAAAGCAAAAAACCCTGCTGTAATCAGGAAATAAGAAAAATAAGCCAGATTCATCAATTCAACCATCCAGAAAGATGAAAATCGCTCACTGAAAGCGAAGCTGGGCTGAAATCCAAAAAAATATTAAACATTTATCAGCCCGCAGACGTTTTTTTACAGCAATAAAAAATATAACTATCTTTATTTAAGTAATTTGTTCGCTTTTTAAAAGGACATAAAACATTAAAATTCAAAACTTTAAACTGATCTGTTATGATGAAAAAAATGAGTGCCATAGCTTTCATAGCTTTGTTTTCCTTACTGTTAATCCCTCGCCAGGAAGTTTATGCCCAGGGGCGTGATGTTGAAGAAGTTGAATTTACTGTACTGGGTAATTGTGGAATGTGTAAAGAACGCATTGAACGGGCTGCTTACAGTGTTCGTGGTGTTCGCAGTGCAAACTGGAATCAGCAAAAACAGGAACTTACGGTTGCATTCCGCTCCGACCGTACCAACCAGGAAACCATTGAACGGGCCATTGCCAAAGTGGGTCATGATACCGAAAACTTTCTTGCAGATGAAGAAACCCATACTAACCTTCATCAATGCTGCATTTATGAAAGAGATCCCGAGCTCCTGAAAAAAAATAAATTGCACAACGAAGAATAAAGCTGTAAACTGAAATTTGCATGGAAAAAAGAAATTATAAAATCACTGGTTTGCATTGTCAGCATTGTGTAAACAATGTGAAAAATACGCTTTTACAATCAGGTGGAATTACAAAAGTTGATATTTCCGCTGATAATAAATTGGTAACCATCGAAGCTGAAGAAATCCCCGATCTGGGCAAGCTGAACAGCCTGATAAGAAACACGGGAAACTACAAATTAAGTGAAAACTGAGGTTTTTATTTTGATTTTATGGTTAATTTTGCATTCCTGAATTTAAAAAATAAGGATTAACCGATTAAAACCCGACGATAGTTGAAAAACATCATAAGGCACATATTGTTATGGATCCTTGCAGGTATCTTCCTGGTTTCTTTTACCGGGTTGCGATTGCTTATCCATCAGTGTATGGCTTGTGAAAGTACCGATATTTATCTTTTTTCACAGGTTGAAAGCTGCTGCATTGATTCGGGATCAGAACTTAACCAGGAAAATGCCTGTCAACTGCCATCAACAGAAACTACATCCTGTTGTACAATACCAGACAGTGACACGTCATGCGAAAATTGCTGTAAGGACGGGTTTGTTTACCTGGTTAACGAGTATGATGTTTCCCTTGACAGAACCCAGACAAGAATTGAACCGGTTGAATTTGAAGCTGTTTCTGGTTTTTCTGATCTCCTTTATGGGTCCCGTTGTCCGGAATCTGCATTTATTTTCCCCGGTGATTATACACCACCTACCCAATGGGTAGGGAAGAAATTCATCCTTTATGCCCACCAGTTAAAGACCGACCACATTTCTTTTCAGGCTTAATATTACCTTGTTTTTTATAATGACAGGGTTTTATCAGTAATTTTCAATTTGTCCTAATTGCTTTTTTACCTGAATTTTGAAATGTTATGAATACTTTAATTAAATCAATATTTTTTTTATTTCTCACATTACTAAGTATCTCACTTTTCTCGCAGGAGACTTTGAGAGGACGCATATATGGCAAAGAACCCCATGGCGATCATCATCATGAGATTTTTCTTGCCGGGGCTAATGTGGTTTGGGAGGGTACCACCAGCGGTGTCGCTACCGATGAAAACGGTGGCTTCAATCTGAGGATAACCCAGAATCTTCCCCATGCAGTAGTAGTAAGTTTTATGGGCTATCAATCAGATACTGTAATGATTGAGGCTGGTCAAAGTCGTATTGATGTTGTGCTGGAGCCATCCAGGCAACTTGACGAAGTTGTGGTTGCCAGTCGCCGGCCGGGAGCCCATGTTTCTTCCATGGAGCCTATCCTCACCAATGTAATTACCGAGAATGAACTTCAGCGTGCAGCCTGCTGCAACCTTTCCGAAGCTTTTGAAACCAATGCATCGGTTGATGTGAGTTTTACCGATGCCGTTTCGGGAGCACAGCAGATCCAGTTGCTGGGGCTGGCAGGTACTTACGGCCAGATCCTCACTGAAAATACTCCCACAATCCGCGGTCTCGGTCAGCCCTATGGCCTGGGATTTATTCCCGGTCCGTGGATGGAGTCGATTCATATTTCAAAGGGAGCAGGAAGTGTGGTTAACGGCTACGAGTCCATTACCGGACAGATCAATGTGGAACTGAAAAAGCCCGAGTCATCCGATATGCTTTTCTATAATTTCTACGGAAATGATTTCGGACGACTGGAGAGCAGCTTGAATTTGGCAACCCGCCTGAACGAACAGTGGTCGACCATGGTGCTTGCACATGCCGAAATACTGGAAAATCAATTCGACCATAATGGAGATTCATTCCTGGATCATCCGCTCATGCGGAAATATAATATTGTTAACCGCTATCGTTATGATCGGCCCGGAGTGATGGAATCGCAGTTTGGATTCCGTGTAATGCAGGAAAACAGAAGGGGAGGGCAATTGTCGTTCTTCGAGAACGGTGCAGATATTGGTTCACCAAACTATTACGGATTTGGAGTTAAAACCGACCGATACGAAGCTTTTGCACGTACCGGATTTTTCCTTCCCGGACAGCCCGACGGAAGCATCGGCACACAGCTGAGTTTTATCCATCATAACCATGATTCGCAATACGGCTGGAATGAATACCTGGGTCGCCAGAACACTCTTTATGCCAATATCATTTACGAAAATTCTATTGCCCGCAATCCTGACCACAGGATCAATGCAGGGTTCAGTTTCCTTTTTGATGATTACAAGGAAAATCTTACGGCTTCGGATGGTGAATCCAATTTCGACCGCATCGAATCCGTTCCCGGCGTTTTTACCCAGTACACCTTTCAGCGTCATGAAAAATTTACGGGTATACTGGGAGTACGTGCCGACTTTCACAATCTGCACGGAACATTTTTCTCACCCCGCCTGCATATCCGGGCCGGCCTTACGCCCAACACCATTTTGCGTGCATCAGCAGGTAAAGGTTACAGGGTGCCGAATATGCTGGCTGAAAATACCGGCCTGCTGGTCAGCAACCGTCAACTGGTATTTGTTGAAGAAATCAACCCCGAAGAGGCCTGGAATTACGGCGGAAGCATTACCCAAAGTTTTGACATCTTTGGCAGAGATGCCTCCTTTGCGCTGGAGTACTACAGGACAGATTTTGTGAATCAATTGATCGTGGATGTGGATACAGACTACAGATTTGCCAGGTTTTATAACCTTAACGGGAAGTCATATGCCAATAATTCGCAGGCAGAACTTAAATTTGAACCGGCTCTTTTCTTTGAGGTTACTGCAGCTATTCGTTTTATTGATGTTAAAACCACTATCAACGATGAGCTGGTTAAAAAGCCTTTTGTAAACAATTACAAAGGGCTGCTCTCAGGTTCATGGGCCAGCCGCAACAACAACTGGCAGGTTGACCTTACCGGGCAGTTCAATGGCAAAAGCCGCATTCCCGACACATCGATGCTGCCCGGGCACTACCAGATGCCCGCCGAATCTCCGGCATATCTGATTATGCACGGACAAATCACTCGTCGCTGGCAGAATTTCGACCTGTATGTGGGTGGTGAAAATCTGACCAATTACAAGCAGCATAATCCCATCATCGGTGCTTCCAATCCATTTGGTGAAAACCTGTTTGATGCATCCATGATCTGGGGTCCAATTATGGGAAGAATGTTTTACCTGGGACTAAGATATTCCATTCAGTAAGATACTCAACCAAAAACCAATAAAGATTAACCAATATCTTACAGCCGCTACAAATGTTAACGCTGCTCCGCAGCTAATCTATAAACCCTTAAACCCTTCAACTTCTCAACCCTAAAACTCTAAACCTAAAAAATATGTGCTACTGGGTAGGAACCAAAAAAGTACGCGAGGAGATGCTTCGCCGCCTGCAGCAGGACCCCAATGATGAAATTGCTCAGTTATTTTATAAAACCTTTGTGGGCAAAGCCGAACTGCCTTTTAAAGAGTATTATGTGGCCATTGGTAAGGCACGGCCTGAGCTTACAGTTCTCTTGCATGACAAAGAAAAAGGTTTGCAGTTCAGAAATATGATGTGGGGATTGCCCTGGAGCTATACCAACTCCAAAACCGGGAAGTCTTACTCCCGCGAAATGATCAACTCAACCTGCGAGAAGATCTTTTTTGTGCATCGCGATATAGTCTATTCAAAACGTTGTGTTATCCCGCTCGACGGGTATTATGAGTTTTTTCATTTTACCGGTGACGTATATCCTCATTTTATGAAGCCCAAAGAAGGTCTTTTTTATGTAGCAGGAGTATGGGATGAAAGCGTTGATAAAGAAACCGGTGAGATCACAGCAAGTTTTTCCATCATTACCACTCCGCCAAATCCGCTTGCCGAAAAACTGCATAATAACCCCAAGGCCCCCAATGGGCCGCGAATGCTACTCATCCTTCCCGAAGAAAATATTCTTGACTACCTTGACCCCGGCGCCCGCAAAGCCGATCTGGAAAAACTTTTTGTGCCCTACGATCAGGAAAAAATGGAAGCCTATCCGACAGCAAGGTTTTTAAGAAAGGAATTTGCAGGTAAGCTTAACACAGAAGAAGTCCGCAAAAAAGTCGATTACCCTGAGTTGTTTTTTGCATAAAAAAATGTTTAGCCACGGATGCACGAAGAGAGTTTTAGCCACGGATGTACGGATGTTTTTGTTATGATTTCGATGATTCGGATTTCACGGATGATTGTATAGCCAAGGATGCGCGGATGTTACTTTTGATTGTTTTGGATTTTGGAGATGGTTGAAAATTTTACGGGAGTGTGAACACTTTGATATATTTTCTCTTATAATTGCTATAGAATTTATTCTGTAAAACATAATTTAAATTTTTTAAACCCAAGTAATAAGGTATGCCGGAATTATTATATCAGGATGAAACATATAAAATCATTGGAGTTTGTTTTGATATTCATAATCAATTGGGACCGGGATTCTCTGAAATTGTTTATAAAGATGCTCTTGAATATGAGTTTCGTACTCAAAATATTTACTTTGAGAGAGAAGTAGAATATTCGGTATTCTATAAAACTGTGGTGTTACCACATAAATTTTATGCTGATTTTGTTGTTTTTGAGCATATTATTCTTGAAGTAAAGGGAATACAAAAGCTTGCAAGAGAACATATTTCACAAACTATTAATTATCTGAAGGTTTCAGGAAATGATGTTGGTTTACTTGTAAACTTTGGTGAACCCAAACTAACATATAAACGCCTGGTGCTATAGATAACAATTAGGAAAATCAAAATTCTAATTATCCGTGTAATCCATTTTTATTATATTTTCATCCGTGCATCCGTGGCAATAATTATTTATGTCTTTATGGTTTTTAAAATCATTCGTGTAATCCAGGAAATAATTTATCATCCGTGCATCTGTGGCTAATTAAAATAATATTCGTGCATTCGTGGCAAAAACAAAAGTGCCTTCGTGGCAAAAAGAAATATGAGCGAGCTTTTACCCCGTGAGCGGAAGACCTTTGTGCTGCATATGTCCTACTCCTTTCTGGAAGGCATCATTGCGGGTTTGATCATCCTCAACGAGTTTGTTTTTGTGAAGAGCCTGCTGGGTTCAAATTATCAGCTGGCGGTACTGTTTCAGTTCAGTGTGGCCGTATTCCTGCTGCTGATTTTCATGAACGAATGGCTCAAACGCATCCGCAACAAAAGAAATGTATTGCGCCGTGCTGCTTTGCTCACACGTCTTCCGTTAATTTTGCTCTTATTTTTTCCGCGAAGCTCTGAAAACCTGGGGGGGGACTCTGTATATCACTACGTTTTTTTGGGGATATTCCTGGTTTATTTCATGGGTAATACGGTTATATGGCCAACCATTAACCTGTTTTTGAAAACATCTTATCGTCATGATAACTTCAGTCGATTATTCAGCTATGCCACCACGCTCAATAAAATTGTGATGATGATCACCACATTTGTGTATGGTTGGCTGCTGGATATTGACAATTATATCTTTGTATATATCTTTCCTGTAGCTGCAGTTCTGGGTGTACTGTCGGTGTTTTTACTTTCTCTTATTCCTTATCAGGCTCATAAAGTTGAAGTTAAAGAAAACGGATTCTGGAATTCTGTAAGTGAATCTGCTTTGGGTATGGTAAGAATTCTCAGAACCAACCGTTCGTTTCTGGATTTTCAGATCGGGTTTATGTTATATGGAATCGGATTTATGGGCTCGGTAACAGTGATTGTATTGTTTTTTGAAGCCGGATTGGGACTTAATTACTCCAGTATTGCTTTCTATAAGAACGGCTATAATGTGCTCGCTATAATCATGCTTCCCTTTTTCGGGAAACTTATGGGGAAAATTGACCCACGCCGTTTTGCCGCTATTTCTTTCCTGTCCATGCTGTTGTATATCCTGTTTCTTACACTTACTGAATACTATCCTGCATATACCCAGTTCTGGGATATCAGATTATACCATTTGCTGATTTTTTACATATTGTTTCACGGGGTATTTGCAGCTACCATGGCTCTTACCTGGTTTATAGGCTCAGCCTACTTTTGTCCGCCCGAAGAAGCCGGAAATTACCAGTCGGTGCACCTTGTACTTACTGCTTTTCGCAGCTTATTTGCACCATTGATGGGAATTGCTCTTTATGAAGCTTTTGGGTTTACAAGCACTTTTGTTATTGCCATGAGCTTTCTGGCAATGGGTATCAGTTACATGTTATGGTCAGCCAGAAATGTTTCGTTGCCGAAAGATCTGAAAACCGAAAATGAATAGAAGGACCTAACGTTTGTGATGTCTGTTTCCGGATTCTTTTCAGATAATTTCAGGACATAAAATCTATCACACATGCGATTGCAGCCATGCAATTTCCTTATCCCAAATATCGGGTTCAGGGGTTTCTAAGATCATGGGAATACCGTCAAGGCGGGGATCTTTCATGAGTCGTATAAATCCTTCTTTCCCGATAAACCCTTCACCAATGGGTGCGTGGCGATCTACTCTGCTGCCCAGTTCTTTTTTGGCATCGTTCAGGTGCATGCCTTTCAGGTATTTGAGACCTACAATCTCATCAAATTCTTTCCACAGTTTTTCATAACCGGCTTCCGAGCCAAAGTCATAACCGGCAGCCCAGCTGTGACAGGTATCGAGGCATACACCCACCCTTGATTTGTCATCGGTCAGTTCAATAATGCGGGCAAGATGTTCGAAGCGATAGCCCATATTGCTCCCCTGCCCGGCGGTATTTTCTATAACGGCAGTCACTCCTTTGGTTTTATCAAGAACCATATTAACAGATTCGGCAATGCGCTGCAGGCAATCATCTTCAGATATTTGCTTCAGGTGGCTGCCCGGGTGGAAGTTAAGCATGGTTATACCCAGTTGTTCGCAGCGTTGCATTTCATCAAGGAATGCCCTGCGCGACTTCTTCAGACCTTCTTCTTCGGGGTGGCCCAGGTTGATAAGGTAGCTGTCGTGGGGAAGAATTTGTTCCGGCGTATAACCATGTTTTTTGCAGTTGGCCTTAAAATTTTCGATGTTTTCATCGGTAAGGGGTTTGGCAAACCATTGCTTCTGATTTTTGGTAAAAAGTGCAAAGGCAGTAGCTCCGATGGCCGCTGCATTAACAGGAGCATTTTCTACTCCGCCGGAAGCACTCACATGGGCGCCGATGAATTTTTTGTTTTGCATCGTATGTTAACTTTTTTCAGGATTATACAATTTAATAACGTTTGGTTGGTGAAATGGTTTGATTAACGGTCTTTTTCAGAAACAGGTTCAGTTGTTGGCTGCTGATCAGGTGCCAGTGTGTTGGCAGGAGATTCCCGATGCCCTGTATCTCGGCGGTTTACGATGTAAATCCCGCTGAGGATGATCAGCCCGCCGATGATCTGGTTCAGGCTGAGAAACTCACCCAGAATATAGATACCCAGAATGGCTGTTACCACCGATTGTGCAAGCAGGGTAACAGATACATTGCTGCCCTTAAGATGCCCCAGTGCATAGTTGATACATAGCCAACCCAGGAAGTGAGAAACCAGTCCCAAGCCGGCCAGCGACAACCAGGTACGGGTTGAATATCCGGTAAAAGAGTGTCCCATGAACCAGGTGGTAAAAAACATCATCACAACCATAAATATCAGCGAAAGCGACATGAATGTTATGGTATTTACCCGCTTGCGGACTTCAACCGTATAAATCAGGTAGAGTGCATAGAAGAATCCTGCTGCCAGTGAAAGCATATCGCCCATATTGAACTGCATGGTTCTCCACGATTCGATACCAATGAGCACATTGAGTCCTGTGATGGCCACCAACAGTCCTAACCAGAATTTACGGGGCAATCTTTGCCTCAGGACCACCACAGTTATCAGCCCCAGCCAGATGGGAGCGTTGTTTGCAAGCAAAGTTGCAGTGGCTGCAGTAGTAAGAGGAATAGCTGTATTCCACATAATCAGATCGACCGCAAAGAAAAACGAACCTGCCAGGATAAGAAACAGATCTCTGCGAACCGGCATTTTTATACCCCTGTACATCCAGATTGGAATAATTGCCACAGTGGCAAACAACAACCGGTAAAATGTGGCAACTGACCCAGGTACGTCTGCCAGCTTCACAAAAATGGCTGAAAACCCAATGCATGCAATACCCAGGGCAAGGGCAAACCAGGCAAAAAGTGGTGAAGCTTTAGCTTTTGTGAGCATATCTGAGCTCTATGAATGGAGTTTCTATCACCGATTATTTTTCTTGAAGATACAAAAATATAAGCTTGTTTCGGGTTTTGACCCAATCATAGTTTTTTTTTGATTATTTCCACCATAAAAAAGTGACGGGGCGACTTTCCGTCACCCCGTCACTGAAAAAGTATCTTTATCCAAAATTATATTCCCATAAACCTGAATGGTTTTGATTCGATAAACTGACCCGATGTTTCACCATTGTAAGTTTCATTATTCATAAGAGGCAATTTTTTAACAGGAGCATTTTCACTGAAGTCGATTTTTTTCAGGTCGATCCAGAATGTGTTTGGGGTAAGAGCTGTTTCAAAATAATAAACCAGGTTTTTGTGATCGGCCACAACACGCCAGCGGGTGGTGGAAAGGTTTGGAAAGCCTTCCACTTCAAAACCATAAGGAACCGATACATTCCTTACAACGCTCATTACGCTGGCAACAGAAATTCTGGTATCATCTGTTTGGGGCAAAGCATTGATGTAAAAATTGGCTCGGGTAAAACGGTCAGGTGATGAAACAGTACCGGGAAGGAAAATTCTGCCGGGTATGTTCTGCCAGTATTTGTTTATGGCCAGTTGCTGCTCGTAGGGTGGATCATTTGTCATAACGATATAAGAAGGATCATGGTGGATAACCAATTTTCCGCCGATGTATTCCAATATGGCATTATCTCCGGTAGCATCTGACAGGGAAAGGTGCACCGTGGTGAATTTATCTGTTCCGGGAATAAAATCTGAAACGATGGCAAATTCTTCTTTGCTGAATTCTTCTACTGCTTGGGCAACGGTAGCAAAATTATCCAGCGCATATTGTGCCCATGCTGAAATGGCGAGGCCTATTTTATCTCCTGCTTTATCAAAAGTCGGATAATCTGATTCAACCAGCCATAGCAGATTGGCCATCAAACCCTTTTCATTCATGCCATCAGGTGTAGAAATGTCCCATGAACTGGCCACAACACTTCCATATTTTGATGTCCACCGGATGGAATTGGGCCCTACTTCGCCATTGCGTTCCATCCCTCTGGGGAAAATCCACAGGTTGGCCGGTATCTCAAGACTGAAATCCATACTGCGACCAGTAAGAATAGTATTATTGGGTCCTTTGTACATAACCCTGGTGCATGCTTCTGCATCCTTCAAAATAAAAGAAGATATAATTAACGTTACTGCTGCAATGGTTTGAAATCTTTTCATGATTTTTTGGTTTAAAAAATTTGATTTTTAAATTGAGATAAATTAATGCAATATGCTTAATGATTTAGAAATGTGGATAATGAACTTTTCTCAAAACGAAATTTTAAACAACTGTAATTTCTTTTTGTTCAGGTGGTTTTGGGATAAGTTGTGAAACTTTGCAATTATACGGTGTTTTTCGTTTTTCAAATATTTTCATGATAAACTTCTTCCCGCATTTGGAGAGACTGACGGATAGTTTTTGCAGGGTTTTGGATTATGGAGAGCAGCTTTAGATCCTGCTTGACAGGGTTTGAAACCTGGATTCTCAATACCGCAGGGGCGGGACTTTGAACCTTCGTTTCTCTGTCCCGTATAAGCTGGATTTCGATCCTTTCAGGTTCTCTGTCCCGTATAAACGGGATTTCGAACCCTGCGGGTTCTCCGCATCTAATGCTTTTTCTCCCACCACTTCAAAAATCCCGAATACACAATTATAAACAGCGTAACGAAAACGCTCACCACTGCCGATGGAAGTGCAATCATGGGTTCGCCCTGGAAAAAGGTAAAGGCTGCCACGGCTGAGAAAGCGCTGCTCTTGGTGGTCATCATAAAGGTGCTGCTTATGATTATGCTGCGGCGGGCACCGCTTTTATCCATAATGATATGGTAAAGAAAACCAAGCACATACATGGCAATTAATAGAATGAGCGACATGATCAATACAATAGTGGGCTCAGCAAAAAATACACTGGCACTCATACCCATTATGGGAGTTACCACCAGGAAAAAGCCCCACTTGATCACTGTTTCGCGGTGCTTCTCTATGGTGGGAAGAATTTTTTTATGTCGCAGAAACCGGCTTATTATCAATGGTATCACTATAAGCTGCACCATGATATTGAATATTTTCAACGGATCGATGAGCGAATCGCCCAGGAAAAG
>JAHYJP010000262.1 GCA_019429055.1 Bacteroidales bacterium
CAACCATCAGCTATTTTAACAATATGCTGCAACTCGACTCGGTTGACGGAACCAGACAGATCGTAAAACAGGCTTCCGAAAAATATATTGAACCGGAAGTTGTGACCATAAACGATATAAAAGCCGGCGGACATCAGGCCAGACTGGTAAAACTTGAGAACGTTCAATTTCTGGAAAGTGAACTGGGACAAACCTGGGCTGACGGTATAAATCTTTTAAGTGTTAACCGGACCCTGCAGGATTGTGAAAATAATATTATTATAGTAAGAACCAGTGGATATGCAGATTTCGCCAATGATTTATTGCCTGAAGGTAATGGAAGTTTTATCGGAATTGTGGGACAATTTGGTGATGTTTGGCAACTTTACGTGCGCGACCCGCAAGAACTCGGTATGTCGGATGAAAGGTGTGAAATTGAGCCCTACGGAACTTTTGACAACCCATACACTGTGGAATTTGCCTATCAGAATAATGCCGGTACAGACCTTTGGGTTCAGGGATATATTATAGGTGTTATGGAAACATCTGTAGATCCTTTTGCTCCCAGCTTCACCGCTCCTTTTAATACCAATTCCAATATCATCATCGCCGATTCGCCCGATGAAACCAGTATGAACAACGCACTTATCGTTCAGTTGCCTTTCGGAAGCACCCCACGTGCCGCTCTCAATCTTGTTGACAACCCGCAAAGGCTTGGAGTTTTTGTAAAACTGAAAGGAAACCTTGCTGCTTACTTTGGCGTGCCAGGCATGAGAGACACTTCAGATTACTGGTTGGAAGATGATGATGACCCCGATGATCCGGATTTACCTGACCCGGTTACATTTATTGATGAAGATTTCCAATCGTACCCCGATCATGATATTATTGACGATAACGGCTGGACAGCTTATGCAGAAGCCGGTTCAAGATACTGGATATGCCGTACTTTCCAGGATAATCACTATGCCCAGGCAACGGCATTCAATTCCGCTGATGCTTCCAATATCATGTGGATGATTACTCCGCCCATCGATCTGGATGCCATGACCAATCCAACATTTGAGTTTGAGTCGGCCAAGGCATTTTATACACACGATGGTTTCAGCCTTCATATATCAACAAATTTCGATGGTGTGAATGTAACCGATGCCGACTGGCAAACCCTTGATGCAACTCTGGCCGGACAAAGTGACGGTGATAACGCATGGATACATTCAGGCTTTATTGATCTTTCATCATTCTCAGGCATTGTTCACATTGCCTGGAGATATGAAGCCGCTGCACCTCAGGGGCAGACAGGAACTTTCAGAGTTGACAATGTTAAACTTTATGAAGGTGACTGATTCTCACCAGGTAATAAACTGATTTGATTTTAAACAATAAATCTGCTTTAAATAGCATAAAAAAGACTACTCTGAAAAGGGTGGTCTTTTTTTTATCATAAAACAACAACAATATATCAGAATTAACACATATTTTTTCTTTATTTGACCAATATATTTAATTAACTTTGTTTAACAAAGGAACGATTACTAAATATATTATTCATTAAACGTAAATAGAAAATGGAAAACATTCAAGACAAGTTAGTTGATTTTTTGGTGAATTACGGACCCAAATTATTGGGAGCAATCATTGTTCTTATAATAGGTTTATGGATCATAGGACGAATCAGCAAAATCATTAAAACCACTTTTGAAAAGCGGGAAATGGATCCATCGCTTCGCGGTTTTCTGGCAAGCATGATCTCAATTTTACTAAAGGTACTGCTCATTATAAGTGTTATGAGCATGGTGGGAGTTGCGGTAACCTCTTTTGTAGCCATTTTAGGTGCCGCCGGTCTTGCAGTAGGTCTGGCTTTATCAGGCACTTTACAGAATTTTGCCGGTGGTGTGATTCTGCTACTATTCAAGCCTTTTAAAGTGGGAGATTTTATAACCGCCGAAGGATATTCAGGTACGGTGGAGGAAATTCAGATTTTTGTTACCTTTCTGAAAACCCCTCAAAACGTAACCATCATTATACCCAATTCGGGGCTTGCAACCAATTCACTGACCAACTTTTCGGCCAAGCCCATCCGCCGCGCCGACTGGTCATTTGGCATTGCCTATGGCGACGATTACGATAAGGCCAAAAAAGTGCTTCTCAAATTAATTGATGAGGATGAAAGAATCCTGAAAGATCCTGAACCATTTATTGCCCTTGGCGAACTGGGCGACAGCAGCGTGAATATAACCGTTAGGGCATGGGCCAATTCAGGCGATTTCTGGGGCGTATTCTTTGATATGAATGAGAAGGTTTACAAAACATTCGCCAAAGAGGGGCTCAATATTCCTTTCCCGCAAATGGATGTTCATCTGCACCAGCAGAAATAACCCGAAAATCAGTATCTCAAAATAATCAGGCTCTCCGGAAATCTGCGCTGCAAAATCCGAAGGGCTGTTTATTTTTATTGTTGCTTTTACCGGTAAAATGCATTAATTTTATGCATATACATAAATTTAACTGACCAATGGAAACAACAGAAAAGAAATCCACAGACCTTGTTATAGAACGATTCGGATGGGTTACCAAGGAAGAACCCCTTTCATGTATTACAGATGTAAATCTGAACCTGAACATCTGTATCCTTGAAGCTGTTTCCCCGTTCTTTGGTTATTACGACGACCAGCCCAAAACCAGCAAGCCCCTTTATCTCTATTGGTTTCTGGAACGTCATTATACATTTGAACATCTTACCCGTGCGCTTGAATATATAAAACAAAATTGCAATGATCATATCGACGGAGCTGCCGGGCAGATTTATATCATGAACGAAAGTTATCCTGTTATCAGGATGCTCAATCTCGGTAAATACAACCAGATTACCTCCGTGCAGGCCATGTTTGAGAAAATGGGGGTGACCCTGAAAAAAGGCACACGGAAAATTTACAACCAGATGGGACTGATCCAGCTTAATAAATTCTTACACCTTCAACAGGTTGATGATGGGATCTACCTTGACAAGGATATATCGCACAGGGGTTTCTTTACCATTCCACGATATGTTGACTGGGAAGAATTCAAAAAAATTACAACTGAAGTGAAGTACGATACCAGTCTGATATTCTTCGACGCTGCCCGCGCTGCATTCATGGAGCACGGAAAAATTGTTGAACTTGTCAGAATTTACCGCGAAAATCTGAGCCTTGAAAAACTCAAAGCTATTAGCGACAGGTATATGAAGTACATTTTGTAGATTAAGGTTGAGATTAAGGTTAAGATTGAGATTAAGAGGCTGAGCGATAGCGTAGTTGAACTAGTGAATTCCCGAAGGCTATGGCTATTCGGGATTTTTTTTAATTTAGACCGCGATTTAAAAGGAAAATATCAATGAGGGAAGTAATTTTTATTCTGGCAAATGCTGCACGTGAAGAAAATATCGGGGCGGCAGCAAGAGCTATTAAAACCATGGGCATATCGAACCTTTACCTGGTTGCCCCCATTGCCAATCATCTGGGTGAAAGATCGCGCGCTACTGCTCACGGCTCAATCGATATCCTGGAAAAGGTAAAAATATTCAGTAGCCTTTCTGATGCTATTGAAGGCATTGATCTGGTTATCGGCTCAACAGCCAAAAAAAGAAATGTTGCTCAGGTTTATAACCCGGTGGATGATTTACCCCAAATCATCCTGGATAAGGGAAATACCATAAAAAATGTGGCCATCGTATTCGGAGGCGAGGAATCCGGTCTGAGTAACGAGCAACTCGCCCAATGCCATTTTCTTTCCACCATTCCCATGTACCGGAAATACCCGTCGCTCAATCTGGCACAATCAGTTATGGTTTACGCTACATATCTCAGCAAGGTAACTTTACAATGGAAAAAGAAATCCATAGATCCGCCCGTGGAAGCAGAATTACCCAT
>JAHYJP010000263.1 GCA_019429055.1 Bacteroidales bacterium
TTAATATCAACGGATCGTTGATGTATCAGGGTAGCACATGAATTAAAGATGAATGCAGCTAAAAATGGTAAGTAAAGTTGTCTCATAGTACGGAATTTATGACAGCTAACGGCCCGGCGGTATAATTAGTAAGCGTTACTCGACGCAGCATCCGGGTAGGGTCCTGGTTCTTTAGCCGGTAAGTTGTCCCGGTGCAAGGAGAGTACGGCGCAGTTTTTGCCGTCCGGGTACAAAATTTTATGAGCATTACGCGTGTCGCGGTACAAGTTTGATCGGGAACAGGTAAGCGGTCAAGGTACACAGAGCTTTATTGCGGGCACTGGCGCAGTGTCGCGGTACAAACTATATCGGAGCCAGAAATTTGTCAAGGTGCAGGATTTTGATTGCGGACAGATGCGCGAGTCCGGGTGCAGTTGCCATTACAAATTTGTCTTGAGTGCAGGAGCAAAAGCAAAAACTGTGACGAGCTTATTAATTATACCGTCCGTGTTATGTTTAGGCCTATTTTAAAAATCCTGGATCAAAAGTATTTTATATTGGCTATTGAATAACTATTCTTTTGTTAATAGTAATGTCACCAAGCCAGATTCTACTATTTTCTTGATAAAGTTGATCTTTTGTTACCTGATAAGATAAACCTGGAAATTCAAAAAGAGTATCATACTCTCCAGGAATTAATGGATCATTTAATTCGTAATTTATTGTGAATTCTTTTGACTCTCCAGCTTTTAAATCAGATAACCATTCAATATTCCAACTATTCCAAGGATCTGGAGTTTGATGTTCTATATTGCTTGAAAAAACTTCATTATGTGCTGTGTCGTAAATATATAAGCCATTTGTAAAAAAATGAAAAAGATTTGGTCCGGTTTTTTCAATGTCTATAATCATAAGGTTCGACTGATCCTGATTAGTAACCGTAAACCTGAAAGTCAGTTGAGTTCCAGTAATTTCTATTAAACTTGATGAAATTGCTAGTCCTGAATGAAGAAGATTGTTTTGATTTAAGATATCAATTATTCTGGTATCATTTCTTAAATCGTGATTATCAAAGTTCCAGTTCTCAATTCTTAAGGCATAGTTACCATACATATATGGCGGTGACATGATAAAAGGGCCAGACGGAATAGAGCTTGAATATCCTGGCCAAAAGCTTCCTGTATAAATTGGATCGCCATTATTTAAAAAGGTAAAAGTTCCATTTTCAATATCCTTAAATTCATCATGCACTGTTTTGAAATATAAGATATGAGTTGATGTATCATATAGTTCGATATCACTGAACTTATATTCTAGGTCACTACCAATCTTGAAGAAGACATCATGATCGATTTTTTCGCATGAGTATAGAATGGATAGAAAAGAAAATCCAAAAAGCAGAGACTTTTTCATGATTATGGGTTATTTGTCAGATATTTATCACAAATTTCATGCCTATTTTTAGTCATGGATTACATACGGCTTAAACATAACGGCCCGGCGGTATAATTCAGTAAGCGTTACTCGACGAAGCATCCGGTAGTGTCATGACACCCCGCCTCAGGCGGGGCCACAAGGTTGTCCCGGTGCGAGGAGAGTATGGCATGTGTTTTTGCTGTCCGGGTACAAACCTCCCTGAGTTTTACGCGTTTCGCGGTACAAGGTTTCGGGCGAGCAGAGAAGAAGTCATGGTACGCAGGGTTTTTTAAAAAGTAGCTGCGGGTGGCGCCACTACGTCGATCCGCCAGCCGGCGGAGAGATTGGTGGCGCCGGGCTTTGTCATGGTATAGAAATCTGTCATTGGGGCAGGAGCAAAGTGCAAAAACCATGACAAGCTTATTGATTATACCGTCCGTGTTAGCAAATCGTAGCATTAGCTTTCATGTCGGGGTTGAAATCTGAAGAATTTTAATATTGTCATGGTTATTGAAAATATCGGTTCAGGCAGTTTTTCTTCAAAAGCTCTAAAGATGGCTGAAAAACCTCTTATCAAAATATAATTTGATTGATGGCTGTTAGCAAACTGTAGCGCAACCCTTGCAAATGACTGGGGCATTCTTAAAAAGTAAAAGTTCACATCATTTGCAAGGGTCAGGGCAGGCCAGAAAATCGGCGCAGGCCTTGTGTCGCGTTACAGATTGATTTGGTATAAAGGACTTGTCATTTTACTAATGTTATTATTAACAGCAGCAGGAGCGAGTCGCCGATTTTGCGCGTTGGCAGGATTAAGGCATGGCCTTGAGCGCTGTCACGAAAGTTTATTATGTCGATAAATTGTCTTGTCACGGTATTTTAATTAAAAGCAGTGCGGGAATGCCTAATGTACAGTTAAGCAGTGAGCTATGTTTGCTAACGGCCCGGCGGTATAATTCAGTAAGCGTTACTCGACGAAGCATCCGGTAGAGTCTTGATTCTTCAGCCACAAAGTTGTCACGGTGCAAGGAGAGTACGGCGCAGTTTTTGCCATCCTGGTACAAAATTGGTTGAGTATTACGTGTGTCGCGGTACAAGGCTGATCGGAAGCAGATAAGTGGTCAAGGTATACAGAGCTTTATTGAGGGCACTGGCGCAGTGTCGCGGCACAAACTAAATCGGAGCCGAAAAATTGTCAAGGTGCAGGATTTTGTTTGCGGGCAGCTGCGCGTGTCCGGGTGCAGCTGCCATTACAAATTTGTCTTAGGTGCAGGAGCAAATGCAAAAACTGTGACGAGCTTATTAATTATACCGTCCGTGTTATAAGCCGTTATTTTTAAAAAGTTCTATAATACCTTCATGTTTTTTTCTTTCTGACTCATTTAACTTTCTTAACATCTGATCATCAAATTTCATTCTGGATTTTAAATATTCATTAAATGAGTCTTGAAGTTTTACTTTTTCAATCTCAATATAGTTAAGGTAATTCTTTAATCCTGATGTTGGAATGAAATAGTATATGAATTGAGCCGGTATATTTCTAAGATATTTGAAATGTATCTTTGTGCAACCACCTCGCCTTAGCAATGAATCACATACTTTATGATCAGCTGAATTAGCTAATTGAATTTTGTAAATTGAGTCATTTATCTTTTCGCCATATCTGTAATATCTACCTGTAAGATAGGAGTAGATAAATTCAGGTTTGTTTTTCAGACTATCAGTGATTAGATATGTTTTGTTAAAGAATGAATTTAAAACTAAGGATAATTCAGGTGAAAAGGTCTCATACAAGGATACTTCAACTAAATTGCCAGGAATCGTGGATACTTTCAAGTTAAGATCATTAGTGATAATACTCTCTAAAAATTCCATTAAAGGTTTTTCATAGGGGTAGTAGCTGTCAATTTGAGATTCTTTATCAACATATGTGAATCTGCCCATATAGTCTGAAAGAGTTCCGAGGATAAAATAAACAGGATCTAACTTAATTGTAGTAAGTTGTTGATTATTATTTGTATTTGGAGTCTGCTGTCCCAAAATTGGTGACGAAATTATCAAGAAGGCAGTAATTAAAGAATTTGTCATCGTGGCAGTAGTTTCAATGGCTTATAACGGCCCGGCGGTATAATTCAGTAAGCGTTACTCGACGCAGCATCCGGGCAGAGTCTTGGTACCCCGCCTCAGGCGGGGCCACAAAGTTGTCCCGGTGCAAGGAGAGTATGGCATGTGTTTTTGCAGTCCGGGTACAAAACCCGCTGAGTTTTACGCGTTTCGCGGTACAAATCTGATTAAAAATACATTCTGTCATGTTACCCCATAAAGATTCTTAAAAGCAGCTGCGGGTGGCGCCACTACGTCGATCCGCCAGCCGGCGGAGAGATTGGTGGCGCCGGGTTTTGTCATGGTACAGAAACCTGTCATTGGGGCAGGAGCAAAGCGCAAAAACCATGAC
>JAHYJP010000264.1 GCA_019429055.1 Bacteroidales bacterium
TATTCCTGAGAACTGTTTACTTTCCAAGTTTTATCCCTGTCATGGGTTGACTGGAGGGCGTAGCCCGGAAGGAGACCCATGACAGGGACTCAAAGGTAAACCATTTTCAGCGATTTTCGATTCCAACGACTTTTTTATTGCCAGTTCTCTGTAACTGATCCATCTCATGTCTCTTTCCCCGCTGCACTGTGATGCCTCAACGGGTGTCATCATACCGATGCTCATGTGAGGCCTCTCATTGTTGTAGAAGTCAACAGCTCCCTTTACTGCTTTCACAACCTCTTTCCTGCTGTGAAACTCACATTCAAGCAATATCTCATTCTTGATGGTACTGTTGATCCTTTCTGCCTGAGGGTTTTCCTTAGGATCGCCGTTTTCAGTCATGCTTATACTTATTTTGCTGCCCTTTAAGAGACTGATATATTTACTGCTGGCGTACTGCACTCCTCTGTCCGAGTGATGGATAAGGCAGCTCTCTTCTCTGTTCTGACCATCCATGCTCTTTAATGCCATTTTAAGGGCTATTATGGAATACTTGGTCTCTAGTGAGTCTCCAACGCAGTACCCTTTAATCTCTTCGGTATATGCATCCATGATTATGGTCAGGTAACAGAACCGATAGTGATTATTTGATTCAAAGATCGTTACATATGTAATATCACTTACCCATAATTGGTTCGGCGCAGCAGGAATGAAGTCCTTGATTAAATTTGGATATGTAGGAAGCCCGTGCGAGGAATCCGTGGTCCTGGGTTTGCGGACTTTATGGCGTACCTTTAACCCGTTTTTGTCTACTACATCTTCAAACCTATCCCTGCCAAGAGGGCTGTTGCCGACAAATTTTCGTTTGTACATATGCCAGAGCTTCATACCGCCAATGCCATGATCTTTCTCACGTATTTCCTTGATAAAGTCAACAGCAAAGGCTTCCTGTGCCATACGGGTCGTCATCCTTTCTTCGTTGTACTTGTAATATGCCTGCTTTGTCTTGCCAAACAGCATGCAAAGAGCTTCCACGGGATAATCCCGTTTGGACTTGGCATGCAGGTCCATTACCGCTTGGCGCCAGCTTTTTTTCTTATTGGTATGTTAAACTTGGATTCTGCAATATCAATCATCGTATTGTAAGCATCTGCACGCAGCTTCTCACGTTTTAACTCTTTCTGAAGTCTCGCAACCTCTGCCTGTAAAGCCTTGATGTCATTTGGGGTGCCAATTGATTCTGGTGCCTTTAGCTCTGGCTTTTTTACCTTGCGTCCCCTCTTTTCCATTTTTATGCCATTTTCTTCTGCAAAGGTAATACACCAGTTTTTAACTGTAGTTGCAGCTACCGGTATTAATTTACTGATGCGTAAATACCCAAGCCCATCTTCAAAATACAATTTGGTCACTTTTGCATAATACCTACGATGCTTCTCGCGGTATCCCATTTCTTTTCCGTTTTTCATCTTTGACTCTTTATTATGAGTCAACTTTTTTCAGGGAAAGACACTTTTCAACTGTTATTTACACCACAACTGTGCAGTTCTGATTGATATTTTGATATTATGCTCCTTTTGCAAATAAGAAACAAGCAACTTTCCATTCCATTTTGGATTTTTAAAACCAATTCTGTGAGGAGGCTTAGCTAAAATCTTTTTCAGTTCTTTAGTCAGCGAAGATGTTAATTTCGATCTACGCCCCTTGTAACAGTGCTTCACTAATTCCTGAGGGCCTTTTGACACCACTAAATTTCTCCATCTCCTGACACCCTCACGTGTTACATTGAACATTTTGCATACCTCTGTCATACTATTGCCATTGCATAACGCAATTAATATTTTACATTTAATGGCAGCTTGCCTATCATTGTTATGCCTGATCCATGCATCCAGAACATCTGGGTCAAGGCCATCTGTTTTTACTGGTCTTCTTGTTATTGCACTCATAATGCAAATATAGCACTAATCATTTTGAATTTCAAAATAAATTTACTATATATGTCATTTATTATTTCGTATATAAACTAATATATAACTCTATATGAAAGAATTAGATGACATTAATATTAATTGCGGTTCTCCAAAGTTTTATCGCCGTAAGGATTTAACCGTAGAGATCAGGCTTCATATCGCTTTCATGGTGCTGTTGTGCAATAAATGGGGCATCATTACCGGGATAGCAAAAAGATATGCCATATCCAGAACTTTCGTTTACATGCTTCAATCACAACTGAACAGTGCAATTGAAGATTCTTTCTATGTGGGAAGCGCGCCCTCTAAGAAAGAGCTTGTAATCGGGGAAAAAATAAAGTCTCTGGAGTATTCCCTTCTTTTGCGGTTGGAGGGGAAATGCAGCATTCCTGCTATTTCAGGTATACTAAAAAAAATGGGCATGAAAAATACCTCTGTGGGAACAATCAGCCAGAATCTAAATCAAATAGGGAAGTACTTGCCCGATACATTTCATGTTGACGATGGCACCATTCTGTACGTTTGTTTGGCGGCTGATGAGATGTATTCATACTCCAGGCCGATTCTGATCACGGTTGACCCGGTAAGCACGGCCATATTAAGGATTGAACTGGCGGAGTCAAGAAAAACCGAAGACTGGATAAATCATTTCAACAAGCTCAGGGAAAATGGCATTGAGGTTATTCTGGTAGTTAGCGACGAAGGGCAGGGTATTTGCTCGGCAGCCGGTTCAGCCTTGTCCGGGATTAACAGACAGCCTGATACTTTCCATGCTATTTCTCATCGGCTGGGAAAATGGGTCAATAGCCTTGAGCGATCAGCTTACGCTGCCATTGAAAATGAATACCATTGTCTGGATGTATTTGAGTCGGCAAAAACTGAACAAGTCATACAAAAAAGAATGGATGCGTATTTTGAGGCAAAAACAAATACGGATAAGGCTATAAGTCTTTACGAGATGTACAAATTTTTATACCATTGCATTATAGACAACCTGCAGGTATTTGACAAACATGGTAATCCCCGCAACAGAAAAAATGCTGAGGAGGATATACGCGTAGCTCTGGATTACATGATAGGCTTGCCTGTCAATAAAATTAAAAAAGATATTAACACTATCTATAACCTTTTAGATGAGCTACTTGAATATTTGGATACATCACGACAGGTTGTCCAAAAGCTCATTGAAAAAGGTATTCAACCATATATTGTCCAGGCGTTTTCATTGGCATGGCAACATCAGAAAAACGCGGTCAAAGCTAAAAAATCCGAAAGGCGAAAATATTTTGCGACCAAAGAAAAAGAACAATTAGATATGATTAAAATGATGTTGGGAGATGATTTTGAAACAGTTAAAACAGAAGTATTTGCCCAATTGGATAAAATAATACAGAGTTCAGCTATCGTGGAAAACATAAATTCAATAGTAAGGGCCTTTCTTAATACATCAAGAAACATGATCAACCAGGAAATATTGAATTTAATAATGTTTTATCATAATCATCGCAGATACAAAGCCGGCAAAAGAAAAGGCAAAACGCCAATGGAATTGCTGACAGGGACAAAACAAGAGAATGACTGGCTGGAAATGCTGATGGAAAAGGTGGAAGAGCACGATCATCTTTCAGCAGCATAGCCATATTATCTGACTTCGTGGCAAAAAACTTTTTTTACAGGATTACTGTCCCCTTTTATCAAACACTCGTTATATTTGTAAACTACTTTAACGATATTTTGAAAAATGCCAAAAAAGATAATGTATTTAAATATCCTTATTTGTGTGGAGTTATTTTCTAACTCCATGTCAACATGGATTCATATCCCCTTTTGCTAAGTAATTCAATGGTG
>JAHYJP010000265.1 GCA_019429055.1 Bacteroidales bacterium
GTGTATGCGTTGGGGAATCCCGGCAAAATTACGGTTGACAGGAATAGCCGTTACAACAATGCACAAATCAGAGTTTCAGGATTTGGATTTGTTACCTTCGACCAAAAAGAACGAACCATCGACATTGATTCCTGGCGGTTTCTGGCCGATGTAGAAGATCCCAATCCGATACGCGATCAGTTCCCAGGATGGCCACATCAAATTTCGCAGTTCGATAACCTGGGAATGAGCGCGGATAACATTTTACCAGAAATTACAGTTAACCAGCCTAACCAGCTAATGCAAATATGGAATGAAAAAACCGGCGAACTAGTGCAGATTTACCGCATAAAAGGCAGCACAGTGCAGCCAAATTTGCATGAAACAGGAACATTTAAAATAATTATTGGGGAAAACGACAATCAAAAAGAAGCTACCGGCCTGAAAACTCAAAAAGGTAATAATACTGAAAAGGTTTCAATTGATATTTAATATTGTGAACTATGACCAACACAATTTATTATGGACATATCATGCTAAACATTTTGTACAAACAAAATACGTGAAAATAAGATATAGAACTGTAAACGAACACAGAAAATAATATTGCAACATAAGGTATAATATTGTAACATCAAAATAATGAAGGTTTTATGAATTACATCAGTTTTAAATCATCTATACGGGGAGCAGCCATTTTTTTCGGCATTTTTGCAGGGGGATGCGGAACAGCAAACTATAAAGCTCCGGCGGACATTAAAAAGCCCAACATCATTTATATTCTTGCCGACGATCTTGGATACGGAGACCTTGGAAGTTATGGTCAAAAAAACATTAAAACTCCCAACCTTGACAGGTTGGCCGGGGAGGGTATGCGCTTTACTCAGCATTATTCAGGAAGTACTGTCTGTGCACCCTCCAGGGCGGTATTGATGACCGGCTTGCATTCCGGTCATGCACCGATCCGGGGCAATAAAGAAATCATGCCAATAGGACAGTACCCGTTGCAATACGGAACGGTGACTTTCCCGATGATCCTTCAGAAAGCCGGATACACAACAGGAGCATTCGGCAAATGGGGACTAGGTCCTCCTGATTCCGAAGGCTCTCCGTCATTGCAGGGGTTTGACCGGTTTTTCGGATTACTCTGTCAAAGGAGATCTCATTTTTTTTATCCCGAGTTTCTATTCAATGTGGAACCCGGAAGGCCTGCTGAAAGAGTATATTTGGAAGGGAATAAAACGGAAGATGCTTCAACAGAAAATTTTCAAAGACCGGGCTCGGGACCACCAATCGAACGGGGTCAGTACAGTACAGATGTTATGACCCGTGAAGCGCTGGAATTTATAGATCAGAACAGCAACCGGCCGTTTTTTCTTTACATTCCAACACAGATTCCTCATGCATCGCTCACTGTACCTGATGATGTTCTGGAGTTATACCTGGATGAAAACGGCGAAAGCATTTTTGAAGAGGATACTTCCTTCCCATTCGGAGCCTATACCTGGCAATCGAAACCAAAAGCCACATATGCGGCAATGGTAACCCGCCTTGACCAGTATGTTGGGATGATTCTTGATAAGCTTGAGGAGAAGGATATAGCCGAAAACACACTGGTCATATTTACCAGCGACAATGGTTCCTATACTGAAGGAGGTTACCACTATTCGATGCACAATTCCAATGCTCCGTTGCGCGGAGGTAAACGGGATTTATACGAAGGAGGAATCAGGGTTCCTGCCATTGCCTGGTGGCCGGGAAAAATCAGAGCCGGTAGTGTGAGCGATCATATATCCGGATTTCAGGATATGATGCCAACCTTTGCAGAACTGGCAGGGGCAAATACCCCGCCGCAAATTGATGGCATTTCAATGGTGCCGGAGTTGCTGGGGCGCACAAATGAGCAGGAAAAACATGAATATCTTTATTGGGAATTTCATAGCATGGGAGGCCGCCAGGCAGTGCGCATGGACAAATGGAAAGGCGTGCGGCTGAATGTCAGCCAGAACCGGAATGCCCCCATTGAGCTCTATAATCTTGAAGAAGATATTGGAGAGCGGAATGATCTTGCCGCGCAGCATCCTGAGATTGTTGAAAAAATAGATCGAATAATGCGCGAGGCACATGTTCCTTCTGAACTGTTTCCGTTTTTTGACAAGAACTAATACAAAAATAATTTCACTTAATATCAATCAATATGAATAATAATCTTTCAAGACGTAAATTTTTAACTGGCGCAGCGGCTGTAGGTGCAGCCAGTGCCATAGGAGCAGGAACTTTGGCTTCTTGCAGCGCAGAGGGTGGAAACACCGGAACAACCGGAGTATATGATTTTAAAAGGAAAGAGTACAATCTACCTCCTATGCTGGAAACTGCACCTGACGGACCGGAATTAAAAGCAGGAATAATTGGTTGCGGTGGTCGGGGTTCAGGTGCTGCCCTGAATTTTTTGGATGCAGGCACAAATCTTAAAATTGTTTCACTGGGAGATGTGTTTCAGGATCGGGTTGACAATTTAAGAGAAAAACTTAAAAAAGAAAGAGGAGTTGAGGTACCGGAAGAAAATTGCTTTACAGGGTTCGATGCATTTGAGAAAGTTATCGATGCAGGTGTAGATGTCGTTATTCTTGCCACTCCTCCCAAATTCAGGCCGGAACATTTTGAAGCTGCAGTAAAAGCGCGTAAGCATGTATTTATGGAAAAACCCCTGGCTGTTGATACTGCAGGTATCCGGCAGATATTAGCGGCAGCCAAAATGGCAGAATCACAAGAACTGAAAATTGTAACGGGTACACAGCGTCGGCACGAACATAGTTACATTAACCTTTGGAATGAAATCAATAACAATGGAATCGGACATATCGTATCTGCCAATGTTTACTGGAACAGTGGCAAATTGTGGCATCGTGACAATAATCCAAACTGGAGCGAAATGGAATGGATGATTCGGGATTGGGTAAACTGGACATGGCTTTCCGGAGACCATATCGTAGAACAACACGTTCACAACATTGATGTGGCTAACTGGTTTATTGGAGAACATCCGGTAAAAGCTGTTGGTTTTGGATCAAGGCAGCGAAGGGTAACAGGTGACCAATATGATAATTTCAGCATTGACTACATTTATGAAGATGGCCGTCATGTGCATAGCATGTGCAGACAGATAAACGGTTGTGCAAATGGAGTTTATGAAATATTTCATGGTACCAAAGCCATTGCCACTACGGTTGGTAAAAATCCACAAATAGTTGATTCATCGGGTAACCAACTGTTTATTGCCGAAAAATCCGAAACCAGTCCTTATGTGCAGGAACACATTAACTGGATAACATGTATCCGGCAAAATATTCCATTCAATGAAGCAGAGCAAACAGCAATCTCAAATATGGTTGCCATCATGGGCAGAGTTTCAGCTTATACAGGAAAAGAAGTAACATACGATGAAATGATGAACTCTGACATGAAACTGGGACCATCAATTTATTTAATGAACAATATTGGGTTCATTGAAAAAGCAACAGTGTCAATTCCGGGAACATTGGAAAGGGCTTAAAAAAACCTGAAAAAAATTCATATATATAATCGAAACTCATTTTAGAATAATACCAGCCATGGCAAAATTCAAACTTTCCCTAATGATGCTCCTTCAATACATGATGTATGCCGTTTGGTGGGTACCGCTGGCTGCGTACCTCACCAACCTGGAAGTGAGCAGTACTCAAAAAGCGCTAATTTTAAGCTCTATGGCCATTGGGTGTATGGCATCACCACTGGTAGGCATGCTGGCCGACCGGTTTTGGCCGGCTCAAAAA
>JAHYJP010000266.1 GCA_019429055.1 Bacteroidales bacterium
AAGCTTTTTAAATTTACTCTCAATATTAAAAAAGCATAATGTATTTCAATTTAAAAGTGTAAACCACTAATTGATATTAGGGCACCTCTATTAACTTCTTTTTTTGGTGCTGTTGTTTAAAACAAATATACTGTTTGGTTTTCTAAAAACCTAATTTTACCCCCCCCCTAATTTTTATTTATTTAATTATCAGATACTTACAAACTTACGTCTTTCACGTCTGGACATACCTATCCCATAGCAACCACTATTTTTAATTGAGTACAGCGACTGATATTGTAAGTAAGGTTCATTAGCCCTATTTTTGCTGTAGCTCTTACAATCCCAATAGTGCGGACAATAGAGCCATGCATGCTGTTTTCTACAAAGCCGAACACGTGTTCGACCCTTACACGTGTCCTTGATTTCTCTTTATTATTGGCTTTCTGTTCTTCGGTTAAGGGTTTGTTGCGGTACCCTTTCTCAATTATTTTGTTGATGACTTTTTTCTTTTTGTAAACCGTTTCCTGATCTTCTCCTGTATAAGCGCTGTCAGCATAAAGCGGTTGTCCCTCATCTTTCTCTGTCAGCAATTGTTCCATAGCTTGCGAATCATGTACAGATGCATCAGTAACAATAAATTCTTCTATGAGTTTAGTCTTTGTATCGGCTTTTACATGGTTCTTATAACCGTAAAAAGTATTGTTGTTTTTCTTGGTCCATCTGGCATCAATATCTTTCTGTGCTAATTTATGGGGCTTCACTTTCCACTCCGCTGGCGCCGTCCCTGTCTCTTTAATATGCTTGTTCTCTTCTCGGGTATTTCGTTGGCGTGGAGCCTCGACAAAGCTGGCATCTACCATCTTTCCCTGATGGGATAAAACTCCTGCCGCATCAAGGGTTTCATTGAAGATTTTGAACAAACCCAGGATCACTCCTTTTTCTATAAGCTGCTCCCGGAATAACCAAAATGTTTTGCTGTCAGGCACTTTGTCACTTTTCTTCAATTCCAAAAATCGTTTAAAGCTTGCCCGGTCAACAATTTGGTATTCCAACTGATCATCAGAAAGATTATACAGACTCTGAATGATAAGGGCTTTGAACAATATCAATCGGTTGAATGGGGGGCGGCCTCCTTTCGATAAATCTCTATCCTCATTCTTAAATGCCTCATTTATAGGAGATTCAAATATTTTCCAGTTAATAAATTTATCCAATTTTCGCAGCGGATCACCAAGCTTAGTAAGCTTTTCCATTAAAAAATGGTCATCAAACAGGCCTAAATCATTTATATTTTTCATCTCGTGCTTTTCTTGCCAAGATATAAAACATACTCCATAAAATCAACTTTATGTTATTAACAACCAGGCATATATATCAACAATGAGTTTTTAGAGATGCCCATAAATCTTTATTACTGGGTGAATTATTAATTATGTGACTCCTGATGAACATGCCCCTCTTCTTCACCTTCGGCAAACTTAAAGAATTGTACATAGGCCTCAATGTATTCTCTTCCGGCTTTTACATTATTCACATCAAACCCTTTTAGAGACATTACTTTATTAAAGCGAACTTCCAGTTCAGGTAGCATTTCTTTGGTGACAAAACCTTTAAGTGGGGATAAGGTCCCGGTTTCAATCGATTTATCCGCAGCCACGATTTTTTCATCAACTGGTGTTCCAGATGGTTTTATTCCCGTAAAAGGCACACCTTCTCCGCTTCTGTGAACTCTTACCACTGTTTCAAAGAAATACTTGTCAGCCAGGTTCCTGGCATCAGAGCTCAGATTCCTTACTTTCATTGTAAGTATGAAAGCATCTTTTATTTCAGTTTCATATTGTGGCAGGACCCATTTAAGAACATAATTCATATTGTTTCTCTCAAGAGCAATCTTTGCTTCTTTTACTAATGGACCATCCATTGGGTCGCAATGGGCAAAAGTTACATTTGTTGAAAGAATCAACAGAGAAAGGATGAATAAGGGAGCAAGGAATATCCTTTTTACTCCCATTCTGTTAAGCTTACTTTTAAAGTTTTTTGTTACAAGTGTTTTCATTTTATGAAGTTTTAGTTAATAATTAGAATTCCGATTAAATTCAAATCGAGTCAAAAATACTTGGTAGAATTAAGGAAATCGTCCAATGTTATAAATCAGGACATATCAGTCCTGAACAACAGGTCTTCTTTTATAAAACAGGACAGACGAAATTAAGATATCGGGCTCCTGTGTCTTTGATTATAAAGTATTTTTATATTGCGATGGTGTAAAGCCTGTTTTAAGTTTAAAGATTCTGTTAAAAGCCGACTTTGAATTAAATCCACATTCAAGCGCAATACCCAGCAAAGAAAAATTCCCATATTTGGGATCGACTATTTTTTCTTTAAATGACTCCACCCGATAATCGTTTATCAGATCAAAAAAATTAATGCCCAGCTTTTCATTTATTACTTGTGAAAGGATATGGCTTGAAATACCTAATTCGCCAGCTAGTTGTGAAAGGGTGAGCTCTGGATTTAAATATGGTCTCGATGACTTCATGTAATCAGTCAGTTTTTCTGCATACAGTTCCGCCTCCGATTCAGTAAGTCTCGAACCGGCATATTTTGCTGAAGGTTTTAAACGATCTCTGGAAACCAACACATCTTCAGAAGAGAATATTACTTTCTGCTTCAATCCAAAATACCCGATAAGGATGACAAAAACAGATAGTGAGAGGAATAAGCCATCTGTACAGAAAATCATTGAGAACAGCTTAAAAACATGATGAATTACAGTGACAGTTATCAGGACTGTCCAAATTACACCAAAAATAAAAACAAGCCACCTGAGCCAACTCAGGTCCAGTTCAGCCGAATACGAGTAATTATTGAAAATCCTTATATCAAGGTTTCTGAATAGCTTTATTGTCAGGACAAAATATACTGTCCCTGAAAGGGCTGTCAGTATCAGGAAAAACAGAAACAAGAATGGAGGGTCGAATTCCCTTGCCAGTCTTTCAATATTTAGTTTTTCTGATACAGCAGGAAGGAATGAAGAAATAAGGATATATAAATTGAAAAGAATAAACGGGATTATATGGAGAAGGTCTCTCACTAACAATCTTTGTCTGTTTGAGACAAGGGTTTGAATATAGAAATACAAAAACGGCCCGTGCAGCATCAAAAGGGAAATCAGGCTTATTGAAAGTAATTTATAATTGGTAAATAATTCATGCGAATAGAAGGTATAGACACAGATATATAATCCCAGGTATGTTAACCAACAAATCAGTATGTTATCATGGAGTGCCCTTTGTTTTTTCTGAAACAACAGGACGATGAACAATAATGCATTAAATACAGCTATAAGGAATATGTACTTCATAAATATAAAGCAGGGGTGTTGCATGCAACGCCCCTGCCGCTCATTCTGGTTTCTTCCCGTATCCAATAATCACATCATCTGTGACCCGCCTGATTTTAAAACACGGAACATCTCACGGACTGCTTTTTCCTGATCAGGAAATAATCCAAAAGACATCCCGGTTATCACAGTGTCAAAACTATTATCATCAAATGGTAAGGATTCGGCATCCAGCTTACAGAAACTAATGCGGGCTGAATCATAACCAGCCGTTTTAGAATTTTCTTCGGCCAGCTTCAGCATATATTCCGAGATATCTCCGCAAGTAACTTTTTTGGCCCCCAATTCAAGAGCAAGAAATGAAATAATGCCTGTCCCGCATCCTATGTCAATTACTTCCTTATTCCGTAAATCCATACCAGACAGTTGGGCAATA
>JAHYJP010000267.1 GCA_019429055.1 Bacteroidales bacterium
AAATCCCCGCCGAAACACCCCTAATCTGTGAAGCCGGTGGGTTACATCATTACTATAAACCCGCCCTGCACATCGTAACCATCAGCAAAAACAAATCCCCGCAAAAGGAAATTCCTGATTCAGCGGATTTGGTGGTGGAGTTTGATGGGATTGGATTTGAGCCGGAAGTGGAGGTGAGGTGGAGTGGGGAGGGTGGGGTGGGGGTTTTTGTGAACATTTTTGAGTTTAATTCGCACCAGAAAGACATAGATTATTGCAGCCCTGACTATGACTGTCCTGCTGAATTATTGAAAGTAAAATAAGATCTTTGTTATTTTACTTTTTGCGGTAAAAGTAAAATAAATGATTTTTTATTGTAGTTTTACAATATGATTGAACTAGAAAAATACAAAGCAGGACACTTCGAAAAAGGCTACAACTATCAATATTTTGTACCCTCACCCATCAATGACCAATGGGTATGGAAAGATGCTGTAATCAACCAGTTAATTGAGAAAGCAGCGGTAAAGCTGGGAGAATTAAACTCGTTTGCCAGGTTGGTACCCAACATAGATTTGTTTATTCAGCTTCACGTTGCGAAAGAAGCGGTTGTTTCAAGCCGTATTGAAGGTACCAGAACTAATATCAACGAAGCTTTACTTCCGCAGGAAGAAATCAAACCCGAAAGGCGTAACGACTGGAAAGAGGTAAACAATTACATAACAGCTCTGAATTCAGCCATAGATGAACTGCAGACTTTGCCTATATCGTCGCGTTTGCTGAAAAAAACACATGCACTTTTACTGGATAGTGTAAGGGGAGCAAACAAATTGCCTGGTGAATTCCGAAACAGCCAGAACTGGATTGGAGGGAATACACTAAACGATGCAGTTTTTATTCCACCCCATCACAAATATGTTCCGGAGCTTATGGGCGATCTGGAACAATTCATCCACAACAAAGACATTCCTGTTCCGGTAATTATTCGTATTGCAATAGCGCATTATCAGTTTGAAACCATTCACCCTTTTCTCGATGGAAACGGAAGGATTGGTCGTTTGTTGATTACCTTGTTTCTTGTAAGTGAAAAAATACTGGATAAACCACTGTTATATCTCTCCATATTCTTTGAGAAAAACAAGTCCTTGTACTACGATAATCTGACCTTTGTGAGAACAAAGAATGATATGAAACAGTGGCTTAAGTATTTTCTTGCCGGTATTGAGCAAACAGCAGCAGTGGCAGTACAAACACTCTCAGATGTTTTGAAGTTAAAAAGCGATTTAGAGACCATGATTATGAAGAAATTTGGAAGGAGAAGCCATACCGCTATCGCGCTTTTACAGGCATTGTTTCATAATCCTTTTGTTACCGTGGAGCAAGCCGCAAAAATATGTAAAATAAGTTATAAAGCGGCAAATGATCTGGTAGCACTGATGGGAGAACATAAAATCCTGACAGAGATGACAGGACAGAGCCGTAACCGGATTTTCGTATTCCAAACCTACTTAAGCATTTTTGAAGGATAAATATGATTAAGTACATTAAGAAAGTTAAAATAACGCATGCACTATATTTATAAAATTAAAACCTTAAACAACAGCAGAATAGCATTAATTAATAAAATTCCCACAACATCAAATAATAGAAATACCACGGCACAAAAAAATAGTAGAAACTCTTTTTACATCTACCTTTTGGTTTGACCGAGTTTATTGCATGGCTCGTGGATGCAGCCATGAAAGGAAAGCCGTATCCCTGGTTTTAAGTATGAGAAGCACTTTGGTGGTGTCATCTATCTTTTCCTTCGTGGCATCCGCGATGGAAGTAACACAGGCATTTATACTGCCATGCCGCCAAAAGATGTGATTGATAGGTTGGATGAAGCATTTTATCGGGAGAGCGGCCCACAAATCATTCATTAAAAAAGTTTACACTATACAACGGCAGGTTGATAAAATTGCTTTGTTTCTCGAAATTGCGGGGCGACAGGCGGTATAATGTTTCGGGTTGGTATTTTTCGTTGTATGATAACAGACTGTTTTTCTTACGGCTTAGCCCACTTTTCACTTCCACAGGAATTACTTTATTGTTTTTTCCAATGATAAAATCAACTTCTGCATCACTACGGGATGTCCAGTAATAAAGTTCCCGGCTATTAAGAGCAAGTTGCGTGGCAACAAAGTTTTCGGTAAAAGCACCATTATATTCCTGGAAAATGGCAATGGGATCAATAATGACAGCCGGCTGGATATTCAGCAGGGCACCAAGCAAACCACAATCCATCATGTAAATCTTGAAAATTGAACTATTGGCGTATCCTGAAAGAGGTAGTTTTGGTGTGCTGATCTGGTTAACCTGATAGATGAGTCCGGCACTCTTAAGCCATTCAATAGCAAGCTTATGTGTATTAGACCGGGCATTTCCTTTTATGGCAGTGTATTGAAATTTCTTATTCTCTCTGGCAAGCTGCCATGGAATTGATTCCCACACTTCTGTATTCTTTAGTGCCAGAGTGTTATCAGCATACTTTGAGAAATCGCGTGAAAAAGCTTCAATGATCTCGATTTGAATTTCGCGGGCTGTTTCGATGTTTTCCCGGTTAAGATACTCAAACACAACTTCGGGCATTCCACCCAAAAACAGGTAAATCTTCAGATGGCGCAGAAGTTTCTCATGTACTATATCCGGTATCTTTTCCATCTTGTGAAAATCATGATATTCATTCAGTATGAGCGATTCGCCCAAAGCTTCCAGGTATTCCACAAATGATACCGGGTGCATATGCATGAAATTAACTTTCCCCACCGGGAAGCTGATACTCTTTCCTATGCTTACCCCGAGCAGTGAGCCGGCTGCAATGATGTGATATTCAGGTGCTTTTTCATTAAAGTATTTAAGACTTTTCAGTGCTTTCTCAGCAACCTGTATTTCATCAAAAAAAATAAGGGTACTTTCAGATGTTATCTTCTGGCCGACAAATAAACTAAGGTTCTGAATGATAATTGCCGGATCGAGTTCATCATCAAAAAGGGTGCTTAGTCTGGGGTTTTGCTCAAAGTTAAGGTAAATGAAATGGTTGTATTCGTTTTTGCCAAATTCGCTTACCAGAAATG
The DNA here is from genome assembly GCA_019429055.1 of Bacteroidales bacterium. GTDB lineage: Bacteria > Bacteroidota > Bacteroidia > Bacteroidales > UBA7960 > SKVR01. The sequence goes on from JAHYJP010000267.1 coordinate 3,096, forward strand.
TTTTTCCTACCTGTCGCGCCCCCTGCAAAAGCAATGGCTTACGGCGATGGCTGTTTTTCCAGCGCAATAAATCGGAATACAACTTTCTTTTTATCATCTTTATATAGTTTAAAATACTTGTTACCTCCAATAAATTGTTGCAAAGTTATATTTTACCTCCAAATAATTGTAAAAAAGTTGAATTTTACCTCCAGAAAAATGTAATTGATTATGTGTGATGTTTGGGTAGGTGGTATTGGGTGTTGGGTTTGGGGTGCTTAAAGCTGGAAGGAAGGGAGGTGAAGGATAAGCAGCTCTTCATCAAATCAACAAACCACCCGCTCTCAACAAACCCTTTTTAACAGATAATGATGATGACGACTCTAAAATAACACCGAATTAAAAATAAACTTCAGAAATTCAATTAAGACAGTCTCAACCGAGCGAAGCGAGCTCATGAGCGAAGCGAATAAACCCCCAACTCTAAACTCTAAACTATAAACTCTAAACCCCCTTTCCGGCGGCACCGGCCATACCATGAAAGTGTGCAAGCAAAACCAAATACCCATTATCGATCAGAGGATGTGGATGAAGTGGGTAGAAGCCTGAATAATATGCTGCCGCTACAAGATGTAATATAGCCACGAAGGCACGAATTCACTAATAAAACATTCGTGCCTTCGTGG
>JAHYJP010000268.1 GCA_019429055.1 Bacteroidales bacterium
TGGGAATACGTGTAAGATTGCGGTAAACCTGCACAAAATTCAATAATCCCTGGCTGCGCTTTTCGATGGTATTGAGGGCTCCCAGAATACTTTCCACATCATCATCGTCAATCTCTTTATTCAATTCGAGGGTTTCTTCATTTATGAGGATTTCTTTAACGGTTCCCGAAAGGGAAACTATGGGCGTTATGGAGTTCATGATCTCGTGGGTAAGCACTCTGATGAGTTTCTGCCATGAGTCCATCTCTTTGGCTTCCAGTTCGCTGTGGATATTCTGTAAGGAAACAAGAATAAAATCTTCGCCTCTCATACGAAACCCGGTTGCTCTGACAGAAAGCTGCATTAACTCATTTTCAACGAATACCTTTATCAGGTTCCGGTCGCCTGCTTTCATTACTTTAAGTGTATCGGCCAGATTCTTGTCAACATTTTCCAGCTCCGATATCAGCCGGATGCCGGGTAGTCCAAGTAATCGCTTGGCTGCATTATTGAAGATATCTACCTTGCCGTTCTGTTGAAATACAATTACGCCAATGCTGATATGCTGAACCACCGTTTGCAGGTAGTTGAAATGCTCTTCCTTGGCAGCCCTGGTTTTTTTGAACTCATTGATAACATCATTAAATGCACTGTTGAGGTCATCAAAACTTTTCCCAAGCCCGTGATCCGAAAAGGTAGATACAAAATCGCTGTGCCTGATAGATTCGAGAAAGGTGGTCAGGCGTTTGTTGGTGCGTTCAACATATTTTACAAGACTGGCAATCTGCAGAATTATCAGGGCAATCAGTATGATGCTGCTGATAATGAATTCCTCCTTTCTTACAATGGAGTTAAGGATAATAACTGAGGCCACAATGAGCAATATGCGCATTACCACATTGAAGCGAAAATTTTTAAAGCTCATACTTTTCAATCCTTCTGTATAATGATGCTCTTGTTATGCCCAGTTCTTTGGCAGCTTTGCTGATGTTGCCGCCATGTTTGTCAATTACTTTGCTGATGAGCATTTTTTCAGTGGCTTCCAGGTTTGTATTGGTGGTAACCACCTTATCGGTTTCCTGTTTTTCCTGTGTGGAGAGGAAGAAATCGTTGGGTTGCAGCACATTGGATTCACTCATTATAACTGCCCTTTCCACAGCATGCTGTAGTTCCCTGATATTGCCCGGCCAGTGATGCTTTTCAAGCCTTTTGAGGGTGGAAGCATGCAGGCGTTTCATGGGCATTTTGTATTTTTTGCAATACATATCCAGGAAGTGATTTACCAGCAGCGGGATGTCTTCCACACGATCGCGCAGTGGCGGAAGGTGAATTTCCACGGTATTGATGCGGTACATCAGGTCCTGGCGGAATTTTCCCTCTTCAACCATCTGGTAGAGCGGCATGTTGGTGGCGCATACCAGGCGCACATCCACGGGAACCTCCTTTACAGAACCAAGCCTTACCACCTTGCGGTTTTGCAGAACACTGAGAAGTTTTGACTGCAACGGCATGCTAAGATTACCAATCTCATCCAGGAAAATAGTGCCCTTGTTGGCAGCCTCAAAACGGCCGGCACGATCTTCCTTGGCATCGGTAAAGGCTCCCTTTTTATATCCGAAAAGTTCGCTTTCAAAAAGAGATTCACTGATGGCACCCAGGTCAACACTGATAAACACTTCATCTTTGCGCGGCGATGCACGGTGCACAGCACGGGCAATCACTTCCTTTCCTGTACCATTTTCACCGAGTATAAGAATGTTGGCATCGGTGCGGGCTACCTTCTGAACGGTGGTAAGCACGCTGAGCATGGGATCCGACTGGCCGATGATCTGGCTGAAGGGCTGGTCGCCCTGCTCCATCAGGAATTTTTGTTTCGATTTCAGATCGAAAACTTCCTTTTTGGAGCGGTTTACTTCGAGGGTGGTGTCAATGGTGGCCAGAAGCTTTTTGTTATCCCAGGGCTTAAGCAGGAAATTGGTGGCACCTTCTTTAATCCCCTGTACCGCAAGCTCAATGTCTCCGTAAGCGGTAATAAGCACAACCGCAATGGTCGGATCCATCTCCAGTATTTTGTTAAGCCAGTAGAATCCCTCCTGTCCGCTTGTGGCATCGCGCGAAAAATTCATATCGAGCAAAATCAGATCGTAGTTCTGATTTTTGAGCAGCATGGGGATGTTGTTGGGGTCGTTGTCGGTGTTTACTGTTTTAAAATGCTGTTTCAGGTAAAGCTTTGCAGCAAGCAATACATCTTCATCGTCATCAATGATAAGGATGCGGGCATCAGTTTTGGCCATAGTGGGTTGGATTTTTGGGCTAAGATAATAAAAAATGTAAATGCTGCTAATGTATTTGAATATGGTAAAATTATATTTTGTTTGGAAAAACTCCAGGCAGGATAATTCAAAAAAAAAAGGTTACAACCTGTTGCAGTTGTAACCTTTTTTAAGTGGGCGATACTAGATTCGAACTAGTGACCCCCTGCTTGTAAGGCAGGTGCTCTAAACCAACTGAGCTAATCGCCCTTTGCTTTTGCGAGTGCAAATGTAATCCAAATTTTCTTTTTAACAATAATTTTTTCAAAATATTTTCAATCATTTTTGTTTGGCACAAAATAACTTTGATTATCCGGGCTTTGCCTGAGCGGTGAGCCAAAGGCGAACAAACTGGTATCGCCCACCATCATAAATACAAGGTCTTTTGTTTTAAAGCATAGGGCCTTTTTTTATTTTCTTTTTCACCCATCCTGTTGCACTTCTGCTTATAATCTCATCAATAAACTGTTGAAGGCTTTGTCCCGTTTTATATATGCGCCCAATAAACGTATAAATATATTTGTTCGTCGATAAAAATAAAAATATAAGTGATTGAAAAGTTTTCTGATTTCTGACGTTTTCTGATCTTTTCTTTTACTTTCAATTTAAAAAAATATTCAGAAATTATACTAAGGGTTCTGCGGGAGACGAGAAAAACACTTATGAGTAAATGGATTGTATTTCCTTATCTGACAATATAGCGGATTTTACTCCCTGGTATCAGGACCATTTTTGTTGTTTCAGGGCGAGAAAACCATACGTAAAAACCATGATGATAAATATTTTTATGTTATGTATTTACTAATAGACAAATTAAGGGTAAATGCCTATTGAAAGGCCATATTATTAGATGTACATTTACGGGTACACTTAAGGAAAACCGTTCCTTAAACTCACAAAAATGTGCTGTCGGGCACATTTCTTTTCTCAAAAGAAAAGGAGGTACTTATGAAAAAACATTACCCTACCCTTGTATTGAAATCCTTATATTTCATTCCTGAAAAACTTGTGATTGCTTTCGGGCTTTTGATGTGGTTTATACCCATTGTGATGGCTCAGGAAGATCCAATTTCCCTTAAAGTCCCAGTTCATTTTACCGGCACCACCTGTATGACGCAGGAAGATGTCGATGCAGCATACACCGAATTTGTCAACGGCGCATCCTATCAAGGTGGCTGCAACGGTAACCTGACAATCGACTCTCCCTTGGATGCACCACCGTTTTGCGGCGGCTCAGTTGTAGTCACCTGGACTGTAACCAGTAATTGTGATGGTGAGGAGGATCTTTTTGTTCAAGAAGCAAGAACTTTCACCATACCCGATGCCCCGCTTGTAGATCTTACCCTACCTGCAGATTATACCGGCACAGAATGCATGACGCAGGATGCTGTTAATACAGCTTTTGATGACTGGCTTGCTGATGCCGCATCTACAGGTGGTTGTG
>JAHYJP010000027.1 GCA_019429055.1 Bacteroidales bacterium
GAAAAGGTTTATGGTATCGTAAAACGTTTTATGTTGAGCCGAAAGTCGCTGATTATCAAAAAAATAACCCAAAATAAAAGATATAACATACTGGATTACGGGTGTGCCACCGGCGATTTGCTCCTGTATTTGCAAAACAAAGGGGCCGTGTGCGTAGGTTATGAGCCTGATGAGGAGGCCCGAAACAGGGCAAAACAAAAAGGTGTTAGCGTTCTTTCAAAAGATACTGAACTTTTAACAGACCCTTACCAAAACAGATTTGATATTGTTACCCTGTGGCATGTTCTTGAACACATTCCCGATCTGGAAACCAAGGTTCAGATGTTTTCAGGTATTTTGGGTGAAAATGGTGCAATTGTTGTTGCAATACCGGAATACAAATCTTTTGATGCAAAACACTATGGATTTAAATGGGCTGCATGGGATTTGCCCAGGCATCTCAATCATTTTGAAACAAAAACCCTTACAATGCTTTTTGAAGAAAATGGATTTATCTTTGAGAAGAAATACCCGCTTGTATTCGACTCCTTTTATGTTTCTATGCTTACCGAGAAAAATAAAAACAGCGGAATGGCCGGAATGTTAAAAGCACCGGTAATAGGATTTTATTCCAATTTACAAGCTCTGTTGGGTTCACGGCCGTATTCGAGCCAGATATACGTTTTTCGCAAACAATCATAACTTTGAGTCAGGCTTATAAGGATGCTTTTAAGAAAAAAAAATATCGTAATTTCCTTATTACTGGTAGTGGCTTTGATTCTTTCATGGCTCAGTTTTGAGCTGAAAAACAGGGAGTATGATTTTTTTACTATTACTGAAAAATTCCAAAAACAGTTTCTTCAAAGAGAAATGCAGGCCATCCGCACTTTGGATGAAGTACATCTTTCTTTCGAGCAATCGGGTGAATTGTTTTTTGCCAATCAGCAATGGGTTGAAAGTCTGAACCAAAAATATTATGATCAGGGTGAGGTTGTTTTTATTACCCGCGGCGATTCTGTTTTATTCCTGTCGCACAATGCATTACCTGTTCACCATAATAACCTTCCTGCTGAAACCAGGGGAATAAACCATATGACCAATGGCTGGTACTATGCCGTTTCCCGGATACAGAATGATTACAGGGTTTGGGTAGCATCACTGGTTAAAAATGACTTCAGGTATAAAAATCGTTTCCTGGTTAATACTTTTCAGGAAGATTATGATATGCCTGATTTTGTCCGGATTTCTTCTCAGCCTCTTGAGAATTTTTCCGTTTTTGATCAGGATGGAAATTTTGCCTTCTCGCTTCTGGTTCCCGAAGATCAGGATAAATCCTATATCCGCAGTGGATTCTGGCTGGTATCTGTTTTTTTCAGTCTTGCAGTTTTGGTGCTGTTGCTGATCCTGCTTTACAATGCTTTTCTCTATAAGTTGAAAAAAAGGGAGGTATGGCAAGGTGTGTTGTTGTTATTTGCAGCACTTACAATAATCAGAGTTGCCATGTTTTACGTTCAGATACCCCGCTGTTTTTATCAGGGTGATCTGTTTTCGGCCGGTCATTATGCTACCAGTTACATGCTGCCCTCATTGGGCGACCTCATTTTGAATGTTTTATTTATTACCGTATTTCTTTTTATACTTTTTGCCCACAGGAGCAGGATTTACCTGCCTGAGAATTCCGGATTGGTTTTAAAAACAGGTTTATCATTTTTGCTGTTGCTTTTTCTTGCCTTTGCGGCCTACATGCTGATAATTTCCTTGCAGGATCTGGTTATAAATTCCAGATTGAGCCTGAATGTGAATTTTATTTTCTCACCTGATATTTATAATATACTGGGTTTTCTGATCATCAGTTTATTCTTTACTTCTTATTACTTTCTGAGCAATACAGTTTTTCACCTTGTCAACCGGTATATTTCAAACAGGAATGAAAAACTGATTTTATTTGCAATTTCGGCTTTGGTTGCATCCATTGTATTTTATTTTGCAGGCAACGAGTATTTTACGCTATGGATGCTATTATTTGCAACGTCGTTCTTATATTTTTTCAAACGACGGTCCACGCATGTAAGCCTGTCGTTTACCCGGTTGATTATTTCTTTCTTTCTTTTTTCCATGATTGCAACCCTGGGCTTGCAGATCTTTAATCATGAAAAAGAAAACGCGAAAAGACAAAATGTTGCCATAAGACTGTCATCTGAACAAGACCCCGTTGCAGAGTTTCTTTTTACCGATTTTGAAAAGGACCTGTTTAATGATACTGTTCTCTTTGATTTTGTAAAGCGGGATCCCTATAACGAGGAAGGAATACTGGAGTATCTGAAAGCAGAGTACTTTTCAGGTTTTTGGGCAAAATACGATATCCAGCTTACCACTTGTGCCTCTCGTGAAGTGCTGTTTTTTCCGTCTTTTGATGCTGAGCTGGATTGCTTCTACTACTTTGATTTTCTTATTGATGAGTTTGGAAAGCAAACCCTGAGTAATCATTTCATTTACCTTGATAACAATACTGGCAGAAACTCATACATATCTATTATACCGGTTCTTTCAGAATCGGATGGCAGTATTCTTTACCGCTTATTTATTGAGTTTGAAGCAAGATTTATTCCCCGCGAACTTGGATTTCCTGAGTTGCTGGTAGATGAGCAGATAGATATTAGCCGGAATATCGGCAATTATTCTTACGCAATTTACAAAGATGATATCATGACCCTGAAATACGGGCCTTATTTCTTCAGTATCAATGCCACAGCCTATAATGCCGGAGATGATACCTTTGTTTATTTTGATGCTGACGGCTACAATCATCTTATGTATAATCGTGATGAGAACACCCGGATCATGGTAAGTAAACCCAAAGAATCCATGCTGGAAAGAATTGCACCCTTTTCATACCTTTTTATCGTTTTCTTTCTATTCAGCATTATCATCTGGATGTCGGTTCTTCAAATCAATAACGAATTCAGGTTTTCTCTGAACTTCAAGAAAAGGCTGCAGTTTTCTATTATCGGTATTGTGCTGGTATCAGTGGTTTCCATAGGAAGTGCTTCGGCATGGTTTATCTTTAATATCTATAAAAACAAAAACGAGGCTATCATTAACGAAAAGGCTCATGGAGTTCTTATTGAGATGGAAAACCTGCTCGCAGATGAACCCTACCTTGATTCATCATATGAAGAATACCTCAATCAGGTTCTGATGCGGCTTTCTCATGTTTTCTTTACGGATATTAATCTCTTTAATCCTCGTGGTGATTTACTGGCATCATCGCGTCCCCGTGTATTTGAAGAGGGCCTCATATCGCCGGTTATTGATCCGGTGGCATATAACCACCTAAAAATCAGCAGAAAAAGTCTTTTCATACACAACGAAAGGATCGGTAATCTTGAATATATCTCCACCTATGTTCCGTTAAGAAACCTGGCCGGAGATCTTATCGCCTACATTAACCTTCCGTATTTTGCCCAGCAAAGTGAGCTTCGTAATGAAATTTCATATTTTCTGGTGGCATTTATCAATATCTATCTCTTATTGCTGTTGTTGTCGGTGATCATTGCATTTTTCATTTCAAATTATGTTACACGTCCGCTTCAGCTTATAAGAAACAGTATTTCAAGGGTAAGCTTTGGCAAAACCAACAAAAAGATTGAATGGGACAGGGAAGACGAAATCGGGCAATTGATCAGCGAGTACAACCGGATGATAGATGAGCTTTCGGTAAGTGCCGAGTTGCTTGCCCGCAGCGAACGCGAATCGGCATGGAGAGAAATGGCCAAGCAGGTTGCACATGAAATAAAAAATCCTCTGACTCCCATGCGGCTTAATGTCCAATACCTCCAAAGAGCCTGGAAAGATCGCACTGAGGACTGGGAGGAAAGACTGGATCGCTTTACCAAAACAATGGTTGAACAAATAGACAGTCTTGCAGTGATTGCAGCTGAGTTTTCTGATTTTGCGAAAATGCCCGTAACCCAAAATGAGGAAATTGATCTGCATAAGTTTATACCCGAAGTAGTTGATTTGTATAAAGGATTTGATAACGTTGATATCGATGCTTCCCTGCCTGTAAATCACAAAGATCTGAAGATATCAGCTGACCGGAAACAACTGCTGAGGGTGTTCAATAACCTCATCAAAAACGCAATTCAGGCATACGACAAAAACCAGAGGGCTAAAATTCATATTCATTGTGAAAAAGAGGAAAATTACTACCGCCTTGAGGTACAGGATTTTGGTTGTGGTATTCCGGATGATCTGAAGAAAAATATCTTTCAGCCTTATTTTACCACTAAAAATGCAGGAATGGGATTGGGGCTTGCAATGGTAAAAAGCATCATAGAGAGTTTTAACGGCCATATTTCGTTTGATTCGAAGGAGAATGAAGGAACAAGGTTTGTAATGAGAATTCCGGCCTTTAACGGTGCTCAAAATGCTCCAGATGCCAATTAGTAAACTTTGATGTATGACAAATATCCGGTTTTCAAAAAAAGCAATTTTCCTTACGGTATTCCTGTTATTGGTTTCCGCTGGTTCTGCTTTTACTCAAAAGATATATGTAACCGAATGGAAATCAGAAGCTGACTATCTTGTTTATGTTACAGAATGGAAGTCGGAGGCCCATGTTATAGCCTATAAAACAAAATGGAAATCCAGTGCCAAACCCCGGTCGGGGATTTGGTATTTTACAGAATGGCAATCCGAAGCAGATATTAAAATTTATTACACACGGTGGAAAAGTGAGGCAAACCTGGTTGTTTATTTTACAGAATGGCAATCTGAAGCCCGGTGGGATCAATAAAAAAAAACCGGTAAACCAATTGATTACCGGTTTTTTTATTAGAGTTAAATATTCCTATTCATAAACCAGGGGCTCTGTTTCCCCTTTCATAACCATTAGTCCATTCATGGCCAGGGCACGCATTTCATCTTCACCGGGGTATACATATACCGGTGAAATGTGCCTGATTCGCTCCGTAAGCCGGTCAACAAAGGGTTTGCCATATGCAATACCGCCGGTTAACAGTATGGCGTCCACATCACCTTTTAAAACTGTTGACATGGCTCCAATCTCCTTAGCCACCTGGTATGCCATTGCATCGTAAATAAGTTTTGCCTTTTCATCACCTGAAAGAGCTATTTTTTCAACTTCATATGCATCATTTGTACCCAGGTAGGCTACCAGTCCACCGCGACCGGTAATCATTTTCTTAATTTGCTTTTCAGTATATTTTCCGCTGAAACAAAGTTTTACCAACGCACCCACCGGAAGGCTTCCGCTTCGCTCGGGAGAGAAGGGTCCGTCGCCGTCAAGCGCCTGATTTACATCAATTACGCGTCCCTGGTAGTGGGCGCCCACACTGATCCCACCTCCCAGGTGAGCAACAATAAGATTCAGAGCTTCATAGGTTTGTGCCACAGCGCGGGCATGCTGGCGAGCAATGGCCTTTTGGTTCAGGGCATGAAAAATGGATATTCTTTCAATTTCCGGATGACCGGAAATTCTTGCAATATCATCAAGTTCATCAACCACCACAGGGTCGGCTATAAAAGCCCGGGCTTCGGGCAACGATTGTGCAATTTCATGGGCAATGAGCCCCCCCAGATTGCTGGCATGTTGTCCTAAAACTCCTACTTTAAGGTCGTTAATGAGTGCATCGTTCATTTCGTATACGCCCGATTTGATGGGTTTTACCAAACCACCGCGACCTACAACGACTTGTATATTTTCAATTACTATTTCGGCATCCTTTAGTTCTTTCAGAATAATATCCCTGCGAAATTCATACTGATCGGTGATTTTTTCAAATTTTTCTATGTCTTCACAGGAATGCCTGATCGTTTTCAGGAACATTTCCCGGGTATTTCTGAAAACAGCAATTTTTGTTGTGGTTGAGCCGGGATTTATGGCCAATAACAGTTCTTCTTCCATGTTTTGATAAATAAGGGTTTAGATAAATCAATTGATCGCGGCGGCCAGGGCAATACTGTTAAGCTTGGTTTCATCACTGTCAGCACGACTTGTTAGTACAATAGGAGCTGTAGCTCCTACAATAATGGCAGCACCTTTTGCCTGGGCAAAATATATGAATGATTTGTAAAGCGCATTGGAAACATCCAGATCATCACCGACCAGCAGATCGGCATCACCGGCAACGGGACTATTGATCTTTTTGAGTTCCGCGCTTTTTTTACTGATTGCATTGTCAAAAGCGAAGGGGCCGTCGATTATGCAACCGGAGATTTGACCCCTTTCGGCCATTTTTGCCAGGGCTGCGGCTTCCATCGAAGATTTCATGTCGGGGTTTACAGTTTCAACAGCACTCAACACAGCTACTTTGGGTTGGTTTATTCCTAGTTTTATCAAATAATTGACAGCATTTTTGATAATGGAAACCTTTCCTTTCAGATCAGGGGTAATGTTCATAGCTGCATCGGTAAGGGCAATAATCTTATGATATGCAGGCATTTCGAATAGTGCCAGGTGGGAGAGGAGCTCACCGCTTCTGAGACCCCATTCTTTGTTCAATACTGCACGTAACAGGCTGGATGTGCCAAGGTGCCCTTTCATTAATATATCTGCTTTTTTTTCAGATACCATTTTAACTGAAAGTTCCGCCGCCCTGTTATTATCAGGTTCGTGCAAAAGCACAAAGGCCGAAATGTCAAGATCTGCTTTCCGGCAGATTTCCTCTATCAGGGGCTTGTCTCCAATTAAAACAACATCAACAATACCGTTTTCAAATGCGTTAACAACAGCTTCAAGGGCATTTTGATCGTGTGCAGCGGCCAGCACAAGTTTCTTTTTGGCTCGGGCTCGTGCCATCTGATGTAAATCAGAAAGTTTTGTCAGCATACTGATTAGTTGGTTTTAAGGGTGATTTTTTGAGGCAAAAGTACAAACTTAAATCCAAAATTATGTTCAGGTTAAGCATGTTTTAAGCATGGTATATAAAAAAAAGACCCCTGAGGGTCTTTTTCATGAACATCCGGCATAAACCAGGCAATTAGTTTATGCTTATTGATTTGGTTATTTTTGTTTTTTCAGGATCTTCAAAAGGAATGAATACTTTCAGAATGCCATTTTCATACCCGGCTGAAATTTTATCAATATCGCAGGTTTCGGGCAGCGTAAAATGTCTGGAAAAAGCTTCCTGTTTGTATTCTCTTCTCAGCCATGTTATATTGCTGTTTTCATCATTATTTTCTTTTGCAGGTTCGTAAGAAATGCTTAAAACATCTTTTTCTGCTTTAATACTGAAATCTGATTTTTGCAAACCCGGTACCGCCATTTCAATCATATAATTGTCTTTTGATTTCATGATGTTGGTGTCGGGCTGACTGCCAAGGCTTTCGTTAAAGTTATCCTCAACCTGGTTTTTGAAAGCTTCATTGATAAACCTTTCGAGATTGGGTTGGGTGCGCCATCTGATGATTGTCATAATTTGGGTCTCCTATTTTTATGTTTAGTTTAATTTTATTGAATTCAAATTTTCACAATTCCGGAAAATCAAAAGTTATTCCAATTATGAAAATCAGGTTTTTTGAAAAAAAACAAGACAAATTGGCGCTTTTGGATTGCTAAATCAACAAAAAAGCGACAAAATGACCTGAAAAATAGTTTTTTATCTCATTATGATTTTTCACTCAACATTTTGCTGCAATTACAGTTTAGTAATTGTCATCTTTCAATTTTTCTGACTCTTTAAGTATATATATTTGCAAATTCAAACAACGAGGCAGGTCAGCATTTTTTGAGTAAGGTTTTCGTTCTGATATTTCTAAGGATCATTCCAGTAAATAGCTGATTGTTTTTTATGGATAAAAGCCATCATAAAGTATTATCATATTTCAGGTTCCGCAGAATAATTATTCCCATAATTATCGGACTGGGAGTTGCTACTTTTCTGTTGATCCGAAATTTTGACCGCGATGCTTTTATTGGCATAAACTGGGTGGGGCAATCTTACTTTTTTATTTTTATGGCCCTTCTGATGATGGTTATGCGCGATGTAGGCTATATGTACCGGTTGAGAGTTCTTACCGACGGGCAGATAAGCTGGAGAAAAAGTTTTGATGTAATTATGCTGTGGGAATTTGCCTCAGCCATTACTCCTTCCATTATCGGAGGTTCTGCCATAGCCCTTTATATTGTAAACAAGGAAGGTGTAAGTATGGGGCGCACCACGGCAATTGTTCTTGTTACCGCCTTTCTTGATGAATTGTTTTATATCCTTATGGTACCCCTCATGATCATACTGGTGGGGACACAATACCTTTTTACTACAGAAGGAGAATATGTATTTCTGAATACAAGGTTTGGCACCCAGGGGATATTTGTTCTGGGCTACCTTTTTATTCTGGTTTTAACGACCATAATCATTTACGGAGTCTTTATAAACCCACGGGGATCCAAGTTGCTACTGCTCACTATCTTCAAATTGCCCTTTTTGCGAAAATGGCGAACAAATGCTGCGGAAACCGGGAATGAGATCATCATTACCTCGCGCGAAATGAAAGGAAAACCTTTTATTTTCTGGGTAAAAGCTTTTGCCGGTACCTTCTTTTCATGGACAGGCCGGTTTCTTGTGGTTAATTTCCTCATTCTGGCTTTTGTTTCAGGCGGCGACCAGTTGTTAATTTATGCAAGGCAACTGGTAATGTGGGTAATACTTCTTATCAGTCCTACACCGGGTGGAAGTGGTGTGGCCGAGTTTGTTTTCAGCGGTTTCCTGGGCGAATTTATACCTGCTGGTCTTACCCCTGCATTGGGTTTAATGTGGAGAATCATCAGTTATTATCCTTATCTTTTTATCGGAGCTATTATTTTACCTCATTGGTTAAGAAGGGTGTATGTTAAAAAGAAAGATTCTGCAATCCAGCATAGTGTTCAGGATGAAATTTCCGGCAAGCCTGTCTAGATTTTTATTTCAGATCATAAATCTGCTGTTGAAAATCTGAAAAAAATGTTAGGTTTGCACATCTTAAACAAAAGGTATGTCCTGGGAACACATTGTCCTGGTTTTAGTAGCAGGGATCATTTGCGGTATTATCAATACCCTTGCCGGAAGCGGCTCACTTATCAGCTTGCCTATCCTTATGTTTATAGGCCTTCCTCCTCATGTGGCCAATGGAACCAACCGTATTGGTATTTTTTTTCAGAATATTGTAAGTACACTAAATTTCAAGAAGCAGAAGGTTCTGGATGTAAAGATGGGCTGGAAAGTTGCCATTCCCAGTATTATCGGATCCATCACCGGTGCTTTAATTGTTCTTGAATTGAATGAAAGAGCAGTTGAGATTGTAGTTGGAGTAGTATTGTTTATTATGCTTATACCCTTGTTTTTGAAACCACACAAGTGGCTTCACGGAACCCATCCCGATGAATTATCATCCAATTACATTTTAAGGTTTTTGATTTTCTTTTTTATAGGTGCCTATGGCGGTTTTATACAGGCTGGTGTGGGAATATTTCTCCTGAGCGCCCTTGTGCTCAATGCCGGTTATGATCTTGTTAAGGCCAATGCATTGAAGGTTTTTATCAATCTCATATTTACACCGTTTGCTCTGGCAGTTTTTATATATAAGGGGCAAATTGATATTGTGGCCGGGATTGTACTGGCAGTGGGTAATTCTACAGGTGCATATTTTGCCAGTAAATATGCCGTAAGCTGGGGGCCACTGTTCGTGAAGTATGTTTTGATTGTTGTAATTCTGGGGGCGGGCACTAAATTGCTGTTTTTTCCCTGATTATCCCGAAATGCCAGGGGGACAATTATTTACTTCTTGCCTTTTTGAAAACGATATTGAAAAAAGCCCTGAAAAGGTATTTAACATCTGTACACCAACCACATCTGGAATAGGACTCCAGATACCTTTTCTCTGATTCAATAATTTCATCAAAATTTTTTGGCATATCTGCATAATAAGGAGGAACAAGACCGGGGCGATAGTTGTGACGGATCTCTAATAAGCTTTCCGGATATAAGCTTTGAAATTGTTTACTTAGGGGTCTTACTCCGACCAGTTTCAGATCTCCCTTAAGCCAGTTATATAGCATTGGAAGCTCATCAATCCAGAACTTACGGGCAAACCTCCCAAAACATGTAACCCTGAAATCATCTTTAAATTTACCACCCTTATCAAGATGATTCTTTTCATAAACATACTGTTGAAGATATTCAGAGAAAGGATACATGGTTCGAAGTTTGTAAACCTTTATAAGCTTACCATCTTTGCCGGTGCGTTTCATGCCAAACACAGGCCCGTACGAGGGTGAATCATCATAAGCAGGGGTTTTAAATTTCCGGGCAATAAAGTAGAAGAGATATCCGTGTGTTTCTTCGTGTAAAACTTCAAAACCGCATGAATACAGGCGACCAAGTGTTTCGGCCCTGCTAATGATACGGTTACGTCCCCCCGTTAAGGCAAAATACAGCTTTTTGGTTAAGGGAAGTTTTGGAAAAACACGTTTAAATATATAATCTCCTAAAACATAAAAACGGTTAATTATTCCGGGAAATTTATTTAAAAGCCTGCTATGTCTTAATTCCAGAGTTTCAGCGCAACCAATAAAAACAGCATCTTTTGCAATGTTTTCATTAATAGTTTCAAAAAATTTATTGATCCGTCTTACATCATTGATTCTTCTCAGATTTACTACAGCACGGGTTGCAGATCTGTCGATTTTATTAATGTTGAATATGGATGTAGTAGAAAATACCTGTGTGGAAGGATCATTAACATTTACAAAGGAAGTGATCATTTCAAACGCATAAGGACCGGCTTCCTTAAAGATGCTCTGCTCAATACGTGTAAATGGTTTTTCAACCTGCTTTACGGGTATATCAATCACACCCCTTGTAAAAACTGCATCTTCAACAAACCGGAACTGTTTCTGATTATCCTTCATTAAGTTTTTGCTCCGTAACTACTTTTTAATTCTAATTGATCTGTACTGCGAAATTTTCTATAAAAAACAAGAATACAAATGTAAACTGATACATATGAAGCTTTTTAGGTGTATCACTTAATTGCTTCAGGCATTTTTTTTCACATGAATTTATTCCTGAAAATGTTTTTAATCCACTAGTTCTACATGATTTTCAGGAATCTGAATTTCTACTGATTGATTCAACTGATCGACTCTCAGAACTATTTTTTTTCTGTTATTGTAATGAACCATTTCTGCCCTTAATCCCCGCAACGGACCTTTAATGATCTCAACTTTTGCACCCTGGGGAATTTTTTCCGCCAGTGGTTGCGAAACAACATCAGCCGATAATATCCACTTTATATTTTCTATCTGATTCTCCGGGATTTCAACAGGCCGCCCCTCAAAGCTTACAAACCTGATGGCACCGGGAACACTCAATGCTTTGTGTAAATCAGAAGCTTGCGAAAAAACAAAAATATAAGAACTGAAAAGCGGAAGATCGACCCATTTTTTACGATCGCTCCACTGTCTTAACGTTCTTATCATTGGCAAATAGCATCTGATTCCCCTTTCATGCATAATTTTTTCAGCCTTTTTTTCAAAACGAGGCCGGGTATATAATGCATACCATTTATATGTATCCATGTTTTTCCAAAAAACCCGGCAAAGGTAATATTTTTAAATTGTTACCTTTGCAAGCTTAAACTGAGCTTTTCAGGCGAAATTATAACATATTTAAGTGTTTCTAATCCTGAAAAAAACAGGATTTATTAACAATTGTGAATTACTTCTGTTTAAACAGTTAATTTTATCTACAAAAAAATGGGATAAAACGAGCTCGGCAAAGCAGATTTAATCTAATAAATAACAGATGAAAACTCCTGTGCAATTTGGACTTATAGGCGCGGCCGGATACATTGCTCCGCGACACATGAAAGCAATTAAAGACACCGGGAATAATCTGCTGGCTGCCCTTGACCCCTTTGATAGTGTGGGTATCATTGACGGCTACTTTCCAGATGCCGACTTTTTTACCGAACCTGAACGATTTGACAGGCATATGGATAAGCTGCGTCGTATTGGCAGTAAAACCATGGACTACGTGAGCATTTGTTCGCCCAATTATTTGCACGATTCACATATTCGTATGACCCTCCGTAACCAGGCGCACGCCATTTGCGAAAAACCCCTGGTATTAAACCCATGGAATGTAAATGCACTGGCTGAAATTGAAAAAGAAACCGGCAAGAAAATATTTAATATTCTGCAGTTGAGACACCATCATGCGGTTTTGTCGCTTAAAGAGAAAATTGATAAGGGTCAGGCAAATAAAAAACACGATATTGATTTAACTTACATTACATCCAGGGGTTCATGGTATTTCTATTCATGGAAAGGCAACCAGGAAAAATCAGGAGGAATAGCAACCAACATTGGTGTGCACTTCTTTGATATGTTAACATGGATTTTTGGTAATGTGCAGCAGAATATCGTTCACCTGAGTGCCAAAAATAAGGCTGCCGGCTTTCTTGAGCTTGAAAAGGCAAGGGTTCGCTGGTTTTTAAGTGTCGACAGAAAGGATCTCCCCGAAGAAATTTCATCGAAAGGTCAGTTTACATATCGCTCTATTGAGGTAGACGGAAGTGAATTTGAATTCAGCGGCGGGTTTACCGATTTGCATACTGTAAGCTATCAGCACATTCTCGATGGTAAAGGATTTGGCCTGGAATGCGCCAGACCCAGCATTTCAATTGTTCATGATATCAGGAATATGAATGCTGCAGGATTGAAAGGTGATTTTCATCCTATGGCAAAACGATAAACTCTTTCCTTAATCAAGAGGTTCCAGCATGGATGCTATTTCCTCGCGTTGGTTTTCGAGCCAGTGGGGTAAATGCAATGAGCTTCCCAGGTTTTCAACACTTTCATCAGCGGTAAATCCTGGTCCCGAGGTGGCTACTTCAAACAACACACCACCGGGCTCTATGGGCATACCGTCAAAATCCTCAAGGGTTAAATATTCTTCATTGAATCTTTTAAAAGGACCACGGTAATCAATCTGAAAAGTTTTGAATCTGTTTCGCCAGAATTCGATGGAATGTTCGCCGATGGAAAACAAAACAGAACTCATGGATCTGTTTCCGGAGCGACCTCTTGATATTCCTTTGAAAGGGAAAAATGTTAATGCAGATCCAGGACTACCTGTTTTATCGCCATAATAAAGGTGCCATGTATCAGGGCTGTCGTAATTAATGGTTTTTTTTACGAAACGCAAACCCAGTATCTTTGTGTAAAAACGTACATTATTTTTTACACTTCCGGCAATGGCAGTAACATGATGCAGTCCGTTAATAAGGTGGTTTGACATGACAGAAAGAAATTGTTTTTCTGCCATCAATAATAAGTCACCCAAAGATAGTGTTCAGGGTTTGAAACACCCATACTTACCTTTCATGCGCCAGATAGTCTGACAGGTAAGGAATGTGGAAACCATAAGGTAAGGATTTTACCAGTGCCGTGAGAACAATGGGGAAAAAAGCAGAATTGAAACCTTGTGGAATGAAGGGCCAGAATATCAGCATTGCCAGAGAAAGAACCGATACAATCCTGAAGTAAAGAACACCGGTCTTTCTCTTTCGGAGATAGTCTGAAACCCATATATAGTATAAATGAGTTGGAATAGCCCACAAAATATTGAGATTAATTTTTGTGGTTAAATGATCCGTAAAAAACCACAGAAAAAGGATTACAACACCGGTAATTCCTAATATTGAAAAAAAGGTTTTATCAAATATCCGCGAAATGTTTCGGTTTATAAAACTCAGCATCGCCAGAATGAAAACAGCCCAGAAAAGTTTTTCGGGTGTAAAAAACCCGGCAGGGCTTAAAGGTATGGTTTGCTGGAGCAATAATCGGTGTTCGGCTACCAGGGGCCTGCCATCGCTGTGTTGAGCCAGGGCAAAGGCAATGAGCATTTCATCGGGCAAATACATAAAATCCTGTACGGTTGCAACTTTGTCTGCCGGCAATCCCAGTGCAAGATCAATTCCGAAAGCACTCCATGGCATGGAAACCAGAAATGGCTGAAGCATATCGCGAAGACTACGGAATGTTTCAAAGGAGGGCTGGTAGGCAAATTCGTAGTTCAGCAAACTGCGGATTTCGGCAAGATATTCAGGTACAATGCCCGGATATTCAAACCATTGTACATCAAGAATGTCATCTGCCAGATCCCTGATGCGGGTTGCACAGTTATCGTAAAAGAAGTCGTACTGGTAATAGGCATTCTCAGGCAAACTGTTTACCATCATAAAATTGAAAATCCTTTGTTTTTCAATTTGTTTAAGATTAAGTACCTGTTCAAAAACTGCCCTGCCATCAAAGCGGTATTCGGCCATGAAATACTCCATGGGAACGACAGAAAGTTTATAGAGAAGTTTCCCGCGGGCAAACTTAACGTAGAAGTTTGGGGTGTCAAAATCGAAGGTTCCGTAATTGAAAACAAGATCTATATCCTGAGCCGGATCATTAACCCTGACAGCACTATGGCCGAAAACCGAATAAAGTTCGTCGCCCGGACTGGCAGTGAGCAATGTTATTTGTGCATCCTCCGACAATGCCGGTGAGAGGGCAAAGGTTGATTTTGTAAAAAAAATGAAAGAAAAAAACAAGATGGCACCAAAAAGGTGGAAATTTCTCATTTGCATAAAATTTGAAAAAAAGAGTGATAAACAACTGAAAAACAATTTGCAAAGTTACACTTTTGCCCTGTTTCAGGATAGCACTAAGATTAAATATGTGTTAAAGTTTCATGGTATGCGAAAGGCGCTGAATTTTTTCCAATGAATTGAAAAACAAAAGGAAATAATTTCTAACTTTGCAGCCTGAAAATTTGAACCGTTTTGTCAACGTCCAAATAAAAAATTTATTAACAATTAGTTGTTAATAAATTTGCCCGAATTAAAAATTAGTTTTAGCTTTGCACCCCCAATTGATCAGGGGTGTTTCGTGTTATAAAAAAAACAAATACAGCAAATTAAGCGAGCAATGAATACAACAAGCTACAAGACCATATCTGCCAATCAGGAAACAGTAACCAAAGAATGGATTCTGGTTGATGCAGAAAATGAAATTTTAGGCCGGCTTGCCAGCAAGGTGGCTAAAATTGTACGCGGCAAGAACAAGGTAAACTTTACTCCTCACGTTGACTGCGGTGATAATGTAATCATCATTAATGCTGAAAAGATCCAGCTCACAGGAAATAAGTGGGATCAGAAAGAATATGTTCGTCATACAGGATATCCTGGTGGACAAAGATTTACTTCTGTAAAGCAAATGCTGGAAAAGAATCCTACCGAGATTATCCGTAAAGCCGTTAAAGGCATGCTTCCCAAAAATCGTCTGGGAAGTGTACTTCTGAAAAATGTTTTTATTTATGAAGGTGGTGAGCACCCACACCAGGCGCAGAAACCCCAAAAAATCAACCTTAATACAATTAAGTAAGCATGGAAGTTATCAACACTATAGGAAGAAGAAAAACTGCCGTTGCCAGGGTATATTTGAAGCCCGGCAGTGGTCAGATGACTATCAATAAAAGAGATAGCAAAGATTATTTTACCACCGGTATCCTGCAGTATGTTATCAACCAGCCCTTTGAGATTACTGGTAATGAAGGTAAATACGATGTAAAAGTTAACCTTGATGGTGGTGGTATAAAAGGACAGGCTGAAGCATTAAGGTTGGCTATATCCAGAGCTCTGGTAGAGATCAATGCAGAGTGGCGCCCGGCCCTTAAATCAAAAGGCCTTATGCGTCGCGATCCCAGGATGGTTGAGCGTAAAAAACCCGGCCAGAAAAAGGCAAGGAAGAAATTCCAATTCAGCAAACGTTAATTTCAACTTTTTGGAAAATTTATTTTTAGCATGGCAAGAACGAATTATAACGAACTTTTAGATGCCGGTGTACACTTCGGACACCTTAAAAGGAAGTGGAACCCCAACATGGCTCCTTATATATTTATGGAAAGAAATGGTATTCATATCATCGATCTGAATAAAACCATTGCCAAAATTGATGAGGCTGCTGCAGCATTAAAACAAGTTGCAAAATCAGGAAAGAAAATCCTTTTTGTTGCAACCAAAAAACAGGCAAAAGAAGTAGTTGCCCACCACGTAAAGCAAATCAATATGCCTTACGTTACTGAAAGATGGCCCGGCGGTATGCTTACCAATTTTGCCACCATCAGAAAGGCAGTTAAGAAAATGAGTGCAATTGATAAGATGGGCACCGACGGAACATTTGACAATATCTCCAAGAAAGAAAGACTTCAAATTACCCGTGAGAGAGCTAAACTTGAAAAGCAATTCGGCTCTATAGCAGACCTTTCAAGAATACCTGCTGCTGTTTTTATCGTGGATATCATGAAAGAACACATTGCGGTGGCTGAAGCCCAGAAACTCAACATACCCACTTTTGCTATTGTTGACACCAACTCTGATCCCAACCTGGTAGATTTCCCTATTCCGGCCAATGACGATGCTTCAAAATCTATTTCAGTAATCCTGAAAACCATGGTTGAAGCCATTGAAGAAGGGCTGGCTGAAAGGAAACTTGAGAAAGACAAAGCTGATGAAGAAGAGAGAGATGCTGAGGAATTGGATGTTAAAGCAAAATCACTTGAAGAGATGGAAGAGATGGATGAGGAAGAAAGTGAAGCTGCAAAAAACAAAGCCAGAAAACTGAAATTAAAAGAGGACGAAGAAGACGAACCCGCTAAGAAAACCTCTAAAGCTCCCAAAGGAGCTGTTGGCAAAAGACCAAGAAAATAAAAGAATCTAATAATCTTAACAGAAAATTTATTATGGCAAATATAACTGCTGCTGAAGTAAACAAACTACGTAAACAAACCGGTGCCGGAATGATGGATTGCAAAAAGGCATTGGTTGAAGCTGATGGCGATTACGAAAAAGCAATTGATATCCTGCGCAAAAAAGGACAAAAAGTTGCCGGTAGCCGTGCCGATCGTGATGCTAACGAAGGTGTTGTGCTTGCAAAAGTATCTGACGATAAGAAATCTGCAGCTATCATAATGCTTAACTGCGAAACCGACTTTGTTGGCAAAAACCAGGAGATGATCGATTTCACCCGCCAGCTTCTCGACCTGGGTCTTAACAAAGGTTGCAAAAGTGCTGAAGAACTCCTCGCTGCTGATATGAACGGAAGAACTGTACAGGACCTTGTTACCGATATGACAGGTAAAACCGGAGAAAAACTTGACCTGGCAAAATTCGAAATAATCAATGGCGAAATTGCATTTGCATATATCCACCCCGGTAACCGCGTTTCATCTATCGCTGTTTTCAACAAATCAGGTGTTGCGGAAATTGAATCTGCCGGAAAAGACGTTGTAATGCAGATTGCAGCGATGGCTCCAGTTGCGCTTAATGCCGACAGTGTTTCAGAAGAATTAAAGCAAAGAGAGATAGAAATCGGTATGGAACAAGCACGTCAGGAAGGCAAACCTGAAGCCATGCTTGAAAAAATTGCCATGGGAAAACTCAACAAGTTTTTCAAGGAAAGTACTCTGCTCAACCAGGAATTTATCAAAGATAGTAAGAAAACTGTTCAGCAAATGCTTGCTGATTATGACAAAGATCTTACAGTGGTTGATTTTAAAAGATATGCACTTGCATAATTCTGAAATAAAACTTTCAAAGGGGGCCTATGAGCCCCTTTTTT
Source organism: Bacteroidales bacterium (assembly GCA_019429055.1). Taxonomy (GTDB): domain Bacteria; phylum Bacteroidota; class Bacteroidia; order Bacteroidales; family UBA7960; genus SKVR01. Next base: position 17,651 of record JAHYJP010000027.1, read on the forward strand.
TATATCCTTACCGGTCATTGAGTGTAAATTACACTTGAATTTTAAGGTATTTATAACAAAAAAGATGTAAACTTGCATCTTTGAATTTTAACAAAACTTTTTATGACCTCTTATAAACGAATATTATTAAAACTTAGCGGTGAATCGCTGGCTGCGGGAACCGGACATGGAATTGATTCTTCAATCCTCGATAAATATGTTGCCGAAATTAAATCTGTTTATAAAAAAGGAATTGAAGTAGGTGTAGTATTGGGAGGCGGAAATATTTTCCGCGGGGTATCAGGTAGCCAAAAGGGATTTGACCGGGTTCAGGGAGATTATATGGGAATGCTTGCAACCATTATTAACTCCCTTGCTCTTCAGTCGGCTCTGGAAAATGCCGGTATCAAATCTGTTGTATTGTCAGGCGTTGCAGTTGATCCGTTGTGCGAACGGATGAGCCGCAGAAAAGCTGTTCAATATCTTGAAAACGGTTATGTGGTAATAATCAGCGGGGGTACCGGGAATCCGTTTTTTACTACCGATTCTGCAGCAGCTCTCAGGGCTGTTGAAATCAAAGCCGACGTTTTGCTCAAAGGCACAAGGGTTGATGGTGTATATACTGCCGATCCTGAAAAAGATCCCAATGCCACCAAATTTTCAGAAATAAGCTTTGATATGGCTTATGAAAAAAACCTCAGGATCATGGACCTTACTGCTTTTACTCTTTGCATGGAAAACAACATACCTATAATTGTTTTTGATGTAAACAGGGAAGGGAATCTGAAAGAAATAATCATTGATGGTAAACCCAACGGTACAATTGTGAAAAATTCCTGAGAAGTATTGCTGTTTTTCCAAAAAGATTATTTTTGCAGGAACATTAAAACTTTTAACCCGAAAGTACTTTTGCTATGAGTGATGAAACTGTTTTTTTATATGACGAAACCGAGGAAAAGATGGAAAATGCCATTAAACACCTCGAACGGGAACTGATTAAAATCCGTGCAGGGAAGGCCAATCCGCAAATGCTTGATAGTGTTAAAGTGGATTATTACGGTACAATGACTCCCCTGTCGCAGGTTTCAAATATCAATACACCCGACCCCAAATCCATTGTGATACAGCCTTGGGAAAAGAATATGCTTGGACCCATAGAAAAGGCTATCATGGCTGCCAACCTGGGGTTTAATCCGCAAAATGACGGTACAATTGTTCGTATCATGGTACCGCCTCTTACAGAGGAGCGTCGCAGGGACCTTGTGAAAAAAGCAAAATCTGAGGCTGAAATCTGCAAGGTGAGCATAAGAAATGCCCGACGTGAAGCTATGGATGCAGGAAAAAAACTTGAAAAAGAAGGTGAACCGGAAGATGAAGTTAAAAGGCTGGAAAGTGATATTCAGGAACTTACAAACGAATTCATCAAAAAAGTTGACAACCTGCTCGAAATAAAAGAGAAAGATATAATGACCATTTAATACTATTGAGGGGAAGTCTCATAAGTCAGCATTAACCTGGACACTGAGCAATTCGATGAACTCATTGTAACACCTGTCGAAGTGTTTATCTGATTGGTAATGGCTTGTCGTTTCGACAAGTGTTATGCTGAGCTTGTCGAAGTGCTCAACGATCAACTGGCAGTTTTGAGACAGCCTCTTTTATGACCCGCAATTCCGGCATATTTCCGGCACTTCTTCTTTCCTGAAAAGTTTAGCGCGAAACTCCTGCATTTTTTCTGACCTCCAGAGATTGCTGTTTACCCCGTTATCCCCTTTTATTAGATATTCCGGCTTCTTGTCGTAACAGCAGGGAACCATAAACCCATCGCTTGTATAAACTACATGGCTCCATAGCCTGGTACAAACACCTTTCTTATGAGATTGCGGGCTGAAATTCCTGCTTTTTCCAAAGTATCGGTTGAATTTCTTTCCGGATGGTAAAAATTGTTTTTTTCCATCATCAGTATAGATTTGCATACTTTTAAATTCAAGCATGTCGGCACCCATATCTTTCACAAACTGCCGGGCTTTACCAAGCTGATGCTCATTGTTTTTGTTTACCAGCATCTGAACAACCAGTAGGGGATTTTTTTTATTCAGTGATTTTTTCGTTTCAGCCATTTGCCTGATACCCCGGGTCACTTTATTGAAAAGCCCGCCTGACCTGTACTTACTGTAAGATTCTGAGTCAATACCATCAAGTGAAACAATGAGTTTATCAAGCCCGCTTTCGATAATCCTTATGCAGTTTTTTTCATCCAGAAAGTGGCCGTTGGTTGAAACGACGCTATAGTAATTCAAACCCGTTGCCTGGTTTATTATTTCGGCAAGATTAGGGTTTAAAAAGGGTTCTCCCTGGAAATAGAGATTACAGTAAAATGCATGTTTCTGATGTAATTTAAGTTTTTCCCTAACCAAAGCCACATCCATCAGCTTACTGTTTCTGCTGGTAAGCCCCATCCCTGCAATACATTCAGGACATTTAAGGTTGCAAACAGAGGCTGTTTCAAGGTGAACGGAGAAGGGTTGTGACCATACAACCGGGCGTGATATTATTCTGGATAATCCCAACGATGCCCGCATTTTCAGGTAGTTGATCATGCGGTCAGGATTAAGCCTGGCAAGCAAACGCAATTGATCAGAAAAATATGAATTAAGGTGAAAAACCATATGAAAAAAGGAATTGGCAATAAAACGGATGCTACTCCCTTTTATTAAACTCATCACGAATACTCTGCACCATGCGCGATTTGGTTGAGAATTGTCTTACAAAGATCCTGATAACACTGTAAGTGGGTATGGCGATGATCATTCCGAAAACCCCGGCAATCATTCCGGCAACCATAAACACGATAAAAATTTCCAGGGGATGTGCCCTTACACTTTTGGAGTAGATCAGGGGTTGCAGTACTCCCACATCAATGGTGTTTACTATGATAAAAGATGCAACAATGCTAAGCATTAGCGGAACCATCTGAGTATAAAATTCCATGTGCAGATTTACGGAAATACCCAGAAAAACACCGATAAATGTGGCTATTATAGGCCCTACATAGGGAATTATATTTAGTATACCGGCAAAAAAGCCAATTACAAGTGCATTGGGTAGTCCTATGATCCACATACAGAAACTGATTAAAACAAATACAGCGGTAAGATCGGTAATTAGTCCCAGAAAATAACGTCTCAACAACACCTTGCTTTCTGAAAGTATTTCACGGGCTTCATCTTTATGCGGATGTGGAGTAAAAAACACAATGATATTTGAAAAAAGATGTTTTTCCTTCATGAAGAAAAAAGTAATAAAGCTTATGGCCAGAAACCCGAAAAATATTTCAATGGTAAAATTGATAAAAGAATTGAAAATGGTTGAGAATCTGTCAAAAGTAGCGATAGCAATCAGCTCCGATACAATTTTGCTGCCAATGGTTTCTTCGGGTGTAAGAAGGGTCCATTCTCTCAGTGATAGCTCAAGGTTCATCAGGGGTTCTTCCATACTCCTGGTAATACCTGCCACATCAAGCTCCGAAACAAAAGCTGCCTGGGAAGCCAGTAAAGGAAGGAAAAAGGAAACGACCCCCAAAAATAAACCAATCATAAGGATCAGGGTTATAAATGCACATACTCCAAGAGGGAGTTTTATTTTTCCCAGATGCATTTTGTGAAGAAATTCAACAACGGGCTGACCAAGCAGGGAGAGTACTACGGAAATAAGGATATACAATACGATCCTGAAAAAGTACCAGATAAACAATCCTGATAAGATGATCAGAATAAGCAAAACAATATTTCGGAATGTATTTCCCATGGGATAAATATAGGAAAAAATTCGATTAGTCTTTAAAGAATGATGAATTTGTCCATCTGAGAAAACATATTTTTATTGTCAAGCAACTGAAGGGCCGTTTTTTGATCCTTTTGTAACTGGGATTTAAGCACTTCCATTGATGGGAATCGCATTTCATCGCGAATACGGGTTTGAAAATGGATGGATATTTCCTGCCCGTAAATATTTCCTGAAAAATCAAAAATATGTGCTTCGATGGTTACATTCTCCAGATCAAGGGTGGGGCGGATGCCAATATTGATCATCGATTTATACCAGCTTCCGTTGTGTTTTACCCAGCCTGCATAAACGCCCATGGGAGGAACGATCTTGTCGGAATCATCAGGACGGAGATTTGCTGTAGGGAAACCCAAAGTGCGCCCTATTTTATTGCCGTAAACGACCTTACCGGTCAATGGATACAGATATCCAAGCTGCTGGTGCCAGAGAAAATTTTTTCCTTGACTAAAAGAGTCATAAAGAAAGTCTGATGAACCGGAAGGATTTATGCCGCTTTTCTCCAGCCCGCAAACCCATTTTATATCTGCATTATCAGTTGATCCTGAAAAAATATCTGATTTCAGCAATTCCCTGAATTCATAATCAGTGATTGACAAACAGGCCTGAGCTCCAAGCTGCTCCAACAGAAGCATCCTTTCTTTTGCAGAAAGTAATATCTTGATTTCTGACAAAGATTGGCCGGGAAAAACATCCAGAAACAGCAGGTTTTCATTCTGTTGACCAGAAATGATTTCTTTAATTTGCTGAAGGCAATCTTTTTTCAACTGAAAAAATGCGCCTGCAATTATATGAGGGAAAAATTTTTTCGGAACCTGATTAAAATCCTGGTAAATCTGCACGGGTTTCCTTATTAATATTAGTGATGATAGAGTAAACCAACCTGTGGGGTACAAAACTAATATTTTTGTCACAAGAGAGAATATATTTTTTTCTTTGCAGGATAATATAATGACTTTATATGCTAAAAATTTTGGTAATCCTTAAAATTCCGTGAATTACTTTGTTTTGTGTGTATAAATTTTAATTAATATTGCTGCAAGGAAACTATAAACGTTTTTAAAAAATTAAGGTAAATGGAGAAGATTACCGGAAAAATTGCACAGGTTATTGGTCCTGTAGTAGACGTAGCATTTGAAAACACCAACAAGCTTCCGGCAATTTATGAGGCCCTTGAAGTATTAAATGACAGCGGAATCAAAATCGTGCTTGAATGCCAGCAACATATGGGTGAAGATACCGTAAGAACTGTTGCCATGGATTCAACCGATGGTCTTTACAGGGGAATGGAAGTCGTATCATTGGGCGGACCCATTACCATGCCTGCAGGTCAGGAGATACGCGGCAGGTTGTTTAATGTGATCGGCGACACTATTGATGGTCTTGGCGAGGTTAAAACCGCGAAACGGTACAACATTCACAGCGAAGCCCCAAAATTTGAAAACCTGAAAGCGGAAACCGAGATTCTTTATACAGGCATCAAAGTAATCGATATGCTGGCTCCTTATCCAAAAGGTGGAAAAATTGGTTTGTTCGGCGGTGCGGGTGTTGGTAAAACTGTTCTTATCATGGAGCTCATCAACAACATTGCCAAGGGTTACCAGGGTACCAGCGTTTTTGCCGGTGTTGGTGAAAGAACCCGTGAAGGTAATGACCTTCTAAGAGAAATGATAGAATCGGGTGTCATCCGCTATGGCGATGATTTCGTAAAATCAATGGAAGAAGGGCATTGGGATTTAAGCAAAGTAAACCATAAAGAGCTTGCACAGTCGCAGGCAACCTTAATATTCGGGCAGATGAATGAACCACCCGGAGCAAGGGCAAGGGTAGCTCTTTCAGGTTTGGCAGTAGCCGAATACTTCAGAGATGGTGATGATGAAACTTCCGGGTCCGATATACTTTTCTTCATTGATAATATTTTCCGCTTTACACAAGCCGGTTCAGAAGTATCTGCTCTGCTTGGACGTATGCCATCTGCTGTGGGTTACCAACCTACACTTGCCACAGAAATGGGCTTGATGCAGGAAAGAATCACATCAACCAAACGAGGTTCAATTACATCGGTTCAGGCGGTTTATGTACCGGCTGATGACCTTACCGATCCGGCTCCTGCAACAACTTTTTCGCACCTGGATGCAACAACCGTTTTGAGCAGAAAAATATTTGAGCTGGGAATTTATCCTGCCGTGGATCCACTCGATTCAACATCACGGATCCTTTCTCCGGAACTGGTTGGAGATGAGCACTATAATACAACCAAGGAAGTTAAGATGATCTTGCAACGTTACAAAGAACTGCAGGATATTATTGCCATTTTAGGTATGGATGAACTTTCTGAAGAAGACCGCCTTATCGTTAGCCGTGCCCGCAGAGTGCAGCGTTTTCTTTCGCAACCTTTCTTTGTTGCCGAGCAGTATACAGGCCTGAAGGGAACTTTCGTTTCCATCGAAGATACCATTAAAGGATTCAAAATGATCATGAATGGCGATGTGGATGAATATCCCGAATCGGCCTTTAACCTGGTTGGTACCATTGAGCAGGCCATTGAAAAAGGGAAAGCCATTCTGGAAGAATCTGCTAAAAGCTAAAGCCTATGATGCTTAAAGTTTTATCGCCCGAAGAATTTATATATGAAGGAGAGGTTGTGCTTGTGCAGCTTCCCGGCAGCATGGGCTCCTTTGAGATCCTTCACAATCATGCACCCCTTATCGCCCGGATCGACAAAGGGAAGATCAAGATCATCGATGAAGGACGTAACAAATTCTACCTCGAAGTAAATTCCGGAATTGTTGAGGTAAAAGACAACCATATTGTTGTGCTCACCGAATAAGTCTGAAATTTATTTTCCTGTACTGCCCTATACACCACTTCTTTAGGGGTTTTAGTGTATTTATCACCCATCTTATTTGAAGGGGATTTATTATCTTTACCAAACAAAATAAGAAGAATGGAAAAAAGATGGGTAGTTAAAGACCCTTGTGATGATAATCTCATTAATAAGCTGTCAGAATCTCTTTCTATTGACAAAGTGCTGGCCCGGTTATTGGCACAGCGCGGAGTAACAAGTTTTCCGGAGGCAAAGGATTTTTTCAGACCTTCGCTTGACAGCCTTCATGATCCTTTTCTCATAAAGGACATGGACAAAGCCATTGTGCGCATTGAGGAAGCCATTGTCGCTGATGAAAGAATTATGGTTTATGGTGATTATGATGTGGACGGAACAACCGCTGTGGCTCTGACATACGCTTTTCTCGCTGATTTTCACGACAATATCGAGTTTTATATTCCCGATCGTTACAAGGAAGGTTATGGAATATCCTCTGAGGGAATCGATTATGCTGCACAAAATGGAGTAAAACTCATCATTGCACTGGATTGCGGAATCAAAGCCTTGAACCAGGTAAATTATGCTCTTGAAAAAGGAGTAGATTTTATTATTTGCGATCACCACCGTCCTGGCGATGTATTACCTGAAGCAGTTGCTGTTTTGGATCCCAAGCGCGATGACTGCCCTTATCCTTATAAGGAGCTCTCAGGATGCGGGCTTGGTTTTAAACTGGCACAGGCGTATTATCAGAAAAACCGGTTGCCTTTTGAAAGGCTTGAAAAATTCCTTGATTTGGTTGCTGTAAGTATTGCAGCTGATATTGTCCCCATAACAGGCGAAAACAGGATCCTTTCCTATTTTGGCTTACAAAGACTGAACTTTGACCCAAGGCCAGGTTTTGAGTCTATATTGTTTTACAGCAACGTAATTCGTAAAAGCCACGCATGCGACAAAACGGTGTTTACCCGTGAAATTACCATTGGAGATGCCGTATTCCTTATCGGACCGCGTATCAATGCTGCCGGTAGGATTGAAAGCGGTAATGCCGCTGTGGAGCTTTTGCTGTGCGAAAGGATGGGTGAAACTCATATTCTGAGTCAGAACATTAATAACAACAATACTGAAAGGCGAAGTCTGGATACGGAAATCACACGACAGGCGCTGGAAATGATTGAGTCAAATCCCGAACTGCAGAGGAGCAAATCAACCATTTTGTATAATCCCGACTGGCACAAGGGTGTAATAGGCATTGTGGCATCGCGATTAACCGAATCTTACTACCGGCCTACAGTGATTCTGACCGAATCAAATGGTGTTATTACCGGATCAGCACGCTCTGTTAAAGATTTTGATGTGTATGATGCCATTGATGCCTGCAGCGAATATCTTGATCATTTCGGAGGACATAAATATGCTGCCGGCCTGAGCCTTAAACCCGAAAACCTGGAGAAGTTCCGCATGGCATTCGAAGAAACGGTTGCCAGCACCATTACTGAAAACATGCTGGTTCCGGAAATCGAGATCGATGCCGAACTTAAACTGTCGCAAATTACGCCCAAATTTTTCAGAATTCTGAAGCAATTTGCCCCCCATGGCCCCGGAAACATGAGCCCCGTTTTTCTTACCCGTGGAGTGATTGACAAAAACTCGGCAAGAATTGTAGGGCAGAAACATTTAAAATTAATCATAAGCCATCCCGACGAACCGGGAATCAGTATCAATGCAATTGCTTTTCAGCAGGCATCGCACTTTGATGCTGTAAACTGGGGCAAATATTTCGATATTGTTTACCAGATTGAAGAAAATGAATGGAACGGAACGCGAACCCTTCAGCTAAATATAAAGGACATTAAGACCTATCTTGAATAACCTTAAAATATAATGCTGAAGTTCCTTAAACCAATCACACAATACATTTTACGATATTTTTAACCCCATTTTTTTTGAATATTATTCATGGAAACAGTTCTTAGTGGAATCAGATCAACCGGAAACCTGCACCTGGGAAATTATTTCGGTGCCATAAAAAACTTCATAAAAATGCAGCATGAAAATCGCTGCTACTTCTTTATTGCCGATTATCATTCACTTACCACGCATCCAACACCTGAAGATCTCCATCAGAATGTTAAGCAGGTACTGGTTGAATATCTTGCAGCAGGCATTGATCCCGAGGTGGCAACGCTTTACATCCAGAGTGATGTACCCGAAGTAGCAGAACTTTACCTTTTGCTTTCCATGAATGCATACATGGGAGAACTGGAGCGCTGCACCACTTTCAAGGAGAAAGCCCGGAAACAACCTGATAACATCAATGCAGGCCTGCTTACCTATCCGGTGCTAATGGCGGCAGATATCCTTATTCATAAGGCCCATAAGGTGCCCGTTGGGAAGGATCAGGAGCAGCACCTTGAAATGGCCCGCACATTTGGTAACCGTTTCAACAGACTTTATAAAACAGACTATTTCCCCGAACCTGTTGCTTTTAATTTTGGCGTGGAACTTATCAAAATTCCCGGACTGGATGGAAGCACAAAAATGGGAAAATCTGAAGGGGAAGGAAATGCCATTTATCTGGCCGATGATGAAAAAGTTATCCGCAAAAAGATCATGCGTGCAGTAAGCGATTCAGGACCCACAGAAATGAATCAGCCCAAATCGCAACCCATCGAGAATCTTTTTAATATTATGAATGTGGTTTCTTCACCCGATACGGTGGCTCATTTTGAAGCGCTTTACAACAAGTGCGAAATCCGCTATGGTGATATGAAAAAGCAACTCGCTGAAGATGTTATAGCATTTACAGCACCCTTACGCGAACGGATACTTGAAATTGGTGCTGATGATGCTTATCTTTCCAAAGTTGCACGTATGGGGGCTGAAAAAGCTCGTGAAAGCGCATCTAAAACTATTAAGGAAGTCAGAGAGATCATTGGGTTTAAACCATTCTGACTCAAGAGTTGAGTTTATAATTAATAAAAACCGAAAAAAACAGAAAAATGAATCCCTGGAAAAGTCTTACTGGTCTTGCAAACTGGGTAATGCGTATTGCCATTATGTTGATGATATTTGCATGGTTCTTTCAAAGTTTCATGAACTTCAATCTAAACAGTTCTGGTTTTTATATGGCCACGGCATTTGTGATACTGGGAATCATGTTGTTTGCAGGAGGGTTTTTATCCAGGCATACGCTTACAGTAGTGTCGGCCCTGGGTTTATTTATTTTATCCGTTTTGCAGGCCTACTGGAGTTTCAATGGTATTACAGGGGTATTTGCACAATGGCTTCTGATGGGTTCAGTTTCATTCTATTTTGTAACCAACGGAAATAAGTAGTTTAATGCAGAAAAACATAGTAACGGCAAAAGAGAAGGAAAAAGTTGCACTGGTTGGCGTAATTATGGGCCGCCAGGCCGATGAGATTGTAAAGGAATATCTTGATGAACTGGAGTTTCTCGTTGATACCGCCGGAGGCATAACCCTTAAAAGATTTACCCAAAAATTAGACCGGCCCGATAAGGCCACTTTTATAGGAAAAGGAAAGCTGGAAGAAGTAAGCGAGTATATTAAAGAGAACGAAGTTGATATCCTGGTTTTTGATGATGAACTTTCACCTTCACAGCAACGAAACATTGAAAGG
>JAHYJP010000269.1 GCA_019429055.1 Bacteroidales bacterium
ACTTGTCGAACTGGTAGCTCCAGTCGCCTTTGAAGTAAAGGGCATTCATGATGAACATGACAGCATCCCCGGAGATCTGGTCAAGGACTTTGGGGATCTTGCCGGCCGTATTGTCGTTTGCCCATTTATTTATTGTAGTAAGGGCTGTACTTGCGCTCAGGGTACAATTCTACTAGCGTGCTGGCGTAATCGCGGTACAACCCCCCGAGCGGGAGCGATAATTAACTCACAGTACAGAAGTTTGGAAGCGGACAGCTGCGCGTATCCGGGTACAACGAGCATGATAAACCTTTAAGAAAGCAGGAATAAATCGTAAGAACCTTGACAAGTTTATTAACACTACCGTCCGTGTCAGCGGTTGGGCATGTATTTTAGTCATGTTGCATGTTTTTTTGTCATTGTCGTTGGTTTATTCCTTTGCAGTCGTCTATTTCTATTTTGTGATTTATTCATCTCTTTTGAGAAAACTTCAAATGTTGATGAGTTTTCTTTAATTATTAACTACGCTTTTTTAAATCAGAATTAACTCTACTTCGAGTTTACCTGAACATAATTGCTATACCAAAAGAGAGCCGGTTGATTTCCTCCTTATGTTCCCACTCATCAAACTGGCCCTGATCATATTCTTTTTTTGCAATCGATTTTGTTTTCTGATAACTGTATGCTGCAGTTAATAACAAGTCACTGTTTTCGTTTAAAGGCACTTTAACTCCAACTTCAGGATTAAACATGAATCCCCCATAATGCCGGAGTCTGGCATCGTTGGTATAGTAGGGTGGCCAGTCCAGGTAAAGTTCGTCAAAATGCCTTGCTTTGAAACCAGCAAAAGAATAACCTGACTTTAACACCACAAAAGGGGAAATTTTATGATCCCATAATGTATATCGTAATTCAGCAAAAAGCGGAAAAAGATTGTAGTTGAAAACTTCAAATCCGACTCCTGCTCCTGCTGCCCAGTGTTCGTTGAACATACAACCATTAGTGATGGCGAACGAAGGTGCAATGGTCAAAGCGGTACGCTTTACCGGATAATAATATACAGGGAGAGGGACGATATACGGATAATAGGAAGGTCCGTATGGCGGGTAATAAGCCGGCCTGTCAGTGAACTGACCGGATCCTAATAAGAGGCTGACATGCATTATGTTATAAAATCCTTTCGCTTTCCTGTCAATGAAACGGGAGTTGATTTCATTGTTCTCTTCTGATTGAGCAAAAATGCAGTGTGTCAGTAATAGAGATAAACTGATAAAATAAATCCTTTTCATAACTACCATTTTATGGGATGAGCTTAATATTTTCCAAATCACTGATATCATATAAGAATAAACCCTGTATATTAGCTACTGCCAGGACATCTCCTTCTTTTGACCAGCAGGTTCCGGATATGTCAGGATAGGTTTTCACAAGCTTAAGCTCGTCTTCGGAAGGTAAATAAACTGATAGTTCATCTCCAAGAGTAATCACATTGTTTTCTATCCTGAGTATTGATGTTGCAACAGTTTGTATTTTATAATCAATATATTTCTCCATATAGACTGATGTTTGATCATCGGTGTACTTAAATGCCCCCCAGATTGACTGGCCTGACAGGACTAAGAATTCCCTTAAATCCGGCAGGTATGTAATATCCAGAGGCTTGAAGGTTGGAAAATACAGATGAAATGTCAAAAAATATGGTTCATTAGAAGTTATACAATCGGAATAACCTGAATTATTTCCGCTTCCCAAAATATAAATTAAACTGTCAGAAAAAAACATCCGTACCGGCCATGCATCACTGTAGTAGTAGGGAGGGGCATACTTTCCCCTGGGTGTGGTCCACACATATTCCTCTCTTACATTGAATGTTCCTGAAAGGAAAGTGCAAATAGCCCAACTATTGTAAGTGCCATAGGTATATATTTGATCTGTACCTATTTTAATTATTCCAATGTATGGCTTATCAATTTCTGGATGATTGCTGAACCAGGAATCGGGTAACACTTTAGTCATAAGATTGCCGTACAGACTATCGTACTTCGTGAAATCAAGGTTTGGTTTCTTGTCGGTCACTGTACCTGTTAGTACATGCGTCTCGGACCCCACAATTAGTCCTTTCCCTTCAACATAGGGTACATTCCAGTAATCCTTATAGCTTGTGAACCGGTTAAAATGATTTTTTTGACGGTGTAAAATATTTATCTGTAGTGGATTGCTTACATCGAGAACAACCAAATCTGCAAAATTGTTACAAAAAAGCTGGTTGTCGGTAAGATCGAAGTCTTTAATGTACCTGCACTCAATAAAACACAGATAACTTACACTTTCCTCTTTCTTTTCGTAAACATAAATACCATTGAGCATGTCGCCCACGAAATAATATTTATCATTGGATACTATCTTGAACAGTGATCCTTGCGGTAATCTGGCTGTTACCTGTATGTTTCCGATTTCGCTCATATCGAGATACACTGAATAGTCTTTTGATTGCGAAATTATTTTTGAGTATCTGTAACTATCTTCATAGTTGTTCTCACATCCAAGAAGAACAAAAATAAGTAACAGATAGAAATGATATTTCATAAGGTAACTATGTTATATTTATTAAAAACAGGTTTTACAGTCTATGTGATATAGATGAGTATAAGTTATTAATCGTTGCGTACAAGTATAGGTCTGTTCACCGAAAAAAGACCTGTATTAATAAAAGAAAACTTCTTTAAATGTGATTTTGCTTTCTCTGCTGTTATATCGCTTTGTTTGAATTCAATCAAAACTTCACATAATGAATGCTTAAGAAAAATCTTTGAACCTCCGGCATAGTAACCATAGGAAATAAAATTGGGTGTGGCAAATTCTGTCAGTCCCGATTCGAAGATACGGTTTGCGATCTCCAGAGCATCAGCTCCTCTGGAGACCCTGTATTTTTGATAAATCTTAGTTGTTTTGATAAGGGATATACTAAAAAGATCCTGAAGTTCTCTTATCTGATCTTCATTTACGTCCGGCAGAAAATGGACAAGAATTTCATCGGTTACTCCCATATCGAGCCCGTCTTTTAAAGTATAAAATGGCTGACAGGTATATACTTTATTGTTCTGTTTCAGCTTTTCTGCCAGTTCATCCGCTAACTTTTGTGAACTGACAGAGATTTCCGCAATTAAAGTACCGTGCCACTTTATTGTGTAATTCTTTGTAAACCTGCTGACAGATTTTTCAATCTCTGTCTTTCTCGTCCCTTCAATGTATTTTACCAGAATTGTATTGGGTTTGATGATAAGCGGAACTTTCTCATCGAAGGCATAATAAAATCTTTCTTCTGCATTGGGATCTTCATCTCTTTCTACTTCATTGGTATCTTCAACTTTTTCACACCCTGCACCCAGAATCACCACAAACAGCAGAAAAACTGATGCTTTAATTAAATTTTTCATATCATTTAAATAGGTTTGTGGTTTATTTGTGTTAGCATTCGGTGATCGGTAATCGGTGATTTTGAGTTTTGTCTGGTGATCTTTTCTTTCTCAACGCTTTACGCTTCCGCTTCGCGGAACTGCGTCGCTTTGCTCCTTGTCTACGCTCTACGCCCCTTGCCCCTTGCCCCCTGCCCCCTGCCCCCTGCTCTGTGCCCTGAGCCTTAATCCTGCGGATTCACCACCTGTCCTATAAAGAGCAGGGTGTTGGTGGTGCGTTCGCGG
>JAHYJP010000270.1 GCA_019429055.1 Bacteroidales bacterium
TGAAGCTAAAATCCGTGATTTCCTTTTGAAGATGCCCCAGAAGGCGATGGCTTTCGTTGATACAATCCATAACCAGCGAGTTATTGGTCGGATAGTGAATGTTGCTCTCTACCACCGTCGTATCCTGGCACAATTGCTGAACGTCCTCATAGCCCTCCTCAATAGCTATCTGGTTAATCCGGTACAAAACTTTCTGAAGTGTCTCCGGTTTGATTCTCGAGATATAACTCTGATACATCTGAAAGCTATATGGTTCTCTCAGGTCCAGCTTAATAAAGGTGGCACAAATCCGGGAATCTATCTGGGCATAAGCCAGCTCCCGATAACCCATGCCTTTCATCTCTTTATAGATGGCTGCGCGAACAATCTGCTCAACCGTGGGAACATCACCACGGCCAAACTGACTGCCGGAGCTTTTTCCCATAATATCATCCTTGAAAAGCAAAAAAATGTCAGAGTGCTGTTCTAATATCGTATCGATCACCCCAAACTCTGGATTCCGCGTCCAGTCAGGTTTTTCGAATTTTATTCTTAAGTCTTCAAATAATTTCATCGCTGGCTTTTCGTTAATTAGTTTAACGAAATATACACATTATCCTGATACCAACCTGTTGATAACCAGTATACTTATCAACATTTTATACATTAAAGACGGACTCTAATTAGCTTAAAAATAAATGCTTACAGATTCGAGTCCCATAAGGATTAATTTTAAATAATTCTATTTATGCTGAATGAGAATTAGTCTCAAATATTTTATGAAAATATTACATGTCTTCCATGGAAAATCCCATGTATTCCGCAGTATAATCTTTTAACTGAGACTGAACCAGTTTCTTGGCCTTTTCCTGCAACACCGATATGCTGATATTTTCCTTTTTTCGCTTCACTTCTGCAAACAACACAGCTTTGGTAAAATCGTCCACTGCTACAATATCCAGTTCATTTTGGTTCCCTTTTTCCCACCAGGTTCCGATTGCTGAATACCTTTGAAGATTTACCAGCTTTTCCGTAAAAAATCGCTCCAGTATCTTTCCGCTGTACGTCGGGTAATCGCGCTCCACAACGCTGCGCAGATACCCGAAGTTTCCTATCTCAACTGCACTCTGGTATTTATAAATAAAACGAAACCAAAAATTCAGGAAATTGTCTACAATCTCATATTTTATATTTCGTCCTCCCGGCTTGGCAAACATTGGTCGTACTTTTCGGATTAAGTTGAAATCATTTTCCATCCTTTCCAGATACCCTCCAATGCTTACTTCAAGAATTGATTCTATTTCAGAACGGGATGTTTTGGACGATGCAATAAGTGACAGAATTGAAAAATAGGTTGCATAGTCCTTCCCGAATTCTTCAATCAGGACATTGCGTCCCTCGTCAATAAACAATGAATTTTCCCGGAAGACTTCGTCCAACATTTTACTGAGTGTAAATGCTTTTTTGCTTATCAAAAGTTCCACATATTTGGCAACCCCTCCGGTCAATACGTAAAACGCCAATAAATCCTCAGGTGTATATTTCGGATAATTGTCAGACAATATCTCTATAAGGGTATCCACATGGAACGGTTTCAGGTGAATACGTTCAGTTACCCTGGCAAAAAGTGGTTCCTTTGAATTTTCGAAAATATTCTTCATCAGTGAGTAAACTGATCCGCAAATAATTAGGTTGATTCTGCTCCGCTCCTTATAACTGTCCCAGATATTTTGCATTTCACTGTAAACGGATGGATTGACATAATTGAATTCCTGGAACTCATCAATAATCAGCGAAAAGATTCTCGTTGCAGATAAATCCATCAGATATTGGAACAAGTCTTTAAACTGTGTAAACGAACCAAACAGCTTAACCTGCAACGTGCGTTCAATCTCTTCCTTAAATTCTTCACAAATCAGAACTTCATTTTTGCGGGTAACAAACAAATAAAGAGCTGTATCTTCATTCTCAACAGCTTTCTTTAAAAGACTTGTCTTTCCAATGCGCCGGCGTCCTACAACCACCGTCATTTGCGCCTCTGCTTCCGAACGTTCTTTGATTGATTTTAAAAATGTCAATTCTTTTTCTCTGTTATAGAATTTCATTATAGACTACTTTAATTGTAATGCGCATTACTGTAACTGCCATTGCGATAACGCAAATATATATAGTTTCTTTTAAATACAGAATTGTCGGTTTAACTATTTTATCAAACTTTTATTCTAAGTACCTTTTTGCCAATGAAATTAAACCGGTTGCTTAAAAAGTTGTCCTTCGTAATCCCTGTTCCTTCCATCATGGGGGATAGACAACGGCGTATTTTACTAAAATTGCAACAATTGTTATAAAACGATAGTTATTCAAAAGAAGATAACGCATAAAAAATGGATTTTCAAGATTTGCAAGAAAAATACCAGCGATTGCTCCGTGAAAACAACCGCCTGAGAGAAGAAATAAAAAGGCTGAGGACTCAGCTTGGTATGGACGCAATTCATGAAGAGTCACATGATTCAGCCAATAAGGTTTCTGAATTTTTAATTGTTTCAGAGCCGGAATTGTTTGATCGGCACATAGAAACCAAACCTTTAGCGCCACCCGAAGCTATAAACAATCTATCTGATGCCAGCGCTAAAATTAGACTCTTTCAATCATTGTTCAAGGGAAGGGAGGATGTTTATGCAAAAAGATGGGAAAATAAAGCAAAAGGAACTGCCGGCTATTCACCTGCCTGTGGCAATGAATGGAAACCAGGCATTTGCCAGAAGCCAAAAATAAAATGTTCTACATGTAAACATCAGGATTTTATCCCTTTAGATGAAGTGGCTATTGACGGGCATTTACGTGGCAGGCAAAATCTTGTTGTCGGACTCTACCCTTTGCTATCCAATGAAACCTGCTGGTTTTTGGCAATTGACTTCGACGATGACGGATGGCAAAAAGATGTAACGACGCTGAGGGAAGTATGCTCCCTATTTGGAGTTCCCTTTGCTGTCGAAAGGTCGCGGTCTGGAAATGGGGCCCATGCATGGTTTTTCTTTGAGAATCCTGTACAGGCCTCTTTAGCCCGAAAGTTTGGAAGTGCGCTGCTAACTTATGCCATGGGCCAGCGACACGAACTCACGTTCAGATCTTATGATCGTTTCTTCCCGAACCAGGACACCATGCCGAAAGGTGGTTTTGGTAATTTAATAGCGCTACCTCTGCAAAAAACAGCAAGAAGGAATAACAACAGCGTTTTTATTGATGAGCATTTTCACCCGATAGAGGATCAGTGGGCTTTTCTCTCATCCATTCAAAGGCTTTCCGAAAAGAATCTGGAAGAACTAACATCAAAGTTGTCTCCGGGAAATGAGCTTGGAACACTGAAAGCAGACGATGGAGAGGCACCAAAACCCTGGGTAAGCACAAAAAAAACGGACATCAATAAAAATGATTTTCCCGGGAAAGTCGAAGTTGTAAAAGCCAACATGTTGTTTATTCCCAAAAACGGATTTTCCCAAAGAGCATTGAATCACTTGAAACGCCTTGCCGCTTTTAAAAATCCTGAATTTTACAAAGCCCAGGCCATGCGCTTACCGACCTTTGATAAACCAAGGATTATATCCTGTTCGGATGAGACAACTGAATATTTGTGCCTGCCAAGAGGATGCGAAACAGATGTAAAGAGGCTGTTTGAGGAAATAA
>JAHYJP010000028.1 GCA_019429055.1 Bacteroidales bacterium
CCGTAATTTCTAAAGATTAATTGGATATTCCGGACCAGGTTGACCCCTTTGTGGTAGGGTGTTAATAAAATACCTAAACCGAAAAACGTGTCTCAAATTGTGTTCAAAAAAAAACCACCTACAATTTGTAAGTGGCTTTTATTTTGTGGGCCCACCTGGGCTCGAACCAGGGACCAACTGATTATGAGTCAGCTACTCTAACCAACTGAGCTATGGGCCCGGCAAAAACGATAGTTTGGCACCTTGTTTTTGAGTTTGCAAAGATAAACAATAATGTTATTTGTGCACAAAAATAATTTTAATTTCCTGCCAATAGTGTCCAGTAAAACTTTCGAGATTTAGCTTCGCTGCTACTTCGTGGTCTCCCTTCGGTCGAAATGACAAGATGTTCGTGGTTTTTGGGAGTGGGGAAATGTGGCGGCTTCGCCGCCACATTTCCCCACTCAACTTATGCTAAGTACCTGTCACCTCGAACGTAGTGAGAGGTCTGTCCGCAACATGATTAAACACTAAGCTTTTAACTGGCTATAACGTTTCGTAAAACCCACTTAACTTCCTAAACCATTTCAATCCCGAATTCTTTCAGTCTCGGGATTTCACTTCGTTCAACTTCGATAACGCTCAGCCTAAGTCTCAACCTTAACCTACCCCATACACCTGCCTGTGCACTTCCACCTCAAACCACCGGCAAAATAAATCGTAGGTGAGTTCTTCGGGCCAGAAGTCGGGTTCATGCCATTCTGCCAGTTCATTTTCAAACAGTTCTTTGAATTGATTTCTAAGGAAATTTTCCACTTCTGTGGCAGTGGTTACATCCTTAACCAGATAGGTGCCGCAGTCACCGGGAAAATCGTAGTCGTTTTCACTACCGGCTTTGCTGTCGGTTTCCTTCAGCCAGTCGACAAAAGGTTCCTTGCGTTTGAGTACCAGTGCTGTAAATTCTTTGGGTTGTATTTTCATAAGTTTTGGGATTGTGTAATTATAGGCTTCTTACAAAAATACAAATAACGGAATGTCATTCAAAACATGTAAATTTGTTTCCTTCAAAAATACTGATTATGATCATCAAAAATATCATATTCGATCTGGGTGGAGTGCTTCTGAATATTGATCAGCATGCTACCCTTGAAGCTTTCAGGGAGTTGGGAGTAACCAATTTCGATGAGTTTTTCACCTTTGCAAAGCAGAGCCACCTTTTCGACCGCCTGGATAAGGGCGAAGTGAGTCCCGAAGAGTTCCGCGATGAAATACGTCGCATCAGCGGAAAAGATCTAAACGATAAGGATATCGATGCTGCCTGGAATGCCATGCTACTCGATTTGCCCAAAGAACGCATCACACTGCTGGAAATGGCCCGTGAGCATTACCGCACTTTCCTTCTGAGCAATACCAATGCGATCCACTATCCCACATACACAAGGTATATGAAGGAAACCTACGGTTACAGCAGTCTTTCGAATCTTTTTGAGAGAGATTATCTTTCGCATGAGGCGGGCATGCGCAAACCCGATCCGGGGATTTTTCAGTTTGTGTTGAAGGAAAATAATCTGAAACCCGCTGAAACTCTTTTTATTGACGACACAGAACGACATGTGGATGGTGCACGAAAAACCGGCATTGTGGGTTACTGGCTCGATCTTTCAAAGGAAAACGTACTGGATATTTTCGACAACAACGGGCAGATAAGGCAATCGGTTATTATTACACTTGAAAATCGGTAACCTTTATTTCATCAATGATATCATAAACTTCCTGCGCTGTTGGTGCGGTTACCAGTCGCATGCGAAACGGTTTGAAATTTCGGATACCTTTAAAATACGTGCTATAGTGCCTTCTCATCTCAAAAACCGCTACCCTCTCCCCTTTCCAATCCACTGACATTTGCAGGTGCTTTTTGCATACATCTGCCCTTTCGCTGATCTCAGGTTCATTGCATAAATCACCGGTTTGAAAGTAATGTTTTACCTGTTTGAATATCCACGGGTTTCCGATGGAAGCTCTTCCAATCATGATACCGTCAACACCCCAGGTTTCAAGGGCATAGCGGGCAGACTGCGGATCTTTGATATCACCGTTTCCGATGATGGGAATTTGCATCCGGGGGTTGTTCTTAACTTCACCGATTAGCGTCCAGTCGGCTGTGCCGCCGTAAAGCTGGTTGCGGGTGCGCCCGTGTATGGTAAGGGCTGCGATACCCACATCCTGCAGCCGCTCGGCAGTACCCACAATAAACTTTGATTTTTCGTCCCAGCCCAGGCGGGTTTTTACGGTTACGGGGGTATCAACCGCTTTTACGATCTGCCGGGTCATTTCCACCATTTTGGGAATATCCTGCAGCATGCCCGCCCCGGCCCCCTTGGTAGCCACCTTACGCACCGGGCAGCCGAAATTGATATCGATAAATTCGGGCTTGGCCTGTTCAACTATCTTTGCGGCTTCCACCATGGCATCGATATGCGCACCAAAGATCTGGATGGAAACGGGTCGCTCACCCGGAAAAACATCCATTTTTACCAGGCTTTTGGCTGCATCGCGGATCAGCCCGTCGGCAGAGATAAACTCGGTGAATACCCAGTCGGCACCCATTTCACGGCAAATAACACGGAAAGGGGGATCCGATACATCTTCCATGGGAGCCAGGATGACAGGTGGATGGGAAAAAGTAACGTTTCCTATTTTTATTTCACGGGACAAGAGCATCTTTATAAATAAATAACCTCAGGGAAAACAAAAAAACCATTAGGTTTGTAATCTTTTGTAAAACGGGCTAACGCATCCGATGCGGTATAGCCATGAAAGAGACTGTCTCAAAAGGCTTAAATTAGTTGTACACTGAGCCTGTCGAAGTGTATAATTAACTGATATATTGATGTCGTTTCGACAAGCTCAACGACCAAAATGTTTTTTTAAAACAACATCCGTACAAAATTAACATTATTATCTCTATGATGAATCAAGGATTCCTCGGGGGTCTGCACCCTGGCGCCAAACTGGTTTTTACGCTTATTGTTGCTCTAACGTTCAGCTTTGTGGTAATTTTTGCGGGTACCCTGCTGATCATGCCCTTTATACATGTGCCGCTGGATGAGCTTCTTGCAGGAAGTCTCGACCTCACTGCTCCCGATAACCTGCTTTACGGCAAGTTTATGCAGATCTTCTTTCATCTGGGCCTTTTCATACTCTCATCCATTTTCCTGGCCTGGGCCTTTGGGAAAAAAGTACCCGATTATCTTTACATGAAGCAATCTCCGGGAATTGAAATCTTTTTCCTGTCGGTAATCCTTATTTTTGCTGCCGTACCATTCATCAACTACATTCTGGAGTTGAATATGCAGTTGCAGTTTCCTGAGTTTATGAAACCGGTTGAGGACTGGATTAATGCCTCTGAGCAGCAGGCCGAAAAAGTTACCCATGCCTTTTTACGTGCTGATACCCTTTCCATATTGCTCTTTAACATCTTTATGATTGCGGTAATTCCTGCCCTGGGTGAAGAGTTTATGTTCAGGGGAGTGGTTTTGCGGATCCTGAAGGACTGGAGCCATAGTGCACATGTTGCCATATGGATATCGGCCATCCTTTTCAGCTTCATACACATGCAGTTTCTGGGGTTTTTCCCGCGAATGATACTGGGAGTTTTATTCGGATATATGGTGGTATGGTCGGGAAGTATATGGCCGGCCGTGGTGGCGCATTTTGTGAACAATGCAGCAGCGGTGGTTTTCTTCTACCTGTTTCAGCATCAGATGTCCGACGGCACACTGGAAAATATTGGCAAGGGAAGCCAGGGGATCTACTTTGCTCTTCTCAGTATAATAGTTACACTGGTTTTGATGTTCATCTTCAGAAAAATAGGCAGAACTTCACGGGCACAAACATGAGCATGTTCTTAAAAGTCTTTCACAAGCTTATTTTCCGGTGAATCGGATATAGCATTGCTGAAAGATCTGAGGGTGCGCTTAAACTCGTCAAGCTTTTCTGTTTCTTTTATTATCAGCGAGCCGGTACCTTGATTTTCAAGCTTGTCAACGATGGTTTTCACTGTAACCTTATAGATGTCGCTGGCCGGCTGATAAGCGTTTTCCTTGTGGTGCTGCGATTTGGTTTCTGCCACCAGTCCCAGCTCTGCCATATCATCAAGCACTTCTCTCACCAAAACAATGGGCATTTCGAGTTTTAAGGCAATTTCCGGGGGTGTGAGCGCATTATCTCCGTTGGCAAAACGTCTTGCTATAAGATTATACATATACAGCGCCAGAATCTTTTTATTGAAATGGCTGATATTCTTGGCCTCATGCTCAAATTCATAATATTCCACATTCTGATTGGCAAAAGAGATCTCTGCGCCAAACAAAACGATGAGCCAGCTTATGCGAATCCAGAACAGCAACAGCGGCAAAGCGGCAAAGCTACCGTAGATTGCATTATAGCGCGATACCCCCACCTGGAAATAGATATAGGCCCATTGGGTAAACATAAACAGAGTTCCTGCTATCAAAGCAGCAATCAATGCTGAAGAAAATTTTACATTGGTATTGGGCATTACCATATAAATGAGCAGAAATACGATCCAGATCAACACAAAAGGTGTAAGATTTACAAAGAACATAAGGGCAGAACTCAAAAATTTGAGAAACTGCAAATTGTCAGAGAATTCAGCAATCTGTGTGGTAAGAAAAACTGTAGCTGCACTGGATAAAATAAGAAAAAGTGGCGCCACAAACATCATGGCGAAATAATCACTTACCTTGCGCGAAAAAGGTCTTGATTTTTTGATCTGCCAGATGCCGTTGAAGGTTTCTTCTATATAAATCAAAACAATAACAATGGTGTAAATCAAAATCACCAGTCCAACGCCGGCAACCAGTCCGCCCTGAGTTGTTTGGAGCATGGAGTAGGCAAACTCCATTACCCAGTTAAAAACCTCTTCCCGACCTACAAAAATTTCACGTAACTGGTTTTCAACAAAAGCTTCCAGACCAAATCCCTTGGCAATACCAAATGCCATAGCCACAACCGGCACGGTAGCCAGCAAAGTATAATAAGTAAGAGATGATGCCCGTATATGCAATTCATCTTCCTGGAAGCCCCGTAAGGCCAGAATAAAGATACGCAGTTGCTTGATCAGAAAGGATTTACGAGGGGGCAAATCTTTGAGCGGAATTTGCCAGACCTCTCTCTGCAAAAAATTTACTCCTTTTTTTATCCTTTCTGTAAGCTTTTCCTTTCTTGTCATTTTTTTCTGATTTGTTCTTAAATCACAAGGACAGAATGATTTCTGTATCAATTATACGCAAAACAAAGCCAATGGTTTGAATTATGATGGATTTATTTGCAAATAATTAGCTAATGGGTTAACAAGGCATTTTTCTTTTATATGATCATTTTATGAAAAATTTTCCTTAGGTTTGAAAATCTTTTCAATGCATGGTTATGTTATCCGGATCTTATAAAACACTTCATAAGCGATTGGCCGCTTACCTCCCGAAGGAGAGAATGTTCTCCCACCCTATGCAAACCCTTGCCTGGGGAACCGATGCCGGGTTTTACCGGCTGATCCCAAAACTGGTGATCAAAGCGCATACTGAGGAGGAAGTATCAATCATTCTGAAACATTGCCACGAACTGAAGATCCCTGTTACCTTTCGTGCAGCAGGCACCAGCCTTTCGGGTCAGGCCATAAGCGATTCGGTGCTGGTGGTGGCTTCCGACAACTGGAAAAATTATGAGATCCTTGATGGAGGGATGAAGATCAGGCTTCAGCCTGGAATTACCGGTGGCCGGGCAAATATTTTTCTTGCCCCTTACGTTAGAAAAATCGGTCCTGATCCTGCATCCATCAATGCTGCCATGATCGGAGGCATTGCGGCCAACAATGCCAGTGGCATGTGCTGCGGTACTGCCGAAAACTCCTACAAAACCATTCACAGCCTGAAACTGGTTTTTACCGATGGCACCTGTCTGGACACAGCCGATGAAGAAAGCAAGCATTCCTTCCGTAAAACCCACCCTGAATTGCTGAAAAAGATCTCAAACCTTGCAGACAGGATCAAAGAAAACCGGGAACTTGCCGCCATTATCCACCACAAATACAAAATGAAAAACACCACCGGCTACAGCCTCAACGCCCTGGTGGATTATTCCGATCCTTTCGATATCATCAACCACCTGATGATCGGTTCGGAAGGTACACTGGCATTTATGTCGGAGATCACCTATCATACGGTGGTGGAACATGCACACAAAGCCACTTCGCTGATGATTTTTCCGGATATTGAAAAGGCCTGCCAGGCAGTAGCCATTCTTAAAGGGCAGGATGTGGCAGCCGTGGAGATCATTGACCGGGCCGGATTGCACTCAATAGAAGACCAGGAAGGTATGCCCTCATACCTCCGTGAACTCCCCGAAGATGCTGCGGCATTGCTGGTGGAAACACGTGCTAATGACAACGTCAAACTCGAAGAAAATATTCAATCCATAAAAAAAAGCCTGGAAGATATTCCTTTGTTAACGCCTCTGACCTTTACAAGCATTCCCGCCGAATACAATGCACTCTGGAACATCAGGAAAGGGCTCTTTCCTTCAGTAGGGGCCATTCGCGAAACCGGCACCACCGTAATAATAGAAGACGTTGCATTCCCGATACCTGTGCTGGCACAGGCAACCCTCGATCTGCAGGTACTGCTGAAAAAATATGCATATCACGAGGCGGTGATCTTCGGTCATGCCCTGGAAGGAAATCTCCATTTTGTGTTTACGCAGGATTTCAGCACATCGCAGGAAGTGCAGCGATATGCCGGATTTATGAACGAACTGGCCGAAATGGTTGTAACAAAATACCACGGCTCACTCAAGGCCGAGCACGGAACAGGCAGAAACATGGCGCCCTTTGTGGAAAAGGAATGGGGCAGCGAAGCCTATGCCATGATGAAAGAGATCAAAGCTGTTTTTGATCCGGAAAATCTTCTCAATCCGGGAGTTATTCTCAACGACAATCCCCACATCCATCTTGAGAACCTGAAGCCCATGGCTCCTGTGCACCCGGTAGTGGATAAATGTATCGAATGTGGTTTCTGCGAAAGCATTTGCGTATCAACCGATCTCACCCTGAGTCCGCGCCAGCGTATCGTGGTGCTGCGAGAAATGGAACGACTTAAAGAAAACGGTCACGAGCCCCATATCCTCGCTTCCCTGAACCGCGATTTTGATTACGGCGGCAACCAGACCTGCGCCACCGACGGACTTTGCGCCATCAACTGCCCGGTTAAGATTGATACGGGTGAGATGATCAAAACCATCCGCAGTGAAAAGATCAGGCCCGTTAACAGTCGACTTGCCGGCTTTATGGCATCGCATACCGGATTTGTTGTGCGTTCTGCAGCGTGGGGGCTGAGTATGGTAAACTTTTTTCATACAATTTTGGGTGAGAAGTTTTTAAAAGCTCTTTCTTCAGTTTTACGAAAGCTTTCAGACAACAAACTGCCCCAATGGAACCGATATTTCCCCAAAGGAGCACCCCGTTTACGAAAAGATATCGGTACCCGGGAAACAAACCCCAAAGTGGTATATTTCCCATCCTGTATCAATCGTGGAATGGGAGCTTCCAAAGACTATGATGAAAAAGTTGCTCTGAGTGAGAAAATGGTCACCTTACTGAAGAAAGCAGGTTACGATATCATTTATCCTGATAAACTCAACAGTCTTTGCTGCGGCATGGCCTATTCCAGCAAGGGATATAAAGAACAGGGGAAACAAAAATCCGATGAACTGGAAGCAGCGCTGCGGGTTGCCAGCCACAACGGCCAGTATCCTGTCCTTTGCGATATGAGCCCCTGCCTGTTCACCATGAAAAGCAATATGGAACCTGATCTCATGCTTTATGAACCCATTGAATTCATCCTGGAGTTTCTCACAGACAAGCTGGATTTCCAACCGGTGGATGATAAAGTTGCGGTTTTTTCGGTGTGCAGTGCCAAAAAGATGGGACTTGAAGCCCAGCTGGTGAAGCTGGCAAAGATGTGCTCAACCCGGGTTGTGGATATGGAAGCCAATTGCTGTGGCTTTGCCGGCGACCGCGGATTTACCTACCCCGAGCTGAACGCCCATGGCTTACGAACCCTGAAAGAACAGGCCAAAGATTGTTCTGCGGGCTATTCCACCTCACGCACCTGCGAAATCGGATTGAGCCTGCACAGCAATGTTTCTTTTAAATCCATTATTTATTTAGTGGATAAAGTAACCACTCCAAAATCAAAATCTCCAACACGTTAATTCTAACACTCTTATATGCCTTGATTTTTCCTTATATGTCTTATATGGTAAAAAAATTTATTGGGATGGCATCCCTGACAACCCCGTCAGTCTACCGGACAAAAAACATATCATATCAGCCTGTTGGTTGATATCAGAAAAGACTGGAGGGATGCAATCCCTTAAACTCTATTCTTTCTTTTAACCATATAAGACATATAAGGGTTTGGAAGGCATATAAGGAAATGGGGAAATAAGAAAATGGGTGGTAAGGCTGCGGGATCTTTCGCTCGTACCTCGCTCAAGATGACATATTACTCCAGGCACGAACCAAAGTCGCACCCGGAGAAAACTCTGCGTTCTCAGCGACTCCGCGACTCCGCGGTGAAAAAAACCTACTGCACCGTCATTTCCCCCCTTAAAGAAGTTTGCAAGTACTTTTTAATACGCTGGGCCGGGTAGTTATTTCCCAACAGGTACATCAGTTTGGTTATGGCCGATTCGAGGGTAATATCGTAGCCGCTTAGTACGCCGATTTTCTGCAGCTTGACACTGGTTTCGTATTTTCCCATGTTAACGGCACCTCCCCTGCACTGGGTAACATTGTATATGATCAGTCCGCGTTCAACAGCCTTTTCCAGTTCTTCGATAAACCATTCGTGCGTGGGCGCATTGCCCGAACCAAAGGTTTGCATTACCACAGCCTTTATGCCTTCGATATTCAAAATGGCTTGCACTGCTTCAAGGGTTATGCCAGGAAACAGAGTAAGCACAGCAACCCCCGGATCCATGCTGGTAAAGATTCGGAATTCCTGACCGATGGGTTTGTGGATATACTCATGATTGTATTTGATCTCAACACCTGCCTGGGCCAGTACAGGATAATTCACCGATCGGAAAGCCTCAAAATGTTCGGCATTGAACTTATGTGTGCGGTTACCTCGGTAAAGCTGATATTCAAAGTAAATACACACTTCGGGTACCAGGGCTTCACCACCTTTTTTGGCTGCTGCAATTTCAAGAGAAGTGATGAAGTTTTCCTTTCCATCGGTTCTGATCATACCAATGGGAAGCTGCGAACCGGTAAGAATAACCGGTTTGGAAAGATTCTCGAGCATAAAACTCAGTGCCGATGCAGTATAGGCCATCGTATCAGACCCATGCAAAATGACAAACCCATCATACTTCTCGTAACTTTCCTCGATGATCTTTGCCAGGCGCACCCATACGGCAGGCTGCATGTTAGATGAATCAATGATAGGATCAAAGGAAATACTATGGATATAAAAACCGAATTTTTTGATTTCAGGGATCTGGGCGGTAAGATGCTTAAAATCGAAGGCTTTCAGTGCACCTGTTTCCGAATCTTCAACCATTCCTATGGTTCCGCCGGTATAAATAACGAGTATCTGGGCTTTTTCGCTCATAATTTCTGTCTCTCAGCTTAATTGAAATAACTTCTTTGCATTTTCTGTGGTAATTCGCGCTATATTTTCAACATCCATGGATTTCAGTTCAGCCACTTTTTGCGCAATGATGGGGATGTATGATGATTCATTTCTTTTTCCACGGTAAGGTACCGGCGGCAGGTAAGGAGCATCGGTTTCAAGGATAAGATATTGGGCATCCACTTCTTCAACTACTTTAGCCATCATGCTTTTTTTGTAGGTAACGACTCCCCCTATTCCCAGCATAAATCCAAATTCAGTGAACCAACGGGCTTGCTCAACATTGCCGGGGAAACAATGCATAACGCCTTTGAGTCCCGTTTCCCGATACTCTTCCAGAACTTCCATAATTTCTTCCACCGAGTTGCGCGAGTGGATGACCACGGGCAGATCATATTCCAGTGCCCATTCTATCTGGGTTTTGAAAGCCTGAACTTGTTGTGTAAAGAATGTTTTATCCCAGTAAAGATCGATCCCCGTTTCGCCCACAGCACACATTTTCCCTTTTTCAAACCAGGGCTTCATGCGGGCAAGGACTGCTTCAAAATCTTCGTTTACCGATGTGGGATGCAGCGCCATCATGGGTTTGCAGTTGGCCGGAAACACCTCACACAGATCCATCAAGGGCTGAATGGTCACTTCATCCACATTGGGAAGCAGCATATACTCCACGCCTGCATGAACAGCATTTTCCACAATACTGTTCCGGTCCTTGTCAAACTGTTCAAGGTAGAGATGGGTATGGGTATCGATGTATCTGAACATACTTTTAACTGAACTTTTTACCTACTTCCCTGAGCATGACATCAGTCATTTTTTTCAGGTCGAAGCTATTGGTAAGACCCCAGTCCTGCTGAGCAACAGAATCGTCGATGCTTTTGGGCCATGAGTCTGCAATGGCCTGGCGGAAGTCGGGGTTGTAACTTATTTCGAAATCAGGAATTTGTTTTTTGATCTCTGCAGCCATTTCTTTGGGGCTGAAACTGATACCAGCCACATTATATGACGCTCTTACTTTGATTTTTTCAGCAGGGGCTTCCATGAGATTTATGGTGGCCTTTATGGCATCATCCATAAACTGCATGGGAAGGTATGTATCTTCCGAAAGAAAACAATCATACTTTTTATCTCTGATGGCTTCGTAAAAGATCTCAACAGCATAATCGGTGGTACCGCCGCCGGCTTCGGTTTTATGACTTATCAGCCCCGGATAGCGGATACTGCGCCCGTCGACACCATATTTGTGGAAATAATATTCAAGCCAGCGCTCACCGGCAAGTTTGCTTATTCCATACACTGTGTTGGGTTCCATAACGGTAAACTGCGGCGTATTCTCGCGGGGAGTGGTAGGCCCGAAAACAGCGATAGAACTGGGCCAGAATACCTTGGAAAGGTTTAGCTCACGCGACAGTTCCATAACGTTCAGCAGGCTTTCCATATTGATGTGCCAGCTGGCGATGGGCTTTTTCTCGGCATTTCCCGACAGGATGGCCGCCAGGTGGTAGATCTGTGTGATCTTGTTTCGACTCACGGTACCAAACAAACGGTGGGTGTCGAGCACATCAAGGATCTCGAAGGGGCCGCCTTCGGTGATTTCTTTATCGGCAGGTTTGATATCGGTAGCCACCACGTTGGCATCACCATAAATTTTTCTCAGTTCCAGTGTAAGTTCCGAGCCTATCTGCCCGGCACAGCCAATGACAAGAATTTTTTCCATTTTGTATTTTTTAGTTGATTTAAGGGTGTGGCAAAGTTAGAAAAGTTTTTTCACCCCCAAAGGAGCTAGCTTATTCACATTTTTTATTTTTATCCTTAGCCAAAAAGCCATACTTTTGCTTTGGAGAATGTTTTTCTCACACTCGAAAGATAATCAGAAGATTACTACATGGAGAATTTTATTGTTTCTGCACGAAAATACCGGCCCGCAACCTTTGATATGGTTGTGGGACAGGCTTCCATAACCAACACCCTGAAAAATGCCATCAAAAACAACCACCTGGCCCAGGCCTTTTTGTTTTGCGGACCCAGGGGTGTAGGGAAAACCACCTGTGCCCGTATTATGGCAAAAACCATCAACTGCGAAAATCCCACAGAAAATGTAGAAGCCTGCAATGAATGCAAATCGTGTGTATCGTTCAATGAGTCCAACTCTTTTAATGTGCACGAACTGGATGCCGCTTCCAACAACTCTGTTGACGATATCCGCAGCCTGGTTGAGCAGGTTCGGATCCCCCCTCATATCGGCAGGTACAAGGTTTATGTGATCGACGAGGTGCACATGCTGTCGCAATCTGCATTTAATGCCTTCCTCAAAACGCTTGAAGAACCCCCGGCCTACGCCAAGTTTATCCTGGCAACCACCGAGAAACACAAGATCATTCCCACCATCCTGTCGCGCTGCCAGATCTTTGACTTCAACCGCATCACTATCGACGACATAGCAAAACAACTTCAGTACGTTGCCGACAACGAAAATATTGAAACTGAATATGACGCGCTTCAGGTAATTGCGCGCAAGGCCGACGGTGCCATGCGCGATGCTCTTTCCATTTTCGACCAGATCGTAAGCTTTGCCGGAAACAAGGTTACCTATAAAGCTGTCGCCGAAAACCTGAATGTGCTGGACTACGATTACTTTTTCGCCATGACCGATCATATCCTGGCGGGTGATACCACTGAGATTCTGTTGCTTTTCAATGAGATCACAGAAAAAGGTTTCGACGGTGCTCATTTTCTCATGGGATATTCGCAGCATTTAAGAAATCTGCTGGTTTGCAAAGATCCCCGGACGGTCATGCTTATGGAAGTGGGTGATAGCATAAAGGCCAAATACACCGAACAGACGCACAAAAGCCATCCGGTTTTTCTTCTTAAAGCACTGGATGTTATCAACCGGTGCGACTTAAGCTACCGAACCAGCAATAACAAAAGGTTACATATAGAACTTGCTCTTTTGCAAACTGCAGCCCTTTTGCAGCATACCCAACAACCGGAGAGAACACCTGCTGTTGCCTCAACTCCGGTGGCAGCACCTCAAAAACCTGCCGCAGAAAAAACAGCAGCATCCCAGGAACAGCGGCCCCAGACAGCTCCCCCATCTGCTGAAAAAACAACAGTAACAAGTCCCGAAGCTGCCCCCACTCCTGCTTCCAGGCCAGGCAAGCCCGCCAGCATCAAGATCAACAAACCCCAGCAACCGGAGGACGACGAAAAAAAAAAACATGAACTTTCCGAACCCCTGAGTCCTGAAGACCGGCCCGAAGAAAGTTTTACCGAAGAATCGCTTCTTAAAATCTGGGATAAACTAAAAGACCGCTACAAAGATTCCAGCGTAACGGTGTTTACTGCCATGAATACCCACAAACCCCAGGTTGGTGGTGCAAATATGATTGAAGTAACTGTTGACAATGTTATTCAGAAGGAAAGCATCTTTGAACAAAAACCTGAGATACTGAGTTTCCTCAGAAAAAATCTGAATAACTATGCCATAAACCTGGAAGTGAAGGTCACCGATACCCCAAAGGTTCATAAGGCCTACCTTCCTGCAGAAAAGTTCCAGAAAATGGTTGAAAAGAACCCTGATGTGGAGAAACTAAAAAACGATCTGGACCTGGATCTGATCTATTAAGAAATTTTAATGAATTTTATGTATAAGAATGTAATTTTCATCTTAAAAATATGACTTATTCTTATTCGAAATTCAAACCCAAATCATTCACTTTATAAAAAATCCAATTATTAATTCAAAAAATGCAAATATGAAATTGAAGGTTAGATTTATTTTCTCACTGGTATTTTTGCTGGTAAGTATTACTGCTTTCAGCAGCACTCCGAAGATTGAGTTTACGGAGTATACCCTGGATAACGGATTACACGTGATCCTGCACCATGACAATACCACGCCCAATGTGGTTGTAAACATTATGTATCATGTGGGTGCAAAAAACGAACATCCTGAGCGGACAGGATTTGCTCACTTTTTTGAGCACCTTATGTTTGAAGGCTCAAAACACATTAACCGTCATGAGTTTTCGGAACTGGTTGAAAAGGCCGGAGGTACCTTAAATGCTTTTACCAGCTTTGATGTTACCAATTATTATATACTGCTTCCATCCAACCAGCTGGAGCTTGGCTTATGGATGGAATCGGAGCGTATGCTTCACCCCGTAATTGACTCTATCGGTATTGCTACCCAAAAGGATGTTGTTACCGAAGAAATGAAGCAAACCCGCGACAACCGACCCTACGGAAGACTTATTACCGAAACCATGGCAAGGGCATTTACCAAACACGCCTACAAAACCGACGTACTGGGTTCCGATCCGCACATACGCAATGCTACCGATGATGATATCAAGGCATTTCATGATATGTTTTATGTGCCCGATAATGCAGTACTTGTAATTACAGGCGATATAGAAATGGATCAAACCAAAGAACTGGTGGAAAAATACTTTGGAGATATTCCATCGGGAACCGGAGAATTCCGCAGACCGGCAAAAGACGCTGAACCCCCAAGAACCGCTGAACTTCGCGATACTGTTTTTGACAATGTACAGATACCTGCAATCATACAGGCATACATGATCCCGGCGCAGGGAACTCCTGATTTTTATGCCGTTGAGATGCTGGGTTCATTGCTCTCACAGGGTCAAAGCAGCCGTTTGTACCGCCGGCTGGTAGACGATGAGCAAAAGGCGCTCCAGGTGGCATCCTTTCCTTTTGGACTGGAACACCCGGGTGTAAACCTGACATTTGCACTTGCTAACATGGGTGTTGAACTTCATGATATTGAAGCCGTTATTGATGAAGAGATGGAAAGGGTAAGAACAGAACTTATCACTGAAGAAGAACTTCAAAAGCTGAAAAATCAAAGAGAAAGTCAGTTTGTAAACAGCAACACCACCATAGCCCGCAGGGCAACTAACCTGGCCAGCTATTACACACTGTATGGTGATGCTAATCTGATTAATACTGAACTGGAAAAATATATGGAGGTTACCCGTGAAGATATCCGCAGGGTAGCACAGAAATATTTCAGAGAAGATAACAGAGTGGTATTATACTGGTTGCCAAAAAGAGAGAGTTAACAAACCGGAAGTAAATACAAATAAGTAAAAAATTCTAAATCCCCCTGTCAGTAAGACCGGGGTCAAAAAAAAAAAAATCAATATGAAAAAGATAATCTCATATTTGTTATTCAGTATCTTTCTGGTACTGACAGTTCATGCACAGTTAGACAGAAGCCAGCGGCCCCAGCCCGGTCCGGCACCCGTTGTTCAGCTTGGCGAGTTTGAAAGTTTTACTACAGACAATGGCATCCGGGTTATCGTGGTGGAAAACCGGCAGGTACCTGTGGTTTCTTTCCAGCTTACCCTCGACATTGATCCTTTCCTTGAAGGAGATGCAAAAGGTTATGTTGACTTTGCAGGTGCTCTGATGCGCGAAGGTACTGCCAATCGCTCCAAACAGGAAATTGATGAAGCCATCGATTTTATCGGAGCAAATTTGTCAACCTTTTCAAGCGGAATGTTTGCTTCATCACTTTCACGCCATAAACACACATTGCTGGAGCTTATGTCAGATATTCTGCTCAATCCTACTTTCCCGGAAGCAGAACTGGAGCGCAGATTATCGCAAACACGTTCAGGTTTAAGAAACGTACCTACCGATGGTGGTTCCATTCTTCGCAATTTATCTTCAACCCTGGTTTACGGCCCCAACCATCCCTATGGCGAAATAACTACTGAAGAAAACCTCGATAACATAAACGTTGATTTACTAAAAGAATACTACAACACCTATTTCAGGCCCAACGTGGCATATATGGTAATTGTGGGCGATATTGATGTTGCCGAAGCAAAACAGTTAATGGACCAGTATTTTAATGAGTGGGAACGCGGCACTGTACCCACACATACATACCCCACTCCTACGGCTCCGGAAGGTCGCAGGGTAGCTTTTGCCGAAAGGTTGGGAGCAAGTCAGTCAAATGTAGCAGTTACTTATCCTTTGGTTTTAACCCCGGGACATGAAGATGCCATAAAAGTAAGTGTCATGAACAGTATCCTGGGTGGCGGTGTTTTCTCAGGCCGTTTGATGCAGAATCTTCGTGAGGACAAAGGATACACCTATGGTGCCCGCTCCAATATCTCAACCGACCAGCTGGTAGGACGTTTTGTTGCTCAAACCGAGGTTCGTAACAGTGTTACCGACAGCACCTTTGTTGAGATCCTTTTTGAAATGGACAGACTGAGAAATGAACCCGTTACGGAGGAGGACCTTCAACTGGTAAAAAACTTCATGAACGGTTCCTTTGCCCGCTCGCTGGAAAGTCCACGAACCATTGCCAACTTTGCGTTGAACATTAAAAGGTATAATTTGCCTGAAGACTACTATGCTACCTATCTTGAAAAACTTGCAGCAGTAAGTGTAAATGATGTTAAGCAAATGGCACAAAAATATCTGAAACCCGACAATGCAATTCTTATTGCTGTTGGAAATAAAGAAGATGTGGTTCCCACAATCGAAAGATTCAGTGCCACCGGTGAAGTAGACCTTTTTGATGCTTTTGGCCGCCCCTGGGCACCTGCTGAACTGGCAGAAGCGCCGGCTGATGTAACTGTAGAAACCGTTCTGGAGAAATATTTCAATGCCATAGGAGGCAAAGAAAACTTTGTAAACATCAAAGATATGACCCAGGTAATGAAAACTTCCATGATGGGTATGGAAATAACGCTTACTTCTTACCAGAAAGCTCCTCACTTTTTAAGAATTGAAACTGCCATGGGTGGTAATGTTATGTCAACTCAATTGTTTAATGGTGAAAAAGCAGCGGTTACTTCACCAATGGGCAAGCAGGAATTTACCGAAGGCCCTGAATTTGAAATGATGAAAATGCAGGCCATCATGAATATGGAGATGAATTACAAGGATTATGGTATTTCCAAAACGCTCGATGGCATTGAATCTGTTGACGGTAAAAACGCATACAAGGTAGAAGTTGTAACACCCCAGGGGCAAAAAACTTTTGAGTATTACGATGTTGAAACCGGCCTGAAAATCCGCACTGAATCGGCACAGGGTGCTGCAAAAATTTCTGACTACAGGGGAATAGTTATCAAAGAAGGCGAAAAACCCTCTTTCTTTGGAAGACTCTTTGGTAAAAAAGGCACAGATCCCGTGGTGCTTAAGTTTCCCCATCGCATTGAGCAGCAGGCTGGTCCGCAAACGCTTGATTTGGAAATTGTGGAAATTTTACTAGACACCAACCTGGATGATTCAAAATTTGAAATCTAGAATTCAGCTTAAGGGATAATTTATAACCCTAATAAAAAAACCACCGTACTAGTCCTTGTGCGGTGGTTTTTCTTTTCATGAACCGAAGATTTTTACTTCAGCCCAACCAAAAATTCTCCGAGTTTTATCAGATCATCTCTTTCATCAAAGGATATGGTGTTTCTTCTGAAGAAGTTCCGAATTTCGCTGCGATGATCGGGGAATGCCCTGTTTACCTGTCTCCTGGTTGTGAAGGTAACAAAATCGCCATCCAGAACATGCACAATCAGCGGTCGTCGGGTAATCACAATCTCCATTTCTGCACCTGCAACATTTTCAAGCGTTATATCCCTTCCCTGTGGTCCCCTGCCGCCCAGAGCTGATGCACTGATGAGATTTATACGCTGTGTAGATGAAGAAGCCGGTGCCTGACCGTATCCCCCTTGAACTACTTCATTCATATCATGTGTTGACTGGTATTTTATATAAAAGACATTTCCCTCATGCGAGAATTTCTCAAGATAGCCATAGGTTCTGTGAAAGATAAAGAGCTTATCATTGATTCTTAAGCTATCAAATGCTGCTCCCCTGATGAGTGAACGGCTCTCGCCCCGGTCGGTTATGGCCACCATATCATCTACCAGCAATCTGTAATTGAATTTAAGGGTTGATGTTCTGCCACCTGAGTAATATACCTGTCCTTCCTGGTATTCATCAAAAAGGTAAACTACCCGGGGATCGGCAAGTTCCTCGAGATCGATGGTGCGGGCTGTGGTTCTAAAACTGGTTCTTAAACTTTGGGCCGAAAGCATGCTGATGGTAACCGAAAGAACCAAAGTGATATAAATCTTTTTTCTGAAAGCTGACATAAGTGTGTTTTTGGTGAAAGTATTCAATTCAAAATCTGCTCCTGACAGGCTAATATAAACCAATTGATGATCTTTACCAAGAAAATGGATGATTAATGCTTTTGTTCAGAAATAAAATACAGGCTACTTTCTTACAATTGATCTCGCTTTTCCTTTGTGAAATTGAGTTTCCAGAACATCTCCATCTCTAAGTTCTTCCGCATTGCGAATACTCCGGCCATCCAGTCGTGTAAATGAGTATCCTCTTTTGAGAATATTTTCTGGGTTGAGAAGTTGGGTCTTATTTTCCAGGGTTTCCAGCCGGTTCATCGCTGAAACTTGCCTGGCCTTAGCGGCAGATAACAATCTTAAAAGCTGTTTATCAAGGGTGCAATGCTGTTTAAATAAGGATTGAGCAGGCCTTACTGTAATCTGCATAGCCAGGGCCGAAATCCTTTCCCTTTCAGCACTTTGCAAATATTTTGACGTATGCGTAATATTGATGATATTATCTCCCAGACGACTTTTCTGCAAATTCAACAAATGTGTTGCCCCCCTGACCAGGTTTCCTGAAAAACCGGCCAGTTGTTTCTGTTCCAGTTGAAGAAATAACATGCCCCTGGATTGAAGTGCAGTTGCCGCATCATCAATGCGCTGCTCATAATCCCTGAATTTTTCAATTATAAAATAGGCCACATCGGTAGGCGTAATTTTATTGCTCCATGCCACCATTTCTGTGATGGTTTCATTGGTTGAATGACCGATACCGGTTATCACCGGCAGAGGAAATAATGCTGTCTCACGTGCAAGTTTATAATCATCATAGCAGCTTAATCCGATGTCGCCACCACCGCCTCTGATAATGGCAACCATATCAAAACGGGATGCAGTTTTTTTAATGATGCGCAGTTGCGAAAGTATGCCTTCAACGGCTTTATCCCCCTGAAGTACAGATGGAAACAGATAATGCCAGATGTGATAGCTATTGGATTTTGATGTAATGATATTCAGAAAATCGTTGTATCCTTTGCTGGTTTCAACGGAAATAACCGCAATTCTTTTGGGAAGCAAGGGGAAGGTCAGTTCTTTGTTTCTGCCAAAAATTCCTTCTTTTTTAAGCTTTTCAATGGTCTTCGATTTTTCAAGGGCCATTTCGCCCAGGGTAAAGGCCGGTTCTATTTCATGAACCTGAAGAGACAAACCATACACAGGATGGTATGTAATTGATGCCCTAAAGAGGATCGTAATGCCCTCCCTGAGTTTATCGCCCGTTACCTCCGTAAACTGCCGGTTAAGCCTGCTGTAGTCGGTTGCCCATAGGGTAGCACGCATTTGTGCCTGGATAACGTTTCCCGTTTTCTCAACCAGTTCAGGGTAACAATGGCCACTGCGCGGGTAGTAGTTCAGCTTTGCAATTTCAGCTTTAATCCAGTATGTACTGGTATAGGCACGTTCTATAACAGAGCGAAGACTTTTGCCCAGATCGGACAGAGAGTATATTTTCCGGGTATCGTCTTTCATGGAAATACGTTACGTTTTAAGGATTATAGTGGGTCTTAAAGTTTAAGTTTTTCAATGAGCTTAACTATATCATTGGTTTTAAAAGGTTTGGAAATATAATCATCCATACCGGCCCGGGTATATTTCTTACGGTCCTCATCCAGGGCATTGGCACTCAGGCCTATAACAGGAGGAGGATCAGGGCATTTGGACTTGATAAGCTTTGTGGCTTCAATTCCATCCATTACAGGCATCTGCACATCCATTAAAACCAGGTCAAATTTCTGTTGGGTACAAATTTCAAATGCTTCCTTTCCGTTTGACACTGTAACAACTTCATGCCCAATAGATTGAAGCATAAGTGAGATCACTTTCTTATTAATCTCCTTATCTTCGGCCAAAAGAATTTTCAGTGTATGTGTATTTTCAGTAACCTGTAACTCTTCCCGTTCATAGGAAGCATCCTGTGAATCTTTAATTTCTGCCAGGAACGTAAACCAGAAAGAGCTTCCCTTGCCAGGCTCACTTTCAACACCCGCTTCACCCCCAAGTAAGACTGAAAGTTCTTTGCAAATAGACAACCCTAAACCAGTCCCTTGCATTTTCATTTCTTCATCAGGTATATGTATTTGTGAGAAAGGTTTGAAAAGACTTTTCATTAGTTCATGATGAATACCCGGCCCTTCATCTTCAACCTCTATCCTAATTAACATTTCCCCGTTACCTAAGTTTTTCTCTGGTCTGGCCTTGAGTTTCACCGTTCCTTTGCCTGAATATTTAACAGCATTGGATAGCAAATTGGTAATAATCTGCATAACCCTTTGTTTGTCGGCGTGAATTAATTCTGGCAATTCTTCAAAGCCTTCAGTACAAAACTTCAGGGGCTTTTTACAAACGCTCTGGAAAAACTTTTCTGCTTTTTGGGCAATCTCAGATGGTTTAAAAGTAACAGGATTAATTACAATCTTTCCGGCTTCTATCTTTGAAAAATCAAGAACTTCATCAGTAACATTTCTCAGACTTTCAAGTGAAAAATATAAGGTTTCCATGTAATCTTTCTGGATATCGCTGAGATGTGTTTTTTGCATAAGTTCTGCAATGCCTTCAATAGCAGTAAGTGGTGTGCGTATTTCATGACTCATCTGAGCCAGAAAGTCTCTTTTAAAATCTGCCGATTCGCGGGCAAGCAGAATTTCCTGCTTTAGTTGTTCGT
The DNA here is from genome assembly GCA_019429055.1 of Bacteroidales bacterium. Lineage (GTDB taxonomy): Bacteria > Bacteroidota > Bacteroidia > Bacteroidales > UBA7960 > SKVR01. The sequence goes on from JAHYJP010000028.1 coordinate 20,535, forward strand.
TGATTTTTTTTTCTGTGATATCTGTTATGATGCCAACCAGTTTGTTGGTCTGGGGATTATACTCGGCTAAGGAGTGGATGTATCTGATTTCCCCGTCATTGGATCGCTTGATGCGAAACTCCACATCGTATAGCTTTCCCTGTTCAATATGTTCTTTCATTGCATTATCGAGCATGGGTCGGTAATGCTTGAGTGGTATAGCCTGCATGTCATCAATTGGCATAATTTCGGGTTCTACGCCATAAATCTGGCGTGCCTGTTCTGATGCCTTAACCAAACGTGTGGTAAAATCAAACTCCCAGCTTCCGATATTGGCAATTTTCTGTGCCTGCTTCAGCAGGTACTCACTTTCTTTCAGTTTGGTATGATATTGTTCTCTCTGCATCTGCATTTCCCATCGAGCCATGGCTTCCCGAACAGCAAACGGAAGCCGCTTAATCCTCTCCTTAAGGACATAATCGGTAGCTCCTTTTTTAAGGCAATTTACAGCGGTTTCTTCATTTATAGAACCGGTAAGTACAATAAACGGTAGGTATGGATTATGTTCAAGACTGATTTTGAGTGCAACCTCCGCATCAAAAACCGGCATTGAGTAATCGGATATAATGATCTGAGGATCAAAAGCCCTCAGAGCTCGTCGAAAATCTTCTTCAGTATCTACCCTGATGGGTTCAATTTCAATGCCACCATTTTTAATCTCGTTAACAGCAAGCTCAAAATCTGTAAGAAGATCCTCGGCAAAAAGTATTCTTAATTTTTCTTCCATGATTTTGCATTATTCAAACAATTTCTTTTGTGCCAGTTAATTAAAAGTAAAGAGATCATTCAGCTATCATAGCCGGCAAAGAAAAGCTGAAAGTGGCTCCTTCACCTTCTTCACCGGTTGCCCATATATTTCCTTCGTGCCTGAGTATTATCCTTTGAGCTATAGCCAGCCCAACCCCTGAGCCTTCAAACTCATTTGTGTTATGCAGCCTTTGAAAAACCTGAAAGATTTTGTGTTTGTATTCAGATTTAAAGCCAACACCATTGTCTTTTACAAAATAGATCTGCTTATCATGGTTTGTCTTCCATCCAATAGTAACTTCAGGCTTTTCCTGTAATGCGGTAAATTTAACAGCGTTGGAAATAATATTAACCCATACCTGTTTTATAAGATTTTTATCAGCCAGCGCATTGGGTAATTCATCAATGATAAATTTAATCTTTGCTTTTTGTTGTTCATTAGTCAGTTCGTTAATAACTTCATTGACCATCTCAAACATATCAACTTCCACCCGCTTTATACTATTGCGCCCGATCCGTGAAAATTCAAGCAGATCGGTGATGAGTCTGTCCATTATTTCGGCATTATCACTGATAATACCGAAGAGTCGCCGGGCTTCATCATCAAACTGCTTTTCATATTGAGATGATAATATTTTTGTGAATCCGGTAATTGCTCTGAGAGGGGCCCTGAGGTCATGTGAAACCGTATAAGAAAATGCTTCAAGTTCTTTATTGACTGCTTCCATCTGGGCAGTTCGCAAAGCAACCCTGTCTTCAAGATACAATTGAGATTCCTTATATGGTGTAATATCGCTATGCGTTCCGATCATTCTTAAAGGTTTTCCCTTTTTATCTTTTTCTATTATTTTGCCCCTGTCAAGTATCCACTTGTATTTGTCATTTTTGGCAAGCATACGGTATTCAGCAACTAAAGCTTGTGTTTCACCCTTCAGATGTTTATTAATGGCGTTTATTACATCCGGCAAATCATCGGTATGAACAAGTTTTTCCCAGGTGTCATAGTTATTCTCCAGATCATTCATATCATAACCCAGCATATCTTTCCAGCCCTTTGAGTAATAGGTTTGGTTGGTTACAAGGTTCCAGTCCCAGACACCATCTCCTGTACCTGCCAGAGCAAGCATCCATCGTTTCTCATTTTCTCTTAGTTCAAATTCAGCTTCTTTTTGCTTTGTAATATCCCTTCCAACCCCTATAATTTCAATGACATTGCCCTGGTCATCCAGAACAGCGGTATCGTTCCAGGCAATCCATCTCCATCCTTCAACAGTAAGGGCACGTTGTTCAAGATAGCAACTGTATGGCGGGCTATACAACTTTTTCATTTCCCGCTCTGTAGACTTCCGGTCATCAGGATGTACAAGGGGTAAAAATGTTTTGTTGAGGAGTTCTTTCTGGGTTTTTCCGAACAACCGGCAATATGAAGGGCTTACAAAGAGGAATTTGCTTTCTGTGTTCACCTTCACTACCAGGTCATTTATATTCTCAACCAGCAACCTGTAACGCTCCTCACTTTCTCTCAGATTCTTCTCCATCTCCTTCCTTTTGCTGATATTGCGCAGACCTGCATGAATTAATTCATCTCCTTTAAAGGAAATTTGTGTCAATACAATCTCTGCATAAACTTCTTTCCCGTTTAATCTTTTGTGTATCCATTCAAATCTTTGATTTCCTTGTTCAATACACTTACTGATTATTTCCTTAGCTTTTACAAATGATTTGGTGCCATCAGGCTGAAGTTCAGGAGACAAATCCCAGATGCTTTTACCTAAAAGTTCTTCCCTTTTTTTAAATCCGAAGAAATTAAGCGCAGCATCATTGCAATCCACAAAAACACCATCTTTCAGTAATGAGAAAGCATCGGCCGACTTCAGGAACAAGCTTCTGAAAGCCTCTTCGCTTTGCTTCACAGCTTCTTCTGTCCTGCGTCTTTCTTCCAGCAATTCTTCCAGCATTTTGTTGGCAGATTCCAGAATGCTGGTTCTGAACTTCAGTTCGCGGTTTTTTTGTATAAGCCGTCTGTAGAGCTTAACAATCAACCATGCTGCTATAAGGATAAGAACACCTGCTAAAACCACAATCAGTATTAAATAAAAATTACCAGAAGCAGGTTCAGGTAGTTCAAGCCACTTGTTCAGACTCTGGTAGTAAACTGATCCGGATTCATTTTTCAGCTTTCCCAAACTAACATCAATAGAATTGATAATTCGCTTATCTACTGACTGATTGAAGGCAAAAAACAGCGAAACGGGATTAAAGATCAGCGGAGTTGGTTGAAGTATGGTATCCCTTATGCCAGAAAAATAGAAGAATCGATCAGCCAGTAAAAGATCAACCCTGTTTTGTTTAATGGCATCAATGGCCTGTTCATAATCATCAAATTGTCTTATCAGGAAGTCAACATCAAACTTTTCCCTTAGTTCGGTTCTTAAATAACGGTCCTGCAGGGATTCTTTCAATACAGCAATTGACTTGTAATTCAGATCATTAATCTCATTTATGATATTCCCTGAACTAACGAAAAACTGCACCCATGATTCAATTACCGGCACCTGGTTGAATACATACTTTGCAGCTCTTTCTTCAGAGTATGCCACATCAACTAAAACATCAATATACCCGTTGCTTAAATTATCAAGATGATTACCCCACGAATCGTATATGTATTCAATTTCAAACCCTTCTTTTTCAGAGATATGATCAATAATATCAACAAAAAGTCCTGCGGGTCGATGATTGTTATCCATAAAAACCTTGGGCGGGTTATCATATATTCCTACCCTCAACAGGTCAGATGCCTGAATTACTCCTGCATACATAATACAGAAAAATAACAGCAAATATTTGGCAGGAATTCTTCTCATAAGTTATTTCAAGCTTCAATGAACCATTTACTGATCAAAAATTCAAAATCTTCGGAACTCACCGGTTTGGTAAGATAATCATCCATGCCATGATTCATATATTTTTCGCGATCGCCTTCAAAGGCATTGGCGCTAAGGCCCACAATGGGGGGCAGTTTATTATATCGTTCTCTCAGAGAACGGGTAGCCGTAACCCCATCCATATCGGGCATTTGTATATCCATCAGAATCAGATCAAACTTGCCGGGTTCAAACATTTCAAGTACCTGATGACCATTATTGGCAACTGTTACCTTGTGCCCCATCGATTCAAGCAGGATCAATATAACTTTTTGATTTACAATCTTATCTTCAGCAAATAAAATACGCAGATCTTTGAGTAAATTTTCATCTGTTGATTTGATCGTTTCAAGCTTCCGGCTTTTTACATTTTTTACCTTTCTTGCCTTAAAAGTAAACCAGAATGTGCTACCTTCTCCCGGAGTACTTTCCACACCAATTTCGCCACCCATTAAGGTAACCAATTCTTTGCAGATAGACAACCCCAGACCCGTACCATCAAAATTCCGGGCATCTTCTGTTTCAATTTGCTCAAAGGGCTGAAATAATCGTTCCATGGTTTCGGGTCTTATACCCACTCCCGTATCGGTCACACTTACTTTTATGAGAATATTTTCATTGTCAAGAAACTTTTCAGGTTTGGCATCAATACAAATCTTTCCCTTGTGGGTAAATTTCACTGCATTGGACAGCAAGTTATTCATTACCTGTCCTAAACGATATTCGTCGGCTTCAATTAATTCGGGTATTTCAGGATCCAGAAAGGTTTCCAGTGTAATGTCTTTTCTGCAGATGGTGCTGTAAAGTTTTTTCGCATTTTCAAACATATTATGTTTGCTGAAATTTCTCAGTTTGAGCTGTATCTGACCTGCTTCTATTTTCGAAAAGTCAAGAATCTGATTAATGATCTCCCTTAGATTTTCTGTTGAAAGCTTCAGCGTATTAACATAATCAAGCTGTTTCTCGTCAAGACTTGTTCTGGAGAGAATTTCAATCATGCCCAAAACCCCGGTAAGTGGAGTACGGATTTCATGACTCATATTGGCCAGGAAGTTTTGCTTAAACAACACGGTTTGATTGGCAATAGCTACTTCATTTCTAAGGGTTTCATTGTTTTTCCTTTCGGTAATATCGCGCATGATCCCCAGAATAAGTACTTTTTCCATACCCCCCAATGGAGTTGTACTGATCTCAATATCGTGCAACTCACCTGCACGGCTTTTTATTCTCAATTCATAAATACCGGGTATTTCTTTATTTTCATATCGTGCCTGCTTTCTCTGTTCCACAATGATTTTACTTTCAGGGGTTAAAAGCTCCCACATGCTAAAGCCATTTGAAAGGATCTCTTCTTCAGTGAAACCTGTTATTTCGCAGAAACGCTGATTTACATACATAAATTGCTCATTCTCCAAAAGATAAATACCATCAAAAGCGTTTTCAGTAAGAATCCGGTATTTTTTTTCAGAAGCCTTAAGCGCAATATCAGCCTGCTTTTGTTCTGTTATATCCTGGTAGGTTCCCAGCATCCCTATTACATCGCCATGGGCATCGCGCAAAGGAATTTTACTGGTTAGCAACCATTTCTTTTTGCCCCGGGCGTCGGTTTGCTCTTCTTCAAAATTAAGTAATGGTTTTCCTGAACTGATTACCTTTTTATCATCTTCCTGATAATGCTTTGCTTTCCCGGTCCAGGGCATCAAATGGTCATTTTTCCCGACAATTTCTTCTGTCGAATCAAATCCTGCATCGTAGGCGAAGGACTGGTTACAGCCCAGATAATTCAGTTCAAGATCTTTCCAGAAAACACGAACCTTAATGGTATCAAGAATATTACGAAGCATTTGCCTGGACTCAATCAGGTTTATTTCTGCATTTTTACGCTCAAATGCATTGCAGATAAGGTCGGCAAAAACCATAAGTATTTTAACTTCGTAATCCTGCCATTCCCGGTTTTTTCTAACCGAATCGAAACCTACAAAACCAATCAGTCGCTGTTTGGAAATAATAGGTACAACAAACAATGACTTAACATCCTGTGCTTCAAGAATTTCTCTTTCGACCTTCCATTCTTCAGAAAGCTTTGAAACATCGTAAATATTTATGGGATTAAAAGTTTTCAAATGTTTCATCCACTGCGGAATCTCGCTACAGGGTAATGCCTGCAGATACTCAATTTGTGCTATAATACCCTTGTTGCACCATTCGTGGGTATTTGTAAGGATGTCCTGCTCTTCATTCCACATGAATATATAAGTCCGGTCAATATTACAGAATTTCCCGACTCTTTCTATGGAAAGGTTGAGAATATTATCGAACTTATCGGCAGTGAGATTCACAAACTGTGATGATAGCTCCAGAAGCAATCGCTCAAATATTTTCCGACGATCCATTAGTTCTTCCAGCTCTTTTTTCTCGCTTATATCAATTACGATCCCTGTCCACAAGGTATGCATTTCATCCATTACCCTGGGTTTTGATTCAATGCGTAACCATCTTATCCTTCCATCCCTGAATATTCTTCCTTCCCACTTGAACACACTTTTCGATTTGATGGCATTGTAGTTTTGTTCAAAAAACCCTTGCAAATCCTCAGGATGAATCATACTTGAGACATGTGCAGGTTTTGCAAAAAGATCTGCATTTAATAAGCCGGTAATAATTTCATGCTGTTCACTGATATACTGATATTTAAGAGGAGGCAATTCCCCGGGTTTAAAAATATCAACATTTGTTTGCACCAATCTGTAAATACCCGCTGGCTGAGCATTAACCAGGTCTTTGAAAAGAGCTTCATTGCTTTTGCTGATGCTCAACGACTTATTTAAGTCCTTCAGGCGGGAAGCAAGGAAAAAAATGAGAGTAGTGAAAATAACAGCACCGGCAAAAACATATACCGGCACCAGATCAACTGTAAAAGATAAAACAGCCGCAATAAGCAAAAACAGACCGGAAATAATATTGATTACAAAAATGTTATTAACGTGCATGTTTTTATTTTTATTTACAAGCCTGTCGAAAAAAAAGAATTTGCTCCAAAAACCAGTATCTGATCATAGTAAATATTCATTCCCGGAGACACAATGTCATTGGGTTGAATGTTTGCATCTGCTCCCTGGGGGTTCAAAGCCATAATAAAGTTAAATTAAATTCAGGAATAATCAATTACCGGCTATTTGCTATATTCCTGATTTTAAAACAATTCAATACAGCAAATGTATGCTTTACAACAAGCTGATTGGTAATAAGGGCTTGAAGATAAATAACAATTATACATCTTACATTGGAATGCAAATCACCTGATAAAACTGAAAGTTAAAACGGGATAAAGATGAGAAAAAAAAGAAACCTTTCTTTAAGTGTATCTGGGAATTATTCGGGTAGTTATTGCATGAAAGCAACTTTAAGCATCCAATAAATGGAGTAATTATCAA
>JAHYJP010000271.1 GCA_019429055.1 Bacteroidales bacterium
ATTATAGCCAGTTGACTGAAGAAATGGATGGAAAATATATGGGAGAGAAAATGCCGGATAAGATGAAAAACTGTAATGAAGAGAGCTATTACAGGCCTACGGTACTTAAGTCCGAGGTATAGTGACTCGGCGTGAAGCATTGTATATTCTCCTTTTTGATTGAACATGAAAAACGGATCAATCGTATCCGTGTACATCCGTTTAATGTCGAGTAGAGCCCATAGCGCACCTCTTTCTAGGGTAATAGCCCCGAGGTTACTATGAGCCCCCTCACAGAACCGTGCATGAAGATTTCCCTCACACGGCTCTTCAGAAGCACATCCTCTACGGTTTCAGGTTGTATAGCGAATGATATATCTTCGGCTTCGGAAGTGGATTAAATTGAATGAAATGGTGAAACTGATCCCAGTTGTAGCTTTTCCTCTGGCTGCGCCTGTTTACCCATTTGAAAGCGAGTCTCACGATTTGATGGTGGAAGTTACGCAGCATTCTCATGTTGCCACCCATTCCGTAATATCGGTAATGTCCAAGCAACTTTAGTCCAAGCACCTTCCACCATTCTTTCAGTTCGACACGATTTCGGATACGATTAAACCATATATTCATATCTTTCATCTTCTGTCTGAACTTCTTGTGTGACGTCTTCCGCCCGAGCTTGAATTTGCCTCTTCGGGTTTTGTCGCAGAAGTGCGTGAAACCTAGAAAATCAAAGGTTTCACATTTCCGGCCATATTTCCCTACTCTCTGACATGCGCATCGTCCGAATTCAATGATCTTACTCTTCTCTTCAGACTCATCTTTCGCACCCCTAAACGGGATTGTTTTTCTATTTTTTCTATTTTTTCCATTTCTCCTCATTCGAAATGTAGTTAGTCTATTTATTCAACACCCAGTGCCTTCAAATCTTTCCTTATTAAAACGACCTCTCGAACATAGACCTCTGCATCGAACTCTTCAAGAAGTTCCAATATCTTCTTCTTATTTTTTTTCTCGACAATTATAACCCCTCTGATCAATCTGACCGATGGGACCTCATCAAGAAGGCCTTTTCTTCGGTATTGATACTTACCTCCCTGACTGCTTGTATTCTGCCCATAAAGCCTTTTAACCAATGCACTTGCCACATTCGGATCATGCGGCGTTCTCAATCGGTATGCAATCAATATTCCCCTCATACATGACCTAATATAGGTCATAATACTTAAATACTTTGATTACATTACATACTGTCATATAGGTGATCGAATGGATGGGATTTTACCTCTAACTTGACTTTCAAAGATGTGGTTAAAAACAATAGCAATCAACCCACTTACTGTATGGCCTACCAAAAGATAAGCCTTATTGCTGCCGATTTATCTAATTATCCAGAAATTTCCCCATTAAAGGATACTGGTCACTTTTAGGTGCTTTGATATTCCTTTCAACCAAGAAACTACTTAACTTCTTCTTTTCCCAATTAGGGTAAGGATTTCCATTTTTGTCTTTGAAACGGAGCTGACCAGAGAAGAGTTGCTGCATCACCCCTTTTTTGTATTGTTCCAGCAATTCCTTTTTGCGGGTGAGTTGCCTGATCTTGTCATCCACAGCCGAAAGGAAGGAGGCGATTTTTTGTTGCTCGGGGAGGGTGGGAAGTTTAATATGACACTTACCTATTTCTCCTAAGTTAATTTTAATTGGAAATGCAACATGAATAGTTCTTTTCCAGAGTTCTCTTCGAAACTCTAATGTCTGAATATACTGATTTACAAAGGAAGAATTAAATTTTACAGAAGCTTTAATTAGAGATAGACTAACATAAAAAGACGCTTTTACATCCCAATCCATAAGTCGAGGTGTACCAATATCTCCAATCCTTGTCATTAGAATATCATTGCGTTCTAATTTAACTCTATTATTTTCTTTTTTCCAAACTTCGTATGCAATATACTTTGTGTCTTTGAATTGATTGGCGGTTAAATGTTCTACACTATAAAATGGAATTCCCTCTTTCTTGTAGTTTGGTGTGGTATGAGTTCCATCATAAATAGATGTAAGCTTTCCTAATGGAATTTTATTCCAAGTATTTACAAATTTATGAAACCTCAATTTCGGAATATTTATATTTTCCACTCTACTCATCAATCCTTTTTATTAAGTTTATTCAGAAAACCGAGGGTTTCTATTTCCATTCTGGTAAAAGCAAACCACTTTTTACCCAGGTCCTTCAAAGAAGCGCCAAAATGATAGATGGCTTTATCATCAATGATCAAAAAGCGGTCGTGCGACTTATCGAATTTTTCAATGGTAAGCTTCGGGTATTGCGCATTGAACCTATCCGTATCCTGTTTAAGGGTTTTGGAAGGGTTACGGGTAAAAATTGTAATGTTCACTCCTTTTTTTCTTTTCGTAAGCATTTCGAGCACGGTCTCATCCACATAATTGTCAACCAGCTTAATGGATGTTTTAGCGCTTTTTATTAAATCACAAACAAAAGCATAGGCATCAAAGATTTGTCCGTCGTAAAAAACACCTTGCTTTTTTTCAATGGATTTTTCTTCCAGCGCTTGTAAAATGGCATCTATTTTTTTATCTGTTTCAAGGTGTTTGACATCAGTAGCCAATTGTTTCTTTTCCAAAGTACTCAAACGGTTAAAAAAATCGGCATTGGTTGCAATGAATTTCCGCATTTCTGCAAAAGCCCTGATAATACTTACGCTAACATCTACTGCAACTTTACTTCTTAGAACTGCACTAAGCATAGATACACCCTGTTCTGTAAAAGCATTGGGAAGTTTTCTTGTACCGCCATGCTGACTTGATGTCACAATTTGTGATATCAAGTTTGAAGGATCACCTTTTGAAGTCACAGTATGTGATTTCAAGTTTCCGGCTTGATTTTCAATAGTCACAATATGTGACCTGAGTTCATCAAATTCATCATCCGTTAATTTAAACATGAAATCATCCGGAAACCTATCAGCATTTCTTTTAACCGCCTGGTTTAAAACCCTTGTTTCAACATCATATATTTCGGCAAGAACACTATCAAGCATTACTTGTTTACCACGAACAGTGTAAATTTTATTTTGAATATCACCAATATGAATTAAATCAGCCATAAGTTAAAATGGTGTATCAATTCCCAACTGTTTGCAATAATCAGCAATCACTTTATCAGTTTCTTTCAGTTCGTTATCCAGAGTTTTCATTTCATCTGAAACCGCCTGCAGGTCCACCGGTTCTTCCTCTTCAAAGGTATCCACATAACGGGGGATGTTGAGGTTGTAATCGTTTTCATGGATTTCATTCAGAGTAGCAACATAGCTGTATTTATCTTCTGGCTTGCGGCTTCTGTAAGTTTCAATAATCTTATCAATATCCTGCTGCCGGAGCTTGTTCTGGGTTTTCACCTTTTCAAAATCATGGCTGGCATCAATAAACAGGATGTTTTCAGGATGTTCACGATGCTTCTTTAAAACAAGGATACAGGTAGGTATCGATGTCCCATAAAAAATATTAGCCGGCAAACCAATAACAGTATCCAACCAGTTACGCTCATTGATAAGATATTTCCGTATATGTCCCTCACCAGCCCCGCGAAACAACACACCGTGCGGCAGCACACAGGCCATCGTACCGTTATCGTCCAGTTGATAGATCATGTGCTGTA
>JAHYJP010000029.1 GCA_019429055.1 Bacteroidales bacterium
CAATATTCCTGATGGTTTTGGGATCGGCAAGAAGTTTTCCCAGAAAGGGATTTTCAAATACATCGGGCTCCATCAGAAATACATCATCAAACTCGTTACGCCACGGATGCAGCTTATAGAATCGATAAAGGTCCTGAAAATATTGTGTATATAAACTTTTTATCTTTGAAAATTCATTAATAAGCTCATCCCCTTTTTCAACTTCAGAAACACTATCCATTTCGGCGCTGGCCATATTCATCATCATGTTTTTTTGTTGTTCGGGAATCATGCCCAGATTGATGCAAAATGAATACTTATCGCTGTTGCACATGAAATGGGTTTGCTCCAGTTTTTGAACCATTGGAGTAAGATCAACTCCATCGCCCGAACCCTTCAGATAAGGTTGAATCGATTGATTTTCATGATAAAAAGGCACGAACCAGTTGCTTATTTTCTGAAAGAAAGGGAAGTTTTTAAGTTGTGAAAAAGCACTCATGAAAACGTCCATCCCTTCCATCTGCATTTCGGTAAACTCCTGGAGTTTATCCAGAAAATCCGGAGCATCTTCAAAAACAGTTTCCCAGTCAGGGTTTTTATCCTCACCAAACTCATCCTTGAAAATATTTTCCAGATCCAGCTTTTCTTCAATTTTGGGTCGCAGTTTCATCATACGCGGAAGGATCTCTTCCTTCCATTTTTTGCTTACACTTTCGGTTTCGCGGGTTTTGGTAAACTGAACCAGAAGGGCTTCAATATTTTTTTCAATATTGTGGAAGTTTAAAAGCTCAAGGGTTTGTTCCTTAAGCACGGGATACAGATAAAACCGATCGTTGTATTTCAGGAAACCCAGAAAAAGGCCTATCATAGCTCTCTGCCATACATATTCCTCATGTGCTTTCACAAACCCAAAAAGCAGACTGAACTTATTCGTATCAAAATATCTTAATAAGCTTAACGTGAGAGCACTTACGATGAGACTTTTGTCATGCCAGGGTAATTTCTCCGATTCACAGGCTCCATTGAGCAGCTCCATCTCCGATTCACTGTATTTATCTGTCAACCAAATGATATTGAAAACCTTAACCAGGGCATCCTCACGGGAAACCATAGTTTTATCTTCACCGATCTTTATCCCCTGAAGAATTCCGGCAAGTTCTGTATCGTAGGTAAGACTCTCAAGATATGCAAGTGCTTCCCTGCGCTCGATCCGTCGGCTTCGCTCAAGTTGTCTTTTCAATGAGAAAATATTGCCGGGATCTTTTTCGGTAAGGATGCTTTCCTGCAACTCATCAGCCATTTCGAGCAGGTTTTTGATCAGGAAAAAGAATACTTTTTCTCTTTCAGGATCTTTTACTGCACTGAACGAATGCTTCAGGATATTTTCATACATAACCGATTGCTGTTCAAGCTGATCGGAAAAATACTCCTTTCCTGATACTGATATGAGTATGCGAATCTTTTCAATGGCATCCAGAATTCTTCTTTCATGCAGGTTCGCTGCAATCTCATAATATGTTTTTTTTACTGTTGTAGTATCCATAATTATTTATGCTGTTAAGTAACAGTAAAGGTGGCGGTCTCGTATAAAGTGGTAAACCAGGTAAAAAAGATCAGAGAATGATCCGTTCGGCCATGTAAGGATCTGAAAGACGAAACTTTACCACTGCCAACCCTGGTCCTTCAAACGCTGCAGATATAGCAATTGTTTGATCCAGTTTTTCTTTCCACACTCCTGTAAGTCGTGAGGATTCATGAATGTGCCCGTGAAGTGTAAGGTAAGGTTTCTTTTGTTCGATAAATTCCTTAATGGCTCTACTTCCCACATGCACATCAACATCATTTTCTTCTATTTTAATACCATCCAGTGCAGCCCTGTCAAGTCCGGTGTGATAGGGAGGAGAATGGAAAAGGAAAACAGTGCGTTCAACAGGCAGATTTCCGGGAATTTTTTCAAGGTCGCCCCTAATGGTAGCTTTTTCGATATTATGATCTGAATCAACCGTCCTGAAGCCTTCGGTGGGTGGGATACAGCCGGGCTGAACGTTTTTATCAACATCATACTTCTCCCAGTCTTTAAGCAAAAAAGGTGTTGGTGGAACATATGCATAACCCATCACATAGTAATCACCTAAACTGATGTGCTTATCCTGCACATAATTCCAGAGACCTTTTTTCTCGAACTCAATTATTGCAGACTCTTCAATCCGCGGATCATCGTTTCCGAAAATCAGAAATATCTTTGGAAAATCCTTTCCCATTTTATTTTTCAGATCCTGTAATTTGTCGGCCAGGTAGTCTGTTACAAAATCAGGCATATTTTCTCCTGCCCTGAAGCTATGCAGGATACTGGATGGAAGCAGATCTCCTCCAAAAAATACGGCCAATGGTTTTTCCTTTTCCAGCAATTTAAAAAATCGCTCATACCTGTTAACTTTTCCATGCAGGTCTGAAACAAACAAACAATAATCTGTCATAATACTTATGCTTAAAATACCAAACCACTCCCTTTAATTAATTCAATCCTGATTTTCTCAGCAGGTAAAAATACAAAGGAAATAAGTTAACCGGCAAAATAAAATTTTATTTTTCTTAAAAATGCTGAAGTCCCGTGTTTAAGACGCGGGACTTCAGCATTAAACCGGAATTTCTACTGCAGAATACTAATCTGCATCTTCTTCGATGTAAAACGTATTTTGTGATATTTCTTCAGTTGCTGTTTCCTGCATTTCAATACTATGGCTTGTTTGTGCAGCACCTTCGTAATAAATGGGTCCTTCAATACCCAGAGGCAAACCCAGCCAGATCCATATCACAAACATCGGAATCCTGGCAATCATAAAGGCAATGGCATAGGGTAGCATCATTGAGATAAGTGTACCTATACCGGCTGATTTATCATATTTTTGAGCAAATACAATTACAAGCGGGAAGTAGGGAAGCAATGGAGTAAGAATATTGGAGTAGGAATCGCCAATACGATACGCAGCCTGCGTTACCTCGGGCGAATAACCCATTAGCATAAGCATGGGAACAAAGATAGGAGCAAGCAGAGCCCACTTGGCAGATGCACTTCCCATGATCAGGTTTACAAGGGAGGCGATAAGAATAAAAGCTACAAGAAGCGGTATGCCGGTAAATCCAATTGCATTGAGCCCATCAGAACCCTTTACCGCTAAAACACTACCCAGATTTGACCAGTTAAAATAAGCAACGAACTGCGCAGCAACAAAAGCAATTACAATGTAGAGACCCATGGTTGACATGGACTTGGCAGTCATATCAGAGACATCTTTATCATTTTTAATGGTTTTGGAAAGAATCCCATACACCAGACCTGCCACAAAGAAAATGATAAACATGATAGGCACCAGCGAATTATAGAATGGCTGCATACTTGGGTTTCCTGTAACGGGGTTGATATCGCCTCTGAGAAGCCCGTTGGAAGGGATAATGGTTGCGGCTACCAGTGCCAATACTACCAGAACCGAAATCATAGACCATTTGAGTGCTTTGCGCTCACGCGGTGTAACCTCATTACTGGTTTCTTCTATAAGCATTCCACCTTCCGGATGATACTCCCCAAGTCTGGGCACCAGTATCTTTTCTGTAACCCATGTGCCGGCAATACCCACCAATGGAACTGATACTGCCATCAGAAGCCAGTTTGACAGCGGATTAACCGTATAATCAGGGTCAATAAGATTTGCCGCAGGTTCAGTAAAGGCAGCGATCATGGGGTCAAGACCTGTGGGGAGAATATTGGCACCAAATCCGCCGGAAACACCTGCAAATGCCGCAGCAATACCTGCCAGCGGGTGGCGGCCCATCCCCATAAAAATAGCAGCTCCCATGGGTATCAGTACCACATAACCTGCATCGGCAGCAACTGAGCTAAGCATACCTGCAACAACAAGGAAGAAGGTAATGGTAACTTTGGGAACCTTGGATACAAAAACTTTTAAGGCGACTGCAATCATTCCTGTATGCTCAGCAACTCCAATTCCAAGCATTACAACCAGTACAAGCCCCAGTGGAGGGAATGTGGCAAATACATTTACCATGCTGGTAAAAATTCTTTGAATGCCATCTTTGGTAAGCAGGTTTTCAACCACGATAAAATCCTGGGGTACGCCTGTAGCACCACCTGTACCGGGTTTTGGCACACTTACTCCGCCAAAAATCCATGACAGAAGCAATACAACTCCCATCAGGATGAAAAACAAGGTTACCGGCTGCGGGAGTTTGTTCCCTACTACCTCAACTTTATCAAGAATTTTTTGAAAAGTATCTTTCTTTTTTACTTTGTCCGTTTCACTCATAGTTTTGTTTTATTGATATTCAACAGATTGGTTTTAATTTGAAGGCTCAAAAATAAATCTTTAAGCTATACCAGCAAAAAATATTTTTGTTTTTCGGTTTAACACCGCTCCGGCTCACAACTATTTTATCAGAAATAAAACTTTTTATATTGTCAGAAAATTCAATTTAAAAGCCTTCTCCCGCTTTTGAGAAAAGGCTTTAATAAATAATTCAGGTTTCAGGATATTCTCAACATTCTTATCGTACTATAGTAATAATTCCTTGTGTTTGCTTTCTCTCGCCCTGTCTTACATAGGTCAGTACATAATAGTAAGTTCCGTCAGGCTGGTTTCCTCCATCCCACCAGTTCCCGTAATAGTCATTGCTCTCAAAAACTTTTTTGCCGTTTCTGTTGTAAATAACAATATTACTCCCGGGATAATACTCCAGGTTGGTTATCTCAAAAAGATCGTTTATCCCATCATTGTTAGGTGTAAAAACATTGGGGATCTCAAGGTCGCAGTTCTGGGTGGAAAGGGTAATATCAAAAAAGTCGGAACAACCTGTAACCATATCTGTAACCCTTACCATGTAAGTCGCAGGAAGCTTTGCCATCAGGGTGTCATAAATCCGTCCTTCAAGTTCTGCCCCTTCAAGCATCCATTGATACACCCAATCAAACTGATCTCCAAAGTTTATGGGTTCAACCGTTAAGAGTGTTGAGTCGCCTTCACAGACGGGTATTTCAAGTTCCGAAACAATTTCTGCCCTTGGAAGCGGTAACACTGTTACGCTAACTATTGTATCCCATACACAGCCAAAATTATCCCATGCGCGGAATGTGTAGAAATATTCACCTTCATTGTCTTCTGTTACAGAAACCGGATTTCCATTGAGTGGGTTATTGTTGGCATCAAACCATCTTTCTTCCACAATTTCAGGGGTAAAAATAAGGCTGTCGGGATAAAACTTTTCATCAAAGAACAAACTCCATCCCATTACATGGCCTGATGTTCCGGTGATATTATCTGTTACTCTAAGAGTCCATTCTCCGTTGAGCGGACAACCCAGTAACGATTCAAATGACTCCTCCGGAGTGTAATTACCGGGAGGCAGATAGGGCTGGTTTACATAATAATTTCCGGCCTGATCAAGGTATTCATGAAACTGGAAAGATGTTTCATCCATTGTACCATACTGTGGCGTGGTATTAAAACAATATTCATAACCGATTCCGGGGATATTGTCAATGGGCACCACGGGTTCTCCCAGGTTTGCACCCCCAAATCCCAGGTCTTTTAAAAGGACTTCTGATCCGTTGGGACATTGCAGTTCAAAAATTAAATGGCCAAAATCAACATGTTCTATATTGATACAAATCCTGTCAAAATCATCCAGTACAACCAGCTGGGCCGATTCTTCAAAAACATCAAAAACCAGGCTCGATTCAAAAATATTATCAACATTGATAAATGCTACCGTGTCAACAGATGTGGGAAAGCCCGCCCAGGAAACCGGATTGGCACTGCCGATCAGGGTAAAGGTTTCTTCTGCACATACGGTATCTGATGACGCAATGGTATTGTTAAAATTGGGGATGGTGGCAATTCTTACGGTTTCAAGAGTGTCAGCCACACAGTTATTCAACGGGTCGGTAACCTCAAGTCTGAAGGGATATGCCCCGGGCCCGGTATAAGTATGATTGACTGTCTGTCCCTGTTTTATCCCGCCATCAAAATTCCATTCATAGAGATACTGATTACCGGTGCCCTGTGGATCTCCACCCAGATATCCCGCAGAGCCATAAAAAGTAATACTTTGTATATCAGGGCAAAAGTCGAACAATCCGTTATCTGTATCCACTGAGGCATAAAAAGCATCGCAAAGGCTGAA
Source organism: Bacteroidales bacterium (assembly GCA_019429055.1). Lineage (GTDB taxonomy): Bacteria > Bacteroidota > Bacteroidia > Bacteroidales > UBA7960 > SKVR01. Next base: position 6,175 of record JAHYJP010000029.1, read on the forward strand.
GCACTCTATCCGGGCCAGCCAACCCGCTGCAGTTCCTGTTGGTGAAGATTCAAACCGAAAATGCAAAGAAGGACCTGTTGCCCAGATCTGCTGTCCGGCAAGATCACTGACAGATGCCTGTATGACAAGCGGAGCCGAATCATCTTCACCATCATAAACATATAGATAATCCCCTTCAGCCAGATCAAAAAACAGGAAGCTGAATTTCAGATAAAGCTCATCTCCTTCGTCTGCATCAACAGTAAAAGTAACAGAGTAATCTTCATTATTGCCGTAGTTGGTTATTGTATCGCCGCCGCTATCGGCAAAAAACCCCGAGCAGGTTTCAATAACCTGGCCATCATGAATATGAATGGGAAACGTAATTCCCTGGGAGAAGCCTGAAAAAGCAAAAGAGAAAATTGACAGGAACAGTATCCGGGTAATACCTCGTATCATATAAAAGTGTGAGTAAGTTTTCAAAGGTTCATGTATAGAAATACGTGAAAAACACCGCTTTATTTTGCATGTGCATAAAAATTAAAGGTACAAAGATAAGCCAATTTTAGCTTGAGCGTGAAGTGTTGAAATTTTCAGATTATCTCCCCGAAAATTTGCATAAGCAGCATGCAAAAACAATCGGGGGTATCGTTTTTAGTTGTAATTTTGCAGGCTATGAAAAACATTCGTAATTTTTGCATAATTGCCCACATCGACCATGGGAAGAGTACCCTGGCCGACAGGCTTTTACAAATGACCAATACTATAAGTGTTCGCGATTTTCAGGATCAGGCCCTTGACAATATGGACCTGGAACGCGAGCGCGGAATTACCATAAAAAGTCACGCAATTCAAATGGAGTATGAACAAGATGGGGAAAATTATATTCTCAACCTGATTGATACTCCCGGACACGTGGATTTCAGTTATGAAGTTTCCAGAAGCATTGCTGCCTGCGAAGGGGCTTTGCTTATAGTTGATGCAACCCAGGGCATTGAAGCCCAAACCATATCCAATCTTTACCTGGCACTGGAGCACGATCTAACCATTATTCCTGTTTTGAACAAGATGGATCTGGATAGTGCCATGCCCGAGGAAGTAGCCGACCAGATCATAGATCTTATCGGATGCGACCTGGAGGAGATCATTCCTGCCAGTGGCAAAACAGGTTTTGGAGTTGATAAAATACTTGAAGCCATTGTGGCGAAGGTTCCTCCACCCACCGGCAACCCTGATGCACCGCTTCAGGCATTGATCTTTGATTCGGTTTATAATTCCTTCAGGGGGGTAATTGCTTATTTCAGGATTTTTAACGGTAAAATTTCACAAGGCGATCTGGTCAAGTTTATGGCTACCAAAAAGGAATATGATGCTGATGAGGTAGGAGTTCTTAAGATGCGCCAGGTGCCTAAAAAAACCATTTACGCCGGAGATGTGGGTTACATCATCTCAGGCATAAAAGATGCCCGTGAGGTAAAAGTGGGTGATACCATCACTCATATTACCGGTGGAACCACTCAACCTATACAGGGATTTGAGAACGTGAAACCCATGGTTTTTGCCGGAATCTATCCGGTTGAAAATGATGATTTCGAAGAGTTGCGCAACGCTATGGAGAAGTTGCAACTGAACGATGCTTCCCTCACTTTCGAACCAGAGTCTTCTGCCGCTTTGGGTTTTGGTTTCCGCTGCGGATTCCTGGGCATGCTGCACATGGAAATTGTTCAGGAACGCCTGGAACGGGAATTTGAGATGACAGTGATTACCACTGTACCCAACGTTTCCTATTGGGCGCACACAAAAAAAGGTGAAAAACTGATTGTGAACAATCCCTCCGATCTGCCCGGCCCAAATGTACTGGACTTTATTGAGGAACCCTACATTAAAGCCCAGATCATTACCAAGTCGGAATACATTGGCACAATCATGTCGTTATGTATGGATAAAAGGGGTCAGATCAAAAACCAGGTTTATCTTTCAACTGACAGGGTTGAACTGACCTTTGAGATGCCCCTCTCAGAAATCGTTTTTGACTTTTACGACCGGTTGAAAACCATTTCACGCGGATATGCATCTTTCGACTATTATCCTATCGGTTACCGCGAGTCTGACCTGGTAAAACTGGATATCCTTCTCAACGGCGACCAGGTGGATGCTTTGTCAGCACTCATTCACAGGGCCAACTCGTATGAGTTTGGTAAGAAGATCTGCGAAAAACTGCGCAAACTTATCCCCCGGCAGCAATATGATATTGCCATTCAGGCCGGTATTGGGGCAAAGATCATAGCACGGGAAACGGTTAAAGCATTAAGAAAAGACGTAACCGCAAAATGTTATGGTGGTGATATTACCCGTAAGCGGAAACTGCTCGAAAAGCAGAAGAAAGGCAAGAAGCGTATGCGCCAGATAGGAAACGTAGAGGTTCCGCAATCGGCATTTATGGCTGTGTTAAAACTCGACGATTAATCAACCTGCATTAATCTTTTCCGGCTACTACCAGGCTTATTTCTCCCTTCAGGGTATGCGTCTGGTAATAATTGATAATTTCCTGTAAGCTGCCTCTTACGGTTTCTTCGTGTATTTTAGAGATCTCCCTTGAAACACTTGCCTGGCGGTCAGCACCAAGCACATCTTTAAGATCTTCCAGGGTTTTGAGCAATTTGTGGGGTGATTCGTAAAAGATCATGGTGCGGGATTCCTCTTTAAGGCTTTCCAGCCTTGTTTTTCGTCCTTTCTTCACGGGCAGAAATCCTTCAAAGCAAAACCTGTCGGCAGGCAGTCCGCTGTTAACCAGTGCCGGCACAAAGGCAGTAGCACCCGGCAAACATTCCACCGCAATTCCGTTTTTAATACACTCGCGAACCAGCAAAAATCCGGGATCGGAAACCGCAGGTGTGCCGGCATCACTTACCAGTCCTATGACAGCACCGGACTGCAGTTTATCAATGAGCCCGTGAAGGGTTTTATGCTCGTTGAAAGCATGATGAGAGTGCATGCTTACATTCAATCCGAGATGCTTAAGCAGTATTCCGGTTTTGCGGGTATCCTCGGCAAGCAGAAGGTCAACCTTCCCCAGCACCTTTATAGCACGAAGTGTAATATCATCTAGATTTCCCACGGGAGTGGGTATAATATATAGCTTTGACATGGCAGGATGCTAACTTTCAGTGCAATTTACATGTATCTTCTCTGAACCAGGTTGGCAAATTTTTCAATGGTATCTGCCGATCTTTGACCGTCCCACTGAAATTCAAAAGTAAGCCGGTTCAGAAATTCAAACGCTTCATGAATGGATGGAAAATCATTGATTTTTTCTATTGACTCATTGTATGCTTTCAGATCACCATTAAAAAGTTCGTTGATAAAAAGAAATTTCTCATTGATCCCGATAGCTTCCTTTATGTTTTTTACCGGCTTGTACTGCATGCGTGCACCAATACTTTTATCATCTTTAATTTGGGCCAGTCGTTCGTGAATCGAACTCTTTTCACTTGAATATTTTTCTCCAACAAGCGGCTTAGACGTCTCAACAGGTTCAGGTTCAACCTTCACCAAGGGTTCTTCTTTGACTTCCCGGGGTTTCTCCTCAACCTTTTTCTCAACGGGCTTGGCTGCTTCCGGCTCAGAAACTTTTTCCTGCGGTTTTACCTGGGATTGTTCAGGCGCATCAGTTCTTTCCTCTTTTGGATCTCTTATGATCACAGGAGCTTCGGCCAGATTTTCATTTTCGGAAAACTTACGTAGCAGGTTCAATTCTCTGTAGAGCATTCTTATATCTTCCATGGCCAGGTCAATCTCCAGCAGGTTTCTGCTGCCCGATTGCCTTTCAATCAATTCTGTTCTTTTAATAATATTTTCGAGCAGGTTTACAATATTTTCTTTGGTTTCTGTTAATTTCATAAAAATGGAATGTTTGAATGTCTGAAATAAAAAGCGATAAAAAAGGATTCTTATTGTATCTGATAATTTATCTTTGCAGGGGAAATTTTATCTCCCGCTTTTTTGATAACCGGGAATTTAAATCCTGCAAAATTAGCAAAGAAAAACCAATTACCCTTTCATGTTTCTTGAAAAAGATATAGATACATCAAAAGGTCGCGGCTGGATAGAAGTCATCTGCGGAAGCATGTTCTCAGGAAAGACCGAAGAGCTGATCCGGCGCCTGAAGCGTGCAAAGATTGCCCGCCAGCAGGTTGAGATCTTCAAACCCGCCATTGATGTAAGGTATGACGAAGAAAAGGTTGTATCGCACGATGCCAGGGAGATCATGTCGACACCGGTGCCTTCATCTTCCAATATTTTACTGCTGGCCAACAATGTGGATGTTGTGGGAATTGACGAAGCACAGTTTTTTGATTCTGAGCTACCAAACGTATGCATGCAGCTTGCCGATCAGGGCATAAGGGTAATTGTTGCCGGACTGGATATGGATTTCAAGGGCAAACCCTTCGGCCCTATTCCCAATCTGCTTGCCGTGGCTGAATACATCACCAAAGTGCATGCAATTTGTGTAAAATGTGGTAGCCTTGCCCATTTCTCCCATCGTACTGTTGTAAGTGATAAACTGGTTGTGCTTGGTGAAAAAGAATCCTATGAGCCTCTTTGCAGGAGATGCTACGCAAAGGAAAACAACAGCAGGTAATAACGTCTTTATTCGGGATGCAGAACTGCATCAATGAGTTTCCGGGTATAGGGTTTTTCGGGGTTTAAATAAAGCTGATCAGCCTCACCACTTTCCACAATCTTTCCGTTTTGCATTACCATGATCCGGTCCGACATGAATTTTACCACCGATAAATCATGTGAAATAAAAATGTAAGTAAGGCCGAATTCTCTTTTCAGGTCGTTGAGCAGATTAAGCACCTGAGCCTGTACCGATACATCAAGTGCCGAAACCGATTCGTCGCAGATAATAAAATCGGGCTGCAAGGCCAGTGCCCTTGCAATACAGATGCGCTGACGCTGTCCGCCGGAAAATTCATGAGGATAGCGATGGTAGTGTTTCTCTTCCAACCCTACCCTTTTTAAAAGATCCAGGATTTTTTTCTTCCTGTCAGTATCATTTTTACCGATACCATGTATGCGCATAGGTTCAAGAATGGCGGTTCCCACCTGCATCCCTGGTGTGAGCGATGAGTAAGGATCCTGGAAAATGATCTGTATTCGCGGTCTGAGCTTGCGAAGGTCATCTTTTTTGAGTTTTGCAAGATCGGTGCCTTTATACAAAACCTGCCCCCCCATGGGTTCGAAAAGTCGAAGAATGGTGCGTCCAAGTGTGGTTTTACCGCATCCCGATTCGCCCACCAATCCAAGGGTTTCACCTTTGTAAACCGAGAAACTTACATCGTCGACGGCACGAAACCAGTCTTTGGGTTTGCCCAGGAAACTTTTCCGGGTTACAAATCCTGCCTGCAATCCTTTTACCTCAAGAACCGCAGCCTGCGAATAAATCTGCTCATGCCTTTTCTTTCTTTCTTCCGGATTTTCCTCCTCAGGAAGAAAGGCCGGACTACCTTCCTTTGCCGATTCAAAATCAGCTACAACAGGCAGGTAACGGGGTCTCACATGAGTACCCGGCCGGCAGGCAACCAGGCCTTTGGAGTATGGGTGTTGCGGATTTCTGAAAAGTTCTTTTACATTGCCGGTTTCCACAATTTCCCCTTTACGCATAATAGCAGCATGATCGGCCACTTCGTGAATCACTCCCAGATCATGCGAAATAAACAGCACACTCATTTTATGCCGGATTTGCAATTCGCCGATCAGCTGCAGAATATTTTTCTGCACAGTAACATCCAGGGCAGTAGTTGGCTCATCGGCAATAAGAAGTAACGGATCGCAGGCAATAGCCATAGCAATCATCACTCTTTGCCGTTGCCCTCCCGAAAGTTCGTGAGGGTATTTCCTGAATGTCTTTTCAGGTTCGGGAAGTTTAACCTCTTCAAACAATTGAATCACTTTTTTACGAGCATCTCCTTCTCCCGATTTTTTGTGCCATAGAATGCTCTCCATTACCTGTTCGCCGCATCGCTTTACAGGATTAAGCGAGGTCATGGGTTCCTGGAAAATCATACCGATATATTTTCCACGGATATGCTGCATCTCTTCTTCAGATAATTTAAGGAGATCAATTTCTCCCCTGTGTGGATGATGAAACAAGATCTCTCCTGAAATAATCTTTGATGTTCGCTTGGGGAGCAAGCGCATTACCGACAAGGCAGAAACTGACTTTCCGCTGCCCGACTCTCCTACCAGGCCCATGGTCTCTCCCTCCTGTAGATCAAAGCTAACCTTTTCAACAGCCTGAACAAAACCTTCATCGGTTTCGAAACCAATACTCAGATTGCGAATGCTTAACAAAGGAGATTCTGTCATATTTCAGTAATAAATAAAACGACTTAAAAAAAGACCGGAAGTCTGCAGCAGTTAATAATCCAGCAAAGCTACAAACTTCCGGCTTTTTATTTAAAAAATTTGAATAAACCCTGTAATAACCTTATTTAATAGGCTCACCGGGCTTACGCCATCTTACGTCGTAATAATCGGGTCGTTTTTCAACGGAACGACGCAGAAAATCTTCGGGATAGCCAATACCCTGTGGCCATGGCCTGAGTGCATCTTCGGTACGGATATAGCGGTCGTTATACTTGGAGAAAATATGATATCCCAGCTCTCTCCAGCGCTGAACGGTGTATTCTGCATTGTTTACACTGAAATCGGTGATATATTCATACATCATTTCTCTGTCGGTGTCATAAAGTGCTTTGGCTGCCATATCAACAGCTTTGGTCATAGTGTGTGAGCGGTTTTCTACTTTTTGCTGCACTTCTTTGATATCTTCAATAATATAACTGTAAAGGCCATAAGCATAGTTGGCCACCAGGTTGAAAACCCAGAAGGCCGAATCCCAGTCAAAGTCAACAATATTTCCGGTGGTAAGCGAAACCGGAGCTCTCTGCATACCCACATAAAGTGGCATGTAAGCATTGGAATACGTATCGTCAACACCATACCAGAAGATGCCCCCAATGGGATCGGGAAGGAAGTTTCTGGATTGTGAAATGAAAGAAAATCCTGTCTGAGGCTGAGAAATGGTTCTTGGCCATGCATATTTCTGACCATCCAGTTCAAAATAAATGGGTCTCCAGCGGTATGGATTTCCAAACGGACCTGCACTGTAACCTTCAGCTGTATAGAATGGAGAATCATGGAAGTGATCGCGCACCAAACCGATCATATCCTGAACGGTTACTTTCTTGTCGGGTTTTACAAAAAGCGGATAAGGCTCAGCACCCTCAACACAACGCCAGTATTCAGCAGGGAAGTCTTTTGAAGGAGCTGCATTGCGGAAAACACTCCACACACGACCTTCGCAAAGCAATAAGGATTCGCAGGTCAGCGGATTGTATGCTTCAACGAAGTTGAATTCTTCTTTGGGTCCGTCGAACCAGCCCATTTCGCGGGCAAAGTCAACCAGATCGTCAGACCACATCCAGTTTTCGGTATCTTCCCAGTCAATGGTTCTGATACGCGCCTGGTTGGCATGGGCGGCAATGTAACCGTCGGGAACTCTTGCGGCAACCCAAACGGCGCCTTCGCCATGTTCACCTTTGCCGATGAATTCCATGATCCATGCTTCATTTTTATCGGCAATGGAGAAAGATTCGCCGGTGCTGTTGTAACCATGGGCATCCACCAGTCCGGTCATTACCTGAATGGCTTCACGGGCAGTTTTGGAGCGTTGCAGTGCAATATACATCATGGCACCGTAATCGATAAACCCATTGGGGGTGCCCAGTTCGGAGCGACCTGTAAAGGTGGTTTCACCAATAGCTACCTGGTGTTCATTCATGTTTCCAATTACACGGTAAGTTTTTCTTACCTGCGGAATTCTTCCCAGCAAATGGCCGTAATGCCAGCAAATGATATCAAGGGAGTCGCCCTCTTCATATTCATTACCGGGGTAATAGTAGAGGGGGTCCATAAAACCACCTGCATCGGCCAGATAACTTATCATTACACTTCCATCGGCACTGGCGCCGGCAGAAACAAGTACATTGGTGCAGGTATTGGCACGCGGTGTAAAAAAGCCCACGAACAATACCAGTAAGATCATTCTAAGAAAATTACTTTTTGTCATTTTGAAATGTTTAAAAATTTAAGAAGTATTTAATTTATCGTTTTTAATTTCATTTGATGGGCTCTCCGGGCTTACGCCACCTTACATCATAGAAACCGGGTCGTTCTTCAACTGCCTCACGAAGGTGCCATTCAGGATATCCAACTCCCCTTACCGAGGGTCTTAGTATATCCTCATCCCGGATGTATCTGTCATTGTATTTTGTGAAGATCTCACCACTGAAATCTCTCCAGCGATTTACAACAAATTCGGCATGATTTACGCTGAAATCGGTAAGATACTCCCGCATCATTTCCCGGTCAGTTTCATATAGATCCGTTGCAGCCAGATCAACCGCCCTGGTCATGATGAATGCACGGTTCTCCAGTTTTTTCTGTTCTGCCTGTATGTCATCAATTACAATTCCGTATTGCTCGTAGGCATAGTTTGCCAGCAGATCGAAAGTCCAGTAGGCTGATTCCCATTCAAACTTAATGGGATTGGCAATGGTAAGGGATTTCGGGGGCTTTTTCATACCCAGATAGAGGGGCATAAACACATTGGTATGGTTGTCATCAACACTGTACCAGCAAATTCCGCCAATTTCATCGGGCAGCCAGTTGCGGGCCTGGGTTACGAAAGAAAAAGCCGTTTGGGGTTGAGAGATGGGTCTTTCCCAGGAATAAGTGAGCGTATCTCCTTCCATTTCAAGATCAAAAACAACCGGACGCCAGCGATAAGGATTATTGAAGGGGCCTGCAGCATATCCTTCTCCGGTATAATAAGGTGTATCGTGAAAATGATCGCGAATGAGACCAATCATGGCCTCCACGGTAATTTTTTCATCGGGTTTGATAAACAAAGGGTAAGGCTCGGCACCTTCCACACAGCGCCAGTAATCGGCTGAAAAGTTTTTGGAGGATGCGGCACGATTGAAAACACTCCATACCCGGCTTTCGCAAAGCAGCAATGATCTGGGTGTTACCGGATTGTATGCTTCACGAAAGCTGAAATTACGGTTTCTACCCTTGAACCATCCCATCTCTTTGGCGAAGTCAACCACATCTTCGGCCCACATCCAGTTATCGGTATCCCTCCAGTTCACCTGCCTTATGCGCGACTGGTTTGCGTGGGCGGCAATATATCCTTCAGGCACCCTGGCGGCAACCCAAACAGCTCCTTTACCATGTTTGCCTTTGCCAATGAAATCCATGATCCAGACTTCATTTTTGTCGGCGATTGAGAAAGTTTCACCGGTATCTCTGTATCCGTATTTTTTGGCTAATTCATCCATGATCAGGATGGCTTCTCTTGCGGAACCGGCCCGCTGCAGAGTGATCCAGATGAGATTGCCATAATCAAGCACTCCCTCTCCACCATGCAATTCCCTACGACCGGTAAAGGTAGTTTCCGTAATGGCCACCTGTTTCTCATTCATATTTCCGATTACACGATAGGTGCGAGCAGCCTGCCCGATTCTGCCCAGAAAATCACCGTCGCGAAATCCAAAGATATCGAGAGAGTCCCCTTCAGCATATTCTCCGCCTTCATAGAAATACAGTGGCTGGGCAAAACCTGCCACATCATAGGTCCAGCTGGTCATAACACTGCCATCGGCACTTGCCCCGCGCGATACAAGCACATTTGTACAGGACTGCGAACGCAAGGGTATGACAGCCAGCAGAATAAAAATCAGTGACAAAAAACCTGGAATTCTTTTTATCTTCATGTTTTGATAATTGATTGAGTGTAAATATTTGATTTATTGAATATAAACGATTTTTTGCTGTTTGTATTTTTTGAATTGATAACTGTGTTCCGCAAACTTGAAGGTACAAAAATAACAAATTGAAGAAATCATTACGACACAATCCATCATGAGCAAAAAGCACATACAACAAATTCCTGATGAATAATATAAATCATCTTTTAAATGGCTCTTTTTGTATGTGAAAATATTTTTCGCCAAGCCTGCTTTTCTTATTTGCTAAAATTTGATTAGGTTTGTTACAGAGAAGATACACCTGAAAATCATCAAACCCATACCAAATTGCTCCCATGACAGATAAGCTCAAATTCCATAAGCCCAAAAAGTTTTTAAAAACGCCCCACATTCGCGGCAACAGGGAACAACTCAAAGAATTTCTCAAAAAGAATCTTACCTATCCCAAAGCAGCCATTGAAAATAAAATTGAAGGTGATGTTATTATCCGGTATAAAGTATCAGATAATGGAGAAGTATATGAGCCTGCCATTGTAAAAGGATTGGGTTATGGCTGTGATGAAGAGGCCATCAGACTGGTTAAAATGATTCAATATGATGCAGTTAAAAATCGCGGAGTTCGTGTTACCGCCCATAGCAAGATTAAGATCCCCTTCAGGCTTCCCAGAAAAAAAACTCAGCAAAAGATTAAAATGGTTTATACCCAATCCCCGGGCAAGGAAAAATCCGGGAAGAAAAAACCTGCAGAAGAAAAAAACCCGCCAAAAACAACTTACAACTATACCATTAAATTTTGATATAACTTTGCAGGCTTAAACCCAATTTTTTTGATAACAGTTATTATCACTAACTTTATTACAGTAAAAAGTTACCGTTAATTAATTTAACCTGATTTATTCATGAACCCTGTAAACATAAGGATCACCAAAGAATTTCGTTTTGAAGCAGCTCATGCGCTCTGGGGCTACGACGGAGCCTGCCGCAATATCCACGGACATAGTTATCTTTTATACGTTACCTTGATTGGCAAACCCATTTCAGATCCCACACACCCCAAATTTGGAATGGTAATGGACTTTTCTGTACTCAAGAAGATTGTAAATGAAGTAATTACAGAACCTTTTGACCATGCCCTGATGATCCGGAAAGGGACACCCCACAGCGATTTTGTAAAGAATTCAGAACTTGTGGGTAAGGTAATGGAACTGGATTACCAGCCTACCTGTGAAAATATGGTAGCGGATTTTGCGGAAAGAATCTCAGCCCGGTTACCACAAAATACTCGTCTTCACAGTCTGCGGCTGCATGAAACGGCTACATCCTATGCCGAGTGGCATGCCGATGACAATAGCTGATACTTTTACTCCACTGTAGTTTTTCCGGTAAAATTTATTAAAACTATCTTTCTGCAACTTCCCCCACAATCCTGAATATGGATGTGGCAGGATCGGCATTGGAGGTTACTGTAACCGTTCTGCTGATACGCTGGGCACGGGGAGCCAGACGAAACTCAATCTGGATGGTTCCTTCATCACCGGGCATAATAGGTTCACGTGGCCAGCTGTGCACGCGGGTGCCACAGCATGCTCTTACATGCGATAAAACCAGGGGTTCATTACCATTGTTGGTAAATTTAATATCCAGTTTGGTTTCCGGCATATCATCCAGATAAACAGTACCATAATCATAGCGTTCAAGGTTCCACTTAAGTTCCGGACCTTTTTTATCCTGGGAAATAGCTACACTCATTCCCATTACTATTGCCAAAAAAAGCAAAACAACATTTTTCATAATCACATTAATTAAATTTAGATAAATAATTCCAATCAGTTGCAATACATATCAACTTGCTTGCCAAACTCTAATGATCAGATTAAAATACGAGGGGATAAAAATAAAAAAAAACCAGAATCCCTGATCTTTAAAGAGTTAAAATTAGATTTTTTAACATATCAAATCTATTGTAAAAGCTTATACCCCGGAAGTGAGTAAAGTATTAAACAAATCCCCTCGGTATGAAACTACTACCGGGGGGATTAAACTAAAAAAGATATAGTCAAATTATTAGTGACATTTGTTAATGCATTCAATAATTTGTGCAATAGCATTTTCTTTCAGATAGTAAAATGTTTTCTTTCCGCTACGTCTTGAATCAAGAACCCCTTTGGTTTTCAGAATATTAAGATGATGAGATGCCGATGCCTGTTCAATTTTTAAAGTTTCATATATCTCCGTAACATTCATTTGCTCGTTTTTTTCAAGCATATCAATGATGGCAATACGCATTGGGTGGGCAATTGCCCGCATTTTACTAGCAGCTTCTTCCAGCTTCTTCGAATCAAGTTTTGTTTGTGCCATAATGTAAATATTTGATTTGGGACTCCAGTGATTATTTTTGCTTAACAAATATATGAATATATTTTGCAATAATAACTATTTTGAATAAAAAAATTTGTAACAAATTCCTTTTTATCAGAATTTTACAAAATAATTTGATTGGAAACTCTTCCGCACAGGCCACCAGTACAAACATTTGTTTAAATCATCCGTAGGCTAAAACACATAAAAAATGACTTCCCTTATTTTTTCGACTTGCAAACTTTTGATGAGAAAAACTCACGATTCATTTTAGCTATAAACTCAACTGAAATCCCTTTTGGGCAGTCATACTCACAGGCATAGGTGTTAGAGCAGAATCCGAAACCTACTTCGTCCATTTTGGTTACCATGTTCTCAACTCTTTCTTTTGCTTCCACTTTCCCTTGGGGCAGCATAGCAAACTGCGATACTTTAGCCGACACAAAAAGCATAGCTGATGAGTTTTTACAGGCTGCAACACAAGCACCACATCCGATACAGACAGCAGCATCAAAGGCACGATCCGATATTTTCTTATTGATGGGTATATTGTTGGCATCCTGTGTTGAGCCTGTATTGGCATTTACAAAACCTCCTGCCCTAATAACTTTTTCGAATGCTGAGCGATCAACTACAAGGTCTTTGATTACCGGAAAAGCCTTACTTCTCCAGGGTTCAATAACAATAGTAGTGTTATCTTTAAACTCACGCATATGCAATTCGCAGGTTGTAGTATGGGTTAAAGGACCATGAGGCCTTCCGTTAATATAAAGTCCGCAACTTCCGCAAATACCCTCGCGGCAGTCGTGTTCAAAATGCACCGGCTCGCCATCTGATTCTATAATTTGCTGGTTGAGGTAGTCAAGCATCTGAAGAAATGACATCTCGGGTGATACATCCTTAAGGGTATAATCTTCAAATTTACCCTTCGCTGAAGCGTTTTTCTGACGCCATATTTTAAGTTTAAATTCCATATCTAAAGGACTTAAGGTTATTTATAACTTCTTTCTTTCAGCTCAACGTTTTCGAAAACAAGGGGTTCCTTGTGCAAAATCTCTCTTTGCCGGTTTCCTTGATATTCATAAGCTGATACATGTGCAAACTCAGCGTCATTTCGCTTTGCTTCTCCCTGTTCTGTCTGAAATTCTTCGCGGAAATGTGCACCGCATGACTCATTTCTGTCAAGTGCATCCTGGCACATCAGGCGTCCTACTTCAAAGAAATCAGCCACCCTTATTGCTTTTTCAAGCTCCTGATTATATTCGCCGGCCGTAGCAGGAACTTTCACTTCTTTCCAGAACTCTTCCTCCAACTGGTCGATCATTTCAATTCCCTTTTTCAGTCCTTCTTCACTTCTGACCATTCCGCAGTGATCCCACAAAATTTTGCCGAGTCGCTTGTGAAAAGATGTAACCGTTTGTTTTCCATTGATGGCCATTAACCGGTCAATCTTTTCCTTCGCAGCTTTTTCGGCCTTGTCAAACTCTTCGTGATCGGTATTAATACGCGGAGTTCTTATCTCATCAGACAGGTAATCACTGATGGTGTAAGGTAAAATAAAATAACCGTCGCCTGAGCATTGCATAAGCGAGCTGGCACCTAAGCGATTGGCCCCATGATCTGAGAAATTACTCTCGCCCACTGAATAGAGTCCGGGAATGGTAGTCATCAGGTTATAATCGACCCAGAGACCGCCCATGGTGTAGTGTCCTGCAGGATAAATACGCATGGGTTCTTCGTAGGGGTTTATGCCTGTAATTTTCAGGTACATTTCAAACAGGTTGCCGTACTTATCTTCAATGGCTTTTTTTCCTTGTTTTTCAATGGCATCTTTAAAGTCGAGATAAACCGAAAGACCGGTATCTCCAACTCCGTATCCCGCATCGCAACGTTCCTTGGCAGCACGTGATGCCACATCGCGCGGTACCAGGTTGCCAAAGGCCGGATATCTGCGTTCAAGATAATAGTCACGTTCTGCTTCAGGAATCTGGTTGGGATGCCGCTTTTCATCCTTTTCTTTGGGTACCCAAACCCTGCCGTCGTTTCTGAGCGATTCCGACATTAGTGTTAGTTTCGACTGATAATCATTGAGTACGGGTATACTTGTTGGGTGTATCTGAATAAAACTGGGATTGGCAAACAACGCTCCTTTCCTATGAGCGGCCCAGGCTGCAGATGCATTGCTTCCCAGGGCAAGGGTAGATAAATAAAACACAGTGCCATAACCACCAGTGGCTAGTACTACTGCGTGGGCTGAGTGCCTCTCTATTTCACCGGTCAACAGGTTACGGGTAATAATACCTCGTGCTTTACCATCAATGATCACCAGATCAAGCATATCGCGACGCTCATACATGGTAACAGTTCCTTTGGCAATCTGCCTGCTTAATGATGAGTATGTACCCAGCAAACATTGCTGGCCGGTTTGACCTTTGGCATAAAATGTACGTGATACCTGCACCCCGCCAAAAGAGCGGGTATCCAGCATTCCACCATAGTCTCTGGCAAAAGGAACACCCAGTGCAGTAAAATGATCTATCACGTAATTACTCACTTCTGCTGCCCTGTAAACATTGGCTTCACGGGCGCGAAAATCGCCGCCCTTTATCATATCATGAAATAAACGGTAAACACTGTCGCCATCATTTTTATAATTCTTGGCAGCATTTATTCCTCCCTGGGCGGCCACGGAGTGAGCGCGTCGGGGAGAATCCTGAAAACAGAAAACCTTCACATTATAGCCCAACTCGCCCAGGGCACTTGCTGAAGATGCACCCGAAAGTCCTGTTCCTACAATTATAATATCAAGTTTCTTCTTATTGGCAGGGCTTACCAGGCGTAATGAAGATTTATAATTACTCCATTTCCCGGCTAAGGGTCCCTTCGGTATTTTAGAATCAAGCTTTATCATTGCTTAGAATTTTTATGTCCTGAATCAATTAATTATATAAAAACAAAAAGTATAGCGGGATGATGGAAAAACCAACAGCAATTAGCACCGCATAAATGGTTCCCACCACTTTTATTGCGGGAGTGTATTTGTCATGATTTAGACCAAACGACTGAAACGCCGACTGAAATGCATGCTTCAGGTGAAATCCCAGAAAAATAAAGGATAAGATATAAATAATAGAGTACACAGGATTTTTGAATGTGTAAGCCACCATGGGGTAAAAATCATGTCCTGTTTCGGCTCCTGCGTATAGAGGAAAAAATCCAAGTTTTACAAAGAAAAAATGGTAGAGATGGATCAGCAGAAAAATAAAAATAATGATCCCGCTGTGGATCATAAACCTGGAAAAGGCAGATGCTTCTGATTTCAATGCCACTTTGTAGCCCACAGGTCGCGAGCTGCTATTGTGAAGCTGAATGACAACCCCGATAATAATGTGTATGATAAACCCTGCAAAAAGCACATACTCCATTATTTTTATGGCAGGATTGGTTAACAGAAACTCTACGGCCTTATCAAATTGTGCCCCCCCATCTCCGGCCAGCAGCAATAAATTGGTGGCCAGGTGTGATACCAGAAAAAGCATCAGAAAAGCACCGGCTGCAGCCATAATGTATTTATGACTGATGGAGGTTAAACTAAATCCTTTTTTACTCATAGGGTGAAGATTTGAATTGGAAATTAAGTTGTTTTTTGAATTTTTTGATCAAAATTTATGTAGGTTTGCAATAAGTTCGTCCGGCAGGCTATCGGGTTACATTCTTGTTTAAACCATTTCTTTTAAAAGCTCGCTGGCTATTTTCATTTTCAGATTCAAAAATACTTTTTGGGAATCCCCGAAAATTATAGTCTGACAAATGTAGATTTTCTGTCTATTATTTGCAAGCAAATCAGTAATTTGAAACAATTATAAATAAATCATAAAATTACCCACTAAAAGGCAAAGGATATGTTTAGAAAAGAAGTTTATGTTGAAAGAAGAAACCGCTTAAAGAATATGGTAAAAGAAGGGATAATCCTCATTTGCGGAAATGTAGACGTACCTATGAATTACCCTTCAAATACATACAAATGGCGGCAGGACAGTAACTTTCTGTATTTTTTCGGTCTCGACTATCCGAAGATGGCTGGTATTATTGATATTGACAACGACCAGGAATTTATTTTTGGTGATGATGTAAGCATCGACGACATTATATGGATGGGGCCCCAACCCACAACAGCCGAACTTGCTGCCGAAGTTGGAGTAAAGAATTCCTTGCCCTGGTCGGGGCTACGCGAAAAAACTGCCGATGCTTTCAACCTGGGGCGCAAAATTCACTTTTTGCCTCAATACCGCGCCGAAAACAAACTATTGCTGGAAAACCTGCTGGAGGTAAAACCTGCACACCAGAAAAAACAGGCATCGGAGGAGTTGATCAAAGCCATTGTGGCATTACGCTCTATCAAAGATCAATATGAAATAGCTGAAATTGAAAAGGCAATGGAAACAGCCTGGCTGATGCACACTACAGCCATGAAAATGGCCAAACCGGGTGTTTATGAGCGTGAAGTGGCCGGGGTTATTGAGGGAATTGCTCTGTCGGCAGGCGGAATGTTATCTTTCCCCGCTATTGTTACCAAAAGGGGCGAAACACTTCACAACCATTTTCATGGCAACAAACTGGAAAAAGGAGATCTTTTACTGGTTGATGCAGGTGCCGAAACAAGCCTGCACTATGCCACTGATCATACACGAACCAGCCCCGTAGGAGGTAGATTCTCCCCGATGCAGAAAGATATTTACGAAATTGTTTTACAGGCCCAGGTAAAAGCCATTGAAGCCATTAAGCCAGGCGTTACCAATAAAAGTGTGCATATGCTTGCCGCAAAAACCCTTGCTGAAGGATTGAAAAATTTGGGTCTGATGAAAGGTGATACTGATGCTGCAGTTCAACAGGGTGCCCACGCACTTTTTATGCCCCACGGACTGGGACATATGATGGGGCTCGATGTTCACGATATGGAAGATCTCGGTGAAGATTATGTTGGATATGATGATGAAGTTAAAAGATCCGATATCTTCGGAACTGCATTCCTGCGGCTGGGTCGAAAATACCAACCCGGCTTTGTACTTACTGTTGAACCCGGATGCTACTTCATTCCGGCATTGATCGAACAATGGAAATCAGAGAAAAAATTCACAGAATTCATTAATTACGACAAACTGGACGCATACATGAATTTTGGGGGAATAAGAATTGAAGATGATATTCTGGTTACTGAAAACGGCCACAGGGTGATGGGAAAACCTATACCCAAAACCGTTGAAGAAGTGGAGAGCTTAATGGATTCATAATTTAAATACAGTACTTGTAAGAGTATAATTTACATTTACAACTCCTTATATCTTTTTGATTATCATATGTTTAAAAAAGAAACCCCGTTGTAATAGCGGGGTTCTTACCTTGGGGAGGCTGTTAATTCCACTAAGTGGAACAACTATTATCAATACTGTGTTAGAGTGTTCTTAGTGTTGCCAGTCTAATTATTGTATTCTTTGATTTTTAAAAGCAGCTTCGGGGTGTCATCTTCTATAAGTTTCGAATATTCAATGCCGTTATTATCGCACCAATCCCTGAAATTTTCACCACCGTTGTTGTTTTTGAAATCGCTCATGAGATGATCCTCCAGGCAGATAATATCTTTTCGGTTTTTTAAAAGCTTTAAAATAATTTCCCGGTAAGTCATAAAAACAAGTTAACTTTAAGTATATAAACTCTTTGTTAATCAGCTTCCTTGCTTATTTGCAGGGCTCTGAGCTGCCTCTGGATCTCTTTATAGCTTCTGATCAGTTTTGCGATGAGTTCGCACTCTCTGGCATTAAGCAGATAAACAACATCTTTATTGTGTTCCAGCTCTTTGAGAAATTGAAGTTCTTTGTCTGTTAGCATCATAGTACCTCCGGTAAGTTTAAAATTGTTTTACTCATTAAAGTGTGTGTGAGCAAAAATAACCTGTTACATCTCAATGGGGCATAAGGTTTTTACCTGTTTTTTCCAGGTAAAAAGCATTGGTACTACCCTGCATTATCGCAGTCAGCAAAATTTCTGGAAGGAGAAGAAATGTGATTGGGGAAGCAGTGTTAATCTGTAAGTCTCTTCTTGATCTCATTGGTTTCCTGTTCAAAACCAGGTTTTTCCAATAGAGCAAACATGTTCTTTTTATAAGCTTCAACTCCGGGCTGATCAAATGGATTCACATCAAGAATATAACCACTCAGCGCACAACCCATCTCAAAGAAATATACCAGTTCACCCAACACATTTTCATTGATTTGGGGAAGGATAATCTCAAGGTTGGGAACTTTTCCGTCAACGTGTGCCAGAATAGTTCCGGTTTCAGCCATTTTATTTACGTAACTGAGCCGCTGACCTGCAAGAAAATTCAACCCATCAAGATTATCATTGTCGTGAGGTATCTCCAGGATTCTTTTGGGTTTTTCTACCCTTACAACGGTTTCAAAAAGATTCCGCATACCATCCTGAATGTACTGACCCATTGAGTGAAGGTCGGTAGTAAAATTCACCCCGGCAGGAAAAATGCCTTTTTGATCCTTGCCTTCACTTTCGCCATAGAGTTGTTTCCACCATTCGGTAAAATACATCATATTGGAGGTGTAATTGGCCATTACCTCAATGGTCTTACCTTTGCGGTATAGAATATTCCGTACAATGGCATAAAGAAGTGCGGGGTTCTTAAAAATATCTTCTTCTCTTTTTAAGTATTCCTGCATATTTATGGCACCGTTTACAAACTCGCGAATGTTAAATCCGGCCACAGCAACAGGTAACAAACCCACCGGTGTAAGCACCGAATAACGGCCACCCACATCGTCGGGAATTACATACGATTTATAGGATTTATTAACGGCAAGAGTTTTAAGAGCGCCCTTTGATGCATCAGTAATGGCATATATCCTTTCAGATGCTTTTTCTTCGCCGTATTTTTCTTCCAGATGCTTTCTCAAAAGGCGAAAAGCAATAGCAGGTTCGGTTGTTGTACCCGATTTGGAAATAACAATAACTGAATAGTCCTTATCGTTGAGAAAATCGAGCAATTCGGCAGTATAATCTTCACCAATATTCTGACCGGCATACACAACCAATGGGTTTTTGTTTCCGGTAAACTGCATTTGATAAAAATTACTGCTAAGGGCATCGATAATGGCCCTTGCACCCAGGTAGGAACCGCCAATACCCACCACGACGGCAACCTGCGAATCGGCTTTTATGCGGGCCGCATCTTTTTCAATACTCTCAATAAGTCTTTCGTCAATTTGACAGGGCAGATCTACCCAACCCAGAAAATCATTCCCTGCACCGGTTTTTTCGTAAATTTTACGTCTCTGTAAGTCTGTTTCAGATTTAAAGAGCTTAATTTCCTCATCACTGACAAAGCCATGGGCATTGTCAATTCTTACTTTAAGCTGGATCATAATCGAAATGATTAATCAAGTTTACGGGCTATTTCAATGGTTTCGAATGCTTCGATGATATCACCAACCTTAATGTCGTTGAACTTATCAACATTTAAACCGCATTCATAACCTGACGATACTTCCTTAACGTCGTCCTTGAATCTTTTAAGAGATCCCAGATAACCGGTATACACCACAATACCGTCTCGAATTACACGGATGTTGGAATTGCGGTTAATCTTCCCGTCAAGGACCATACAGCCTGCCACTGTACCTACTTTGGTAATTCTAAATACTTCTCTTACCTCAATATTGGCAGTGATCTTTTCTTCTATTTCAGGAGAGAGCATACCTTCAATGGCTGATTTGATCTCATTGATGGCATTATAGATAACGGAATAGATCCTGATATCAATTTCTTCGGCTTCTGCGAGTTTGCGCGCAGCAAGCGACGGGCGCACCTGGAAACCAATAATTATGGCATTAGATGCTGATGCAAGCAGAACATCACCCTCTGTAATAGAACCTACAGCTTTATGAATGATATTTACCTGTACTTCTTCCGTTGAAAGTTTAAGCATAGAGTCAGCCAATGCTTCCACAGAACCATCCACATCACCCTTTACAATGATATTAAGTTCTTTGAAATCACCTATGGCAATACGACGACCGATCTCATCAAGGGTAATGTGCTTTTGTGTTCTGAGGCCCTGCTCTCTGAGAAGTTGCTGACGTTTTGATGTTATCGATTTGGCTTCGCTTTCATCCTTAACAACATTAAAAGTATCTCCGGCCTGGGGGGCTCCGTCAAGACCCAGCATAAGAACCGGAGTTGCCGGTCCGGCTTCGGTAATACGTAAATTTCTTTCATTGAACATGGCTTTAACACGACCATGCATGTTACCGGCCACAACAATATCGCCTACTCTCATTGTACCGTTCTGAACCAGAATGGTTGCCAGGTAACCCCGGCCTTTGTCGAGCGATGATTCAATAACCGTACCCGATGCCATTCTGTCGGGGTTGGCTTTAAGATCTAGCAGTTCGCTTTCCAGAAGAACTTTTTCCAGGAGCTTCTCAATATTGATTCCATTTTTTGCCGATATTTCCTGACTTTGGTATTTGCCGCCCCAGTCTTCAACAAGGATGTTGATCTTGGCAAGTTCTTCCTTCACCCTCTCCATATTGGCGTTGGGTTTGTCAATTTTATTGATGGCAATTACAATGGGTACATTGGCTGCCTGGGCGTGATTAATGGCCTCAACAGTTTGTGGCATCACGTTGTCATCAGCAGCAACTACAATGATAGCCACATCTGTAACCTTGGCACCACGTGCACGCATGGCAGTAAATGCCTCGTGACCGGGAGTATCAAGGAATGTGATCATTTTGCCGTCATCCATCTGCACAGAATAAGCACCAATGTGCTGAGTTATACCCCCGGCTTCACCGGCAATAACGTTGGCATGTCTTATCTGGTCGAGAAGAGAAGTTTTACCATGGTCAACATGGCCCATTACCGTAACAATGGGAGCTCTTTCCTTCAGATCAGCGGGATCGTCTTCTTCCATGTTAATGGTTTCCTGCTCATCAACACTAACAAAATGAACATCAAACCCAAACTCATCGGCTACAATGGTAATGGTTTCCGCATCGAGCCGCTGGTTGATGGAAACGAAAAGTCCCAGACTCATGCAGGTTGAAATAACCTCTGTAACCTGTACATTCATCAGGCTTGCCAGTTCGTTGGCCGAAACGAATTCGGTAACTTCCAGCGTCTTCTGATCGGTTTCTGCCATTT
>JAHYJP010000272.1 GCA_019429055.1 Bacteroidales bacterium
TTCTCTCACAAGTGGATTTTGATCTTCAAGTGCCTGATGGAGTTCGGGTATTTCTTTGTAAGCCTGCTGAAGTGATGTGCCCGGCCGCTCGGGAACCAGCTTGGCAAGACGATCGGCTTCAGGCAACGGCAACCGAAGCACCCTTGCAACATCCCTGATTGATGATTTTGCTGCCATAGTCCCGAAAGTTACAATCTGTGCAACCCTGTTCCTGCCATATTTGTCAATTACATATTGCAGAACCTTTTCCCTGCCTTCATCGTCAAAATCGATATCAATATCCGGCATAGAAATCCTTTCAGGGTTAAGAAACCGCTCAAAAAGAAGATTGTACTTTATAGGGTCGATGCTCGTAATACCCGTACAAAAGGCTACAGCTGAACCTGCGGCACTTCCCCTCCCCGGACCAACTGCAACACCCATTTGGCGGGCTTCATTGATAAAATCCTGAACGATCAAAAAATACCCTGCAAAGCCCATATCTCTGATTACCTTCAGCTCAAAATCCAGTCGTTCCTTTATTTCTGGAGTTAGTTCATTATAGAATTTTTTGGCTCCCAAATAGGTAAGATGTTCAAGATAGTCATCTTCATTTTCAAAATTTTCAGGAAGCGGGAATTTTGGAAGAAGAATATCACGCATGATTTTATATTCTTCAACTTTATCAACAATTTCCTGGGTGTTTGCCAATGCCTGGGGAATATCGCTGAACAGTTCTGCCATCTCTTCCGGGGTTTTAAGATATTCCTGCCCCGAGTATCTCATACGGTTGGGATCATCCAGATCTTTACCTGTTTGCAGACAAATGAGAATATCATGTGCCTTGGAATCTTCGGCATTGATGTAGTGGCAATCATTTGTAGCTATAACTTTCAGGTTATATTTGTCGGCCATCTGAAGGAGTTGCTGATTTACAGGCTCCTGTTCCTCCAGCCCATGACGCTGCAGTTCAAGATAAAAATCATCTTTGAATATCAACAGAAATTCTTCAAGAATCTCCTCAGCCCTTTTCATTCCTTCATTTATGAGCGCCTGTGGAATTTCACCGCCCAGACAGGCAGAACTGGCTATAATTCCTTCGCTGTATTTCCGGAGGATTTCTTTATCTATACGTGGAGTATAATAAAACCCTTCAAGATAGCCTATGGAAACTATTCGTGAAAGGTTTTCATACCCTTTTTTGTTTTTTGCAAGCAGGATGAGATGGTAACCACTGCGATCTTCTTTGCCTTTTTTGTCGTGACGGCTCCCATCGGTAACATAAACTTCACAACCAATAATTGGTTTTATACCGTGCTTTGTGGCAGCTTGTGTAAAATGCATTACACCATACATATTGCCATGATCGGTAATGGCCAGTGCTTTCATACCTGAATCGGCTGCTTTTTTCATCATAACATCAATCCGGGCAGCACCATCAAGTATAGAAAAATTTGTATGTACGTGTAAATGTGTAAATTCAATCATTCAGGTATTATTTAGGTTCTTTCCTCAAAAATATACAAAAAACGGGGGAAGTTTTTTGTGAGTTATCCACAAAAAATCGGGAGTTATTAACTTTTTGGATCTGCCCGAAAAAGAAAAGGCTGCTCCTGATGAACAGCCCTTTCTCAAAATAAAAGTAATTTTTGGAATTAAATGGTTCTGCCAGGGTATTCCTTAAGAGCCACTTCGATGCACTCCATTGATTTTTTTAAGTTCTCAACATTCAGAACATAAGAAATCCTGACCTCATTCATCCCTGCACCTGGTGTGGAATAAAATCCTGTGGCCGGAGCAAGCATAACAGTCTGGTTATCATGGTTAAAGTCTTCGAGTAACCATTGGCAGAACTTATCGGCATTATCAATAGGAAGTCTGGCAGTGACATAAAATGCTCCCTTTGGATTTGGGCACATTACCCCTTCCATTTTATTCATCATCTCCACAACGGTATCGCGCCGCTTGCGGTACTCTTCAATAACTTCAACAAAATAGCTGTCGGGAGTTTCCATAGCTGCTTCTGATGCAATCTGCCCGAGTGATGGCGGACTTAAGCGTGCCTGGGCAAATTTCATGGCAGTTGCCATTACTTCTTTGTTGCGCGAAACCATACAACCTATGCGCACTCCGCAGGCACTGTAACGCTTGGAAACCGAATCAAACAGTACCACATTGTTCTCGATCCCTTCAAGATTCATTACTGAATGATGAACGGTGCCATCGTAGCAAAACTCACGGTAAACCTCATCGGCGAAAAGGAAAAGATCGTATTTGATAACAATCTGACGAAGAACCTCCAGTTCTTCAGCAGAATAAAGGTAACCAGTCGGGTTGTTGGGATTACAAACCATAATTGCCTTGGTATTGGGCCCGATGGCTTTTTCAAATTCGGAGATGGGTGGCAAAGCAAATCCGGTTTCAATTTTGGATATTATAGGCTTAACCTTCACTCCTGCGCTGGTGGCAAATCCATTGTAATTGGCATAAAAGGGTTCAGGGATAATGATCTCGTCACCTGGATTCAGGCATGTTTGCACAGCAAAAAGTATTGCTTCCGAAGCGCCGGCGGTTACAATGATATCATCAGGTGTAACTTCAATACCATGCTTTTTGTAATACTGACAAAGTTTCTCCCTGTAACTGATAATACCCGCAGAATGGCTGTATTCAATAACCGGCACATTCAGATTGTGCATGGCATCGATCATGGATTTGGGAGTAGCAATATCAGGTTGCCCGATATTGAGGTGGTAAACTTTTCTTCCGGCCTTTTTGGCCTTTTCCGCATAGGGCACCAGCTTCCTGATAGGGCTCTCGGGCATCATGCGGCCTTTATCTGATATTTTCGGCATAATTATGCTTTTTTTGATTGTTTGAGAATTGAAAAATCAGGGCAAAGATTGCAAATATTTTTGAATCTAAACCGGTTAAAGGGTTTTTTAATTGAAAAGCCTATTGAGAGAGTTCTTTTTGAAATCAAAACCCTGAAAATAAAACGAAAACCTTTCTGCTTAAGGAACGATCTCTGCAACAACAGGTATGATAGTCCGGGAATTTTGAGTATTGGAATGAATGGTAAGGATTTTTGTGTATAGTCCGGGATTCGAAGCATCAAACCGTATTTGTATAATTTGCTCTTCACCGGGATTAATAGGGTTTCGGGGCCATGAAGGGATGGATAAACCGCAACTACCTCTTACATTACTCATCTGAAAGATACCTGAAGATTCATTTCTGATCTTAATCTGAATTGAAATATTATTGCCTTGCTTTCTATCTCCCAGAAATAAAGTGTCAGCTCCGGAAAGGAATGCTACGTTATGGCCATCAAAAACCAGAATGTTTTCTTTTTCAGAAGCTTCTGAAGCCATTGAAAAACCACCGAAAACCAAAAGTAAAAACAATAATTTCAGCAAAATACCGGATATAAAAATTATAACTTTTTAAACACCCCGAAATTACTACAATTTTGGAAAGTAAAATGAGGAATCCAAATTTGAACTATTATAAATCAATGTCGTTTAGTTAAGCAAAGTTATTAAAAGGCTTGATTTTGTTGACATTGTGTTGATAATTTGTTTGAAAAAGCTCTTTGAAATGTTTGTTATTCATTGTTA
>JAHYJP010000273.1 GCA_019429055.1 Bacteroidales bacterium
TGGTGTTTTGCCAGTCAGAAAATCAAACCGGAAGGCATCATGTGTTTTGGTAAACCTTTTTTCTTTCGGCTGATTCAGATCGCCAATCACTCGATTTGCCCATAAATTGATGACGTCGACCTCCAATTCGTTGCCTGTCGGTTTTACAGCTTCTGTAATTTCAACGCGCCAGGGTGCACACCAAAGTATCCCAAGTTTCTTCCCGTTCAGACGAACTTCGGC
Organism: Bacteroidales bacterium; assembly: GCA_019429055.1. Lineage (GTDB taxonomy): Bacteria > Bacteroidota > Bacteroidia > Bacteroidales > UBA7960 > SKVR01. Next base: position 223 of record JAHYJP010000273.1, read on the forward strand.
AACATCCTTGATGTAACCCAGATCAAGAAATAATTTTCCGGTATTATTCATTGCACCCATTTTACCATCTGGCTCCACATTCAAATCAAAGGTCTTTTTATAGCTGGCCTTTCCTGAATAATACCTAAATTGAGCGATTTATAATTTCACTTTAGCCCTTGGGTTAGTCTTATGCAAATTTACAGAAATTTTATGGGGGTACTACAGTGCGATGACGGTTATTCTGGATGTTTTTCCGGTTTGGAGCGACAAAAACACAGTACATTATGTTAATTAACCTGGAATATATACATACCTTTCCCAGATAAGTCATTTTCGGGGTCATATTTTCTTGATTTTTTGCTAGCAAAATTGAATTACCGGCGGTGATTGACATCTTTTCCATAGGATTTCAATATTTATGGTTTCATAAATGGTCCTGGTTACACTCATGATGATGGACCTGGACCTGGATGTTATCTTAACTGCAAAATCAATCAGTTTTCTTCGGAATGTGTTGGGATAAGCAGTGATTGGAATGATATCCGGAGTAATATCCCGTTTGTAACTTTCAAACATAAAGTGAGCAAATACAAGCAGATAATAGTAGGCTTGATTCATTCCAAAAGATTTGAACGGCAATTGTTCTTTGGTTGCTAATTCCTTGATTGAACGATGAATAAGCTCATCTGCCCCTCTCTCATGTGCTAAAGAGATGATCGTTTGGGCTTCAAAATATTTTTCTCCACCGGCAGCCAACAATCTGTCGTCAGCTTCTTTACACAAACCTATATTGGTGGAAATAACAGAATCGGGTTTAGCCAAATCCATAAGATACTGTCCGTTTTGATCCATCATAAGTTTTGTGAAGATGCACCTTCTGAATCGTGTCCAGGATTTTAACTTGTTGCCAAACTCAATGAACTTCCACATAGCTTTATTCTTGCTGAACTGACTATACCCATCTAACGGCAAGTCCTGGATATACGCTTTAATGTCATTGTAAAGCTTATTGGTAACGATGTAATGGATTTTAAGTTCATTCTCAAAACATGCAAAGGCCTTCTGATCGGCAAATCCGCTGTCTGCGCAAAGGATAATTGGTATTTCCTGTGAATATCTTGTCCGGATTAGCTTCACGATGTCAGTTACTGAATCAATATAATCGGTTCCATGATTTGAATGAGCACTTCCAATCCTGAAAACCACATCGATCAGGTATGGGCCCCAACAAATATGCAAGGGCTGAAAACCTTTCTTTCTCTTGTAGGTCGGCTCACAACCTTCCCGTTTTTTGGCGTAATCATTATCCATTACCATAGTGTCGATCCCTAAAATCAATATCTGAGGTTTTTCAATCCGAAGTCGCCAAATGAAAAGCTCGTGCAATATTTTACGGAACAGTTTATTGGGAATGATGGATAGTTTTGAGAAGAACCGTTTTATTTGGTGGGAGGAGGCCATTTGGGACATTTTGTTTTCAAGTACGGCAGCATATCCAGAGTCATTTTTACGGGCATCGAAACCGGTCATGGTCATGTCTGTACCATCGAATAGATTGGCAAATACCTGTTTTAGGAATTGTTCCAGCTGTAATCCTTTGGGATGTAGCTTGAGTTTTGTCAGAAGGACACTTGAAATAAGGACACACAGCTGCGTTTTGGCGATATAACGAAGTATGAGGGCAAGCCCCCCGCGTCCGGAAATTTTGTCGTTCGTAATGCTTAATTTTGTTATCTTAGTAGCCATAAAAGATAGTGTTGTGTTCACCTAAATGGTGATGAGTTTTTTTATTGTTTGTCACTTCTAAAATACTCATTATTAGGTTAATATGCAAGCTATCTTTTACTTTTTTTAACCAAATCGATCAACTTAGGTTCAATTAATTTTCAATTTATTACAATGAATAAATTAAGAATACTTTTTTTGGCAGCAATTGCCAGTTTTATTGGTCTTGAAACCTGGTCGCAGATAGATATTGATTATCAATTGCCTCCGCAGGAAATTCTGGAGCTTGCCGATGCGCCCATGCCGCCATCCATTATGATCAGCCGCGACGGAAGGAATATTATCCTCACCCATCGCAACCGTTTTATCAGTATAGAGGAGCTGGCAGAGACAGAGATACGGTTGGCTGGCTTAAGGATCAATCCGGCGAAAAATACAGCAAGTCGCACCAGCTATTCAAACAACATTAGCTTAATCAAGGCTGGTGAAAAGGAGGCAGTACCGGTTCAGGGGATACCTTCAGATGCCAGGCTGGCTGGTTTTTCATGGTCTCCCGATCAGCAAAGAATGGCCTTTACAAACACGGTTTACAATGGTGTTGAACTTTGGGTGCTTGATATAAGTTCAGCAACGGCCAGACGGCTAACCGGCGCCATTCTTAACGGTAATATGGGAATACCCTATACATGGATTCCCAACAACAAAGAATTGCTGATAAAAACTTTGCCTGCCGACCGTCAGCCGCTCATCAACAAATCCACCAACATACCTTCCGGGCCGAAGGTCTCGGTAACTTCGGGTACCGAAGCGCAGAACCGCACTTATGCTGATCTTCTGCAAGACAAGGCAGATGAATTTAATTTCACACAGCTTTCCCGCTCAGCACTGCAAAAGGTGACCATAGAAGGTCATATTACTCCCTGGATGGAGACCGCCATTTACGGACGCATGAACTTCTCTCCGGATGGAAATTATGTGTTGATATCCACATGGCATGAACCTTATTCCTATATGGTACCCTATTCCAGGTTCCCCTCAAAAACCACTGTTTACACGAGCGATGCACGTATGGTAAAAGTGGTAACAGAACAGCCGCTTCTGGAGGATTTGCCCAAAGGCTGGAATTCAACAATGAAGGGTATCAGAAACATCAACTGGAGAAGTGACAAACCAGCCACACTGACCTACGTGATCGCGCTGGATGAAGGAGATCAGGCCAACAAGGCTGAATTCCGCGACGAGGTTTATGAATTGCCTGCTCCCTTTGATGCTGATCCACGAAGCCTGGTAAAGACAATCAACCGCTATTCAGGCATTACATGGGGGGATGATAATATTGCAATTGTATATGACAGCTGGTGGCACACGAGGAATACAAAAACATATCTGTTTAATCCTTCGGATGCTGCCCTGGCACCACAAATTATCAGCGACCGCAACTACCAGGATAACTACAGTGATCCGGGCAGGTTTATGACTACCCGCAACCAATGGGGTGAGAGTGTACTGGATATGCAGGATAATTACCTGTATCTTAGTGGGCAGGGACATTCCCCGGATGGCCCCCGTGCATTTATTGACAGGTATGACTTAAATACAAAAAAGACCGAAAGACTATGGCAGGCTGACGGAATATCAACCTTTGAGCAGGTAATTTTTGCGACTGATATCAGGAAG
>JAHYJP010000030.1 GCA_019429055.1 Bacteroidales bacterium
ATATTCTGAAAAGCAATATCATTTACGCAATTGCAGAAGAGAAACCTAATATTCTATGGCTTGCCACGAGAGGAGCCGGAATTTACAGACTCAATACCCTGACACTGCACCTGGAAAATTTCAGCCTGGCACGTGCAGATATGCCTGGACTGAGCGATAATGACATCCTAAGCCTGCACATGGGTAATGATGGTAATTTATGGGTTGGCAGCAGTGGGGGCCTCAACAAGGTAAATATCAATTTCAGACCATATACTTTTACCTATTTTACAACCTTCAACGGATTACCCAACAATACCATCCATGCCATTCTTGAAGATAGAGATGGGAACATATGGACCAGTACCAATAAGGGCTTGAGCAAATTTGACAGAACTAATAATCAATTCCTGAACTTCAACAGTGCCGACGGTTTGCAAAGCAACGAATACACCGATGGAGCAGCCTTTTATAGTCGCAATACCGGAAAATTCTATTTTGGCGGTATTAATGGGCTCGATTGGTTTAATCCTTTGCAGATAAAAATCTCAGATCGAATGCCCGATCTGGTGTTCAGCAGTTTCAGGCTGTATAATAAATTGATTTTACCCGGAGATTCAACTGAAATCCTGAGCAGAAATATCAATGAGCTGGAAAAGATCACATTGAAATATAATCAGAATTTTTTCACCATCGGTTTTACCACCCTTAATTTTATTAACCCCGATAAAAGTCTTTTTGAATACAAACTGGAGAATTTTAACAGCGACTGGGTTTTTGCCGGTAATCAGCGCGAAGCCAATTTTACCAATGTACCGTTTGGGAAATACCGTCTTTTGGTAAGAGCTACCAATGAAGATGGTGTATGGTCGGATGAAGTTATTTCCTTACAAATTATTATTCGCCCTCCTTTCTGGAGAACCTGGCCGGCCTACCTGTTTTATATAATTTTAGCGGGTAGCACTTTATATTTAATTTACCGCTACCAGGTGAAAAGACTGCAGTTAAAACAGCAACGTGTCCTTGAGAAAGTTAAGCAGGAAAAGGAGAAAGAGATCAATCAATATAAACTTCAGTTTTTCACCAATCTGGCACATGAGTTTGGCACACCACTAACCCTGATTTTTGCATCTGCGGCAAGTCTGATGGGACATACAACCAATAAGGAAGAATCATCGAAACTTGTAAAAACCATTTATCAGAACTCACGCCGCATGCAACGCCTGGTGCAGGAACTACTTGAGTTCAGGAAGGTTGATACAGGCCGCGAAAGAATTAAGAACGTGAAAACTGAACTGGTAAGTACATTAAACAATATTGTTGAGATATTCTATCATTTTGCACGGGAAAATGAACTGGATCTGAGTTTTGAACCGGACATTAATGAACTTTGGGTGGTAACAGATTCCGATAAAATCGAGAAAATAATGCTCAATCTTCTTTCCAATGCTTTAAAATATACTCCTGCAGGAGGGAATGTTACAGTATGCCTCGAAAAAACTGAAAAACAAATTATTATAAAGGTTAACGATACCGGTATCGGAATTCCTGAAGATTCCGTCCGGCATATTTTTGAAAGTTTTTATCAATACGGTGAGAATCAGCATTCCAGTAACACAGCTTTCAAGGGCATCGGAATAGGCCTGGCATATACCCGAAGCCTGGTAGAATTACTGGGTGGCACTATTTCGGTTAAGAGTGTGCTTGAGAAAGGCAGTTCTTTCCGGATAACACTACCCTATATCCCTGCAAAGCCCGGTGACGATGCAAAACATCATCATGCCGGACTTATCTCACGCTCAGCATTGCTTGAAAACATGACTGAAGAATTTTTTCCCGGTAAAAACAAGGCAGGCAAGACTTCTGTTACAAAACCCGCACTATGGACAACCCCGAAAAAATACAGGATACTGGTTGCAGAAGATGATTCTGAGCTCTCTAATCTGCTATTCAGACTCCTTTCTGAGCAATACGATGTTTCTTTGGCGAAAACCGGTAAACAAGCACTGGAACTAATAAAAAACAACCGTATTGATTTGGTTGTAAGTGATATTGTTATGCCGGAAATGGACGGATTAACTCTTTGTAAAACTATCAAGACAGAGGTACTCACCAGTCATATTCCGGTAATTCTCCTTACCGCAAGGTCTGAAATGGAAAACCGCATCGAAGGGCTGGAAATGGGTGCTGATTCATATATCCCCAAACCTTTTCATCCTAAACATTTATTTATAAGGATCGAGAAGCTCCTGAAAACCCGTGAACAGATCTCTGAATATTTTAAAACAAATTTTGGCACACCGTCATATGATCTTCAAAAGAACTACTCAGCCAGAGACAAGGATCTGCTTGAAAAGTGCGTAAATTTTATCGAAAATAACTTTGGAGAAGAAACCCTGGATGCTGATCTTCTCGCTTCTCATCTGGCATTAAGTAAGGCGCAGCTATACAGAAAAATAAAAGCACTTACCGGATTAACTCCTCATGGTCTCATTAAGAATTTCAGATTAAAGAAGGCACGACAAATGATTGCAGAAGGAAGATATTCCATTACCGAGATTATATATATGACAGGCTTTAACAATCGTACTTATTTTTACCGTTCCTATAAAGAGATATTTGGTGAAACTCCGGGCGAGATAAATAAAAATGTCAATTAAATTCCGATGAATACATGCCCTGCCGCAAAATCATTCATATTGACATGGACGCTTTTTATGCCTCGGTTGAGCAACGAGATTACCCGGAATACAAAGGGAAACCCATAGCAGTGGGCGGTGGTGGAGAACGCGGTGTTGTGGCCGCGGCAAGCTATGAAGCACGAAAATTTGGTGTGCGTTCGGCAATGCCGGGAAAACTGGCAAAAAAGAAATGCCCGGAGATCATTTTTGTAAAACCCCGGTTTGATGTTTACAAATCCGTTTCAAATCAGATCCGGAATATATTCCTGGAATATACGGATCTGGTTGAACCCCTGTCGATTGATGAAGCTTATCTGGATGTTACAACTCCCAAAAAAGGAAAAAATTCTGCCACTCTGATCGCCAATGAAATTCGTGAAAGAATTTTCAGGGATTTAAGTTTAACAGCATCTGCCGGGATCTCCTACAATAAATTCCTGGCAAAGATTGCCTCCGATGTAAATAAACCTGATGGTATGTATGTTATACATCCCGATAAAGCGTTTGAGTTTATAGAAAAATTACCTGTTGAAAGATTTCATGGCGTTGGTAAAGTAACTGCGCAAAAATTCAAAACACTGGGAATACACAATGGTAAGGATCTTAAAGAGGCAGGACTGGAGTTTATTCTCAAACATTTTGGTAAGAACGGATTGTTTTTTTATGATATAGCACATGGTATTGACAACCGACCGGTTAAACCCGATCGCGACCGCAAATCCGTGGGAGCTGAAAATACCTTTTTAAAAGATCTGTCTGAAGAGCTGGAACTGAATGATGCTATGAAAGAAATTTCAGATATCCTCTTCGGGCGTCTTCTAAAGGCAGGTGTATGGGGTAAAACACTTACCATTAAAGTAAAATATCACGACTTTCAGCAAATTACACGAAGCAGAAGTTATGCAGATCCTCTGGATAACAAAGAAGATATATTGAGTCAGTCCTGTGATTTACTGCACGAGAACCGCCTGACTGATAAACCGATCCGACTACTCGGAATCAGTTTTTCTCAGCTTGAACCTTTTGGTGGTAAACCCGGAAAGCAACTGAAAATTACCTTCAGGGAAACCGGAAAACATCTGCACAATCAAAAAATAAAAAGAGGAAGCTGAACTCTCGGCTCCCCCTTTTTTTGCTATGAAATCAACTTTGTTATGAAGTAGTAATTAATAAAAGCTAGGTTATATCCTTTATTTAAAATTTAATTTCCGGTTTTTTTATAAATTCTCAACCAACACTTATGCAAATATACGTAATTTCACGTATTATAAATTAAGTACATGCCGTTTTTTGAGAAATATTTTTTGAAAAAATATAAAGGCTTATTTGACAAGAATTTGCAAGAAAAAAAAGTTACAAACAAAATTGAAAAAACTATTTTTGCAGTCCGTATTTTGAAGTTACTCCAATAATCAATCATAATAATGATTTATCCACCCAATTTTGAAGAAAAAACAGGCTTTGATCAGATACGACAAATGCTTACAGAGTCTTGCATCAGCAGCCTGGGCCGGAGTTTTGCAGAAAAGATAAAGTTTTCCTCAAATTTTAACCTGATACAAAGGCTTTTGGAACAAACGGAAGAGTTCAGGCAAATACTTTTATCCAACGAAAATCATCCGGCAAGTAATTTCTTTGATCCGTTTTATATTTTTGACAGAATTAAACTTGAAGGTACTTTTGCCGAACCTGAAGAATTAGGGGAAATCAGAGCATCACTTATTACAATTCAGGACATGATCAGGTTTCTCGCAAAGAAAAAAAACGAAGAACACCATAAATACCCGTTACTGAAGGAATTATCTGAGAATATTTATATAGATCCTACTATACTTAATGAAACAGATCGTATCCTTGATGAAAAAAATCAGATCAGAAGCAATGCATCCAAAGAGCTTTCTGAAATAAGAAGAAGAAAAACGGAACTGGAGAACCAGGCCTCCCGAAGGATCAATCAGCTCTTTTCGCAGGCAAAAAAGGAGGGTTGGGTTGCATCGGATTCAGAACTGGCACTTCGGAATGGTCGTCTTGTGATTCCTGTACCGGTGGCATTCAAGCGCAAAATGAAAGGTTTTGTTCATGATCAGTCATCAACAGGACAAACAGCTTTCCTGGAGCCCGAAGAAGTATTTGAAACCAACAACGAAATAAGACAGCTTGACCTTGATGAACGTCGCGAAATTGTACGCATCCTGAAAGAATTTGCTGATTTTATCAGACCTTCCCTACCCGACCTGAAAAACGCATATCAGTTTTTGGGAAAGATTGACCTTATAAGGGCAAAGGCAAAAGTAGCCATAGAGATGGACGCTCAAAAGCCTCGTCTTGTAAACAAACCTGCTTTGAAGTGGATCAGGGCAAAACATCCCTTACTTTGGCTTTCTTATAAAAAACAGAAAAAACATGTTGAGCCATTAAATATTGAGTTGAACGAACCTCAAAGGATCATTGTGATCTCAGGGCCCAATGCAGGTGGAAAATCGGTATGTTTAAAAACTGTAGGTCTGTTGCAATATATGCTGCAATGCGGACTACTTGTACCCATGTTTGATTATTCCGAAGCAGGTGTTTTTCAAAAACTTTATATTGATATCGGCGATCAGCAGTCTCTCGAAAATGACCTCAGCACCTACAGTTCGCACCTGGCAAACATGAAGTACTTCCTTCAAAATTGTAATGAGAAAAGTTTATTCCTGATTGATGAATTTGGTGCAGGTACCGAGCCACGAATTGGCGGAGCCATTGCCGAAGCAATTCTGAATGAACTATCAGAAAAAAGAGCATTTGGCGTGATCACTACCCATTATGCCAATCTCAAGGTACTGGCCGGAAAAAAGGAGGGAATTATTAACGGATCCATGCTGTTCGACACACAACAGATGAAACCCTTATACCGGTTAAAAACCGGCACACCTGGCAGTAGTTTTGCTTTTGAGATTGCCCGTACAATGGGTATTCCATCCCCCATACTTCAAAACGCTGAGAAAATTGCCGGCGAAAAACATGTTGATTTCGACCGACAATTACAGGATCTGGAACTTAAAAAACTGGAGGTTGAAGAAAAGGAAAAACAACTAAAATCGGGCGACAGTTTTCTTTCGGAAATGATAGATAAATACCAGAAACTAAATTCAGAACTTGAACAGCGAAAGAATGAAATATTAAATGAAGCCCGCAGGGATGCAAAAAAAATCCTGGCCGACTCCAACCGGATGATTGAAAGAACCATTAAAGAAATCAGGGAAGCTTCGGCAGATAAGGAAAAGACAAAGAAACTCAGAGATGAACTGGATCAGTTTACCAAACTTCAGCAAGTTGATACCCATGAACCTGAAGCGGAAAGCAGGAATCAGAAAAAGAAAAAACAGAAAATAATTTCTGCCATGCCTGTTATTGAGATAGAGGAAGGTCCCATTGGCAAAGGTGATTTTGTGCGTATAAAAGGGCAGGAAACTACGGGAGAAGTAATGGAAACAGACCAGAAAAATGCCATGGTAGCTTTCGGCAGTATGCTTATAAAAACACCACTCAAAAAACTTGAAAAGCTTAGCCGGCAATCTGTAAAAAAACTGGTTAAATCATCGAAAGTTAAATACGATTTTGATATCAATGAAAAAGCTGCTGAATTCAACCCCAATCTCGATGTTCGCGGCAATAAAGCTGAACAGGCTTTGATTAAAGCACGGCGCTTTGTGGATGATGCAGTTTTATTAGGAGTAAAAAATCTGAAAATTATTCATGGCACAGGCGATGGAATTCTGCGCGAAGCATTGCGGGATTATTTAAAAACACTGCCCGAAGTCAAGCGGGCACGCGATGAGCATCCCGACCGGGGTGGTTCAGGATGCACTCTTATTGAGCTTGATACATCGAAAAAATAAAAAAGGTCGCATGCTACATACGACCTTAAGACAAGTTTTTTCCAAAAGCTTATTTAATATTTCCCTCGAAACTGCTTATAAACTCATCGAGGTTTGGCTGTTCCATAAAGATATCGTCATTGAAGAAAACGAGCAATGGTTCAAACGCTTTGGGATCGCGGTAACCGGGTATGGCAGTAATAAGATTCAGCTCCTCATCAAAAAAAGCTACTGAAGGATAACTCATTCGCCCTTGCAATAAAGCCCTTGCAAAATTATGAGAAGATCTTCTTTCACCGGGATTCTCATTAACATACTCCACCCCTCTGAAAGTTATGGATTCTTCTTGCTCCGCATTTAACTTAACTGCATAAAAATTCTTGTTTATGTATTCAATAATATAAGGATGCGAGAAAGTATTGGCCTCCATGCGCTTGCACCAGCCACACCAATCGGTGTAAACATCTACAAAGATCTTTTTGGGGTTTTGCTTAACCAGCTTTTCAGCCTCCTCAATACTTATCCAGTTAATCTGAGCCTTCTCATTTTCGAGCGAATAAGCATTCATATTTAGTGCCACGATGACAATTAATAGTGAAATAATTTTGATCATTTTATTAAAGATTTTGATGTATAATTTTTAATCCCTGCAAATTTAATGCTAAAAACAGAATAATGTGCACTTGCATTTAAACAGAAAAGATTGAAAATTGTTTCAGACAGGCTTATTAAAACCCTGAAGATATTGAGAAACAAAGTTAATTTCAAAGATAAGTCCGGATACAGTTAAATTTTTTAATTTCGCACAATTCTAAATAAAGCAAAGTACTGTGTATTTTTTCAGAAAAAAGAAAGAAACTAATCTCTCTCCCGGTAAAATAGTTTGGGTTAAGTTTCAGAAAAACCCGACTGCTATGGTAGCTCTGATTTGGATTGGCCTAAGCGTGCTGACAGCCTTACTTGGTTACCTTGTAACCCCCGACTCCACGCCTTTTGCCAATGATCAAAACCTTGAACTCACTACCAAATCTCCCGGAACGAGAGTAACGTTTCTGAAAGTGAGAAAAAACACAGAACCAGTCAAACAGAATTTTTTCAGAACCATGTTATTTGGCACCCCCACTTCTTACGAAACAATTCCCATTGAAAATTACAGAAGAGAGAATAATACTTTAATTGTAAATCATTATACAGGTTTTGAAGATTTTGAAGGAATGGAATTAAGTTTTCAACCTGAACAGGTTTTATTCCCCGTAGACTCTTCGAAAATACTGAAAGATACCATTCATGTTTTTTTCAGAGACAGAAAGATTGCTGCAATAACACATTCGGATGCCTGGAAAATGATTGAAGAAGAGCATATATACACTCAAACCTACTGGCTGGGGACTGACAGATATGGCAGAGACCTGCTAAGCCAGATCATTATCGGGGCGCGTGTATCCCTCTCTGTAGGTTTTATAGCTATCTCCATTGCTTTGGTGTTGGGAATTCTGCTTGGGAGCCTGGCAGGTTTTTTCAGGGGTAAAGTTGATAATTTTATCATGTGGCTCATAAATGTAGTATGGTCAATACCCACTTTGCTGCTGGTAATAGCAATTACTTTTGCCCTGGGAAAAGGATTCTGGCAGGTTTTTATTGCCGTTGGGCTTACCATGTGGGTAGATGTGGCCAGGGTAGTAAGAGGTCAGATTATAAGTTTAAGGGAAAACGAATTTGTTGAAGCTGCAAGAGCACTGGGATTGCCGGACTTCAGAATCATTACCAGGCATATACTTCCAAATATTACCGGGCCGGTTGTTGTAATTTCGGCTGCCAACTTTGCATCTGCCATATTAATTGAAGCAGGTTTAAGCTTTCTTGGAATCGGAGTGCAACCTCCCATGCCATCCTGGGGCACCATGATACGTGAAAATTACGGCTATATTATTCTCGATAAAGCCTTTCTTGCGGTAATACCGGGGATTTGTATTATGATGCTTGTTATGGCATTTATGCTGGTTGGAAACGGCTTGCGCGATGCAATCGAGAAAAGTCCTGCTAATTATTGAAAATCAATCACTTCTTGGGGAAAGCTACACTTACCTGCAAGCCCCCGTTACTCTTCACATTCCAGATACCGCGAAGTTGCTCCTCTGCAATAATTTTTACCAGGTGAAACCCCATTGATGAAATGTTTTCAAGATCGATTTTCTTCTTCATTCCAGTGCCATTATCTATTACCTGAAGATGATATTCTGTTTCAGTTTCCGAGAAGTAAATATCTACCTGTTTTTTCAGTTCCGGCTGATTCTTCGAAATTTTTTTATTGAAGGCATGTTTAAGAGCGTTGGTAAGAAGTTCATTTACAATTAACCCACAGGGAACAGCAATGTCAATATTCAGGTAATTGTTTTCTACCTGCAGGTGGTTCCGGACCTTCACATTCTTATTGTATATACTTATCAGATTCGTGGATATTTTTCGCAGATAGTCATTAAAATTTATATCGGCCAGATTATGCGACTTATAAAGCTCTTCATGAACATAAGACATTGCCGATATACGTTGCTCGAGGTCAATAAATGCTTCCTGCTCATCTTTTTTGCCTTCCAGTTCACTGGTTTGAAGTCTGATGAGTGAAATTATCACCTGCATGTTGTTTTTAACCCTATGATGTATCTCTTTGATAAGGGTTTCCTTTTCTCTCAAATCGGAGAGAATGCGGGCTTCCGAACTCTTCCTGTCGGTAATGTTTTCTATCATTAAACTCACAGATTGAATACTTTCCTCACTATCATCAAAAACGGGGTTACTAAAGAATTTAAAATGGTTTAACTCTTCATTACCGGAAAACATTTCCTTTTCTACTTCTTTTGATTGTCCTTTCAGCGATTCCGAAATAACGCCATTAACCAGTTCATTAACAATAGCATTGGGTAGCGTAAATAATGAATCTCCCGTTGAAAGTTCAATCTGTAAAAACTCTCTTGCCCACTTCCTGGCCATATTGTTAAAGGCAATTACATTCAACTCATTATCGAACAGAATCATGGCGTGTGCATGAGTCTTCAGAATGGCTTTCAGATCATTATCTGTTTTACGGATAAGAGACCGGGCCTCCTGTTCCTTCTTAAGAAGAGTTATTTTATTTCGTTGCCTGAGCAGTAACAGGGTAAAAACACCAACTACAACAGCCAGGAAAAGAAGTAGAGCAAGAATGAAAACCAGCGTACCTGCCTGACTGGCTTTAAGCTGATTAAGTTCATTTTCATTTTGTAAAATTTCGATTTGTTGTTGTTTCTCCCGGGCTTTATATCCAATTTCAAGCTCATTGATTTGTCGCGATTTTTGTTCGTCAAGAATTTCCTGGCTAACTATATAATGTTGTCTGGAATAATCATATGCCTGGCGATAGTTTCCCGCCTTTGCATATAACTCAGCTAATTGTTCAAGGGCTGGGCTTACTACAAATTTCAGGTTATGTTCTCTGGCAACATCCAAACCCTGAATTGTGTAGTTAATAGCTTCATTGATATTTCCTTCCAGTGATTTTCCTCTTCCCAGGTTGACTAAAGACAATGCAATTATTCTTTGTTCACCAATCTGACTTGCCAGTTCGTATGATTTGCTGAAATAATAATTGGCCGATTCGTAGTCTTTTAACTCTGTATACAAGGTGCCAAGATTATTATAACTTTCTACCATTTCGCCCTTATAATTGTGTTTTACCCTAATATCCAGACTTTGCTTCAGGTAATCAAGAGCAGTATCAAATTCAAGCAAGTTTTGATATGTTAAACCTATATTACCAAGAGTGGCAGCAACCCTGTGTGACATATCAAGCTCTTCAAAGACTTCATGGGCCTTTTTATATAATTTTAAAGCTTCATTCCAATTATTTAACTGAAAGTATATGCCTCCAATATTATTATAAGTTTGAGCCATCCCCTCCTTATTTTGCTGGGTAGTATATATCTCCAGGGCTTCCTGGAAATAATTGAGAGCTTCCCACAGATTTGCCTGGCGAGCTTCAACAATTCCCAAACTGTTGTAGGCAATAGCAATACTATTTGAATCAGTCAATTCAACGTAAATTTCCAGGGCATCCATGTAATAATTACTGGCCAGATTAAATAAACCTATCCTGCTGTAAACCATTCCGATATTATTCAGCAACTTGCCTATTTTAATATCTACTTCCTTTTTAAAGGGAGTAGTGTAATAATTCCGGGTTTCATTCAGAATTTCCTGGGCTTTTGAAAAGAAATCAAGTGCCTCATCATAATTACCAAGCTGAGAATGCACAATACCAATATATCTAAGACACTTTGCACGCAAGAGTTCAATCTGGGGCAAAATATTTCTTTTCCGGGAATCTTTCAATACCATGGTACCGGTTTCAAATGCTAACTGGTAGTAAGAAATTGCCTTCAGGGGATCAGAGTATTCATAAATATCTCCCTGGTTAATCAGCAGATTCATTCTTTCAACAGGATCTGTTATATCCGCAAAAATTTCATCCTGGCTGTCAACCATACTGAAAGAAGAGTAAAGAAAGGTTGCAATCAGTAAGCTGGTAAGAAAGAGACGTGAATTCATTATCAGATTTTGTGTTAAACCCGTTCCTAATAAACGAAACTTACCGCAAATATAAGTAATTAGCTTAACGACTTAAAAAAATAAAACCTTGAAATTAAAAATGGGAAAAATAAAATCCTGCGAAAAAAGGATTAAAGTCTAAAAAACAATGAAAATTCAGAGCTTTTCTCAGCTTAAAACAACGGGATACGATATAAAATTTTTCTGTAAATATTTTCAAACGGTTTATTTATCCGTTGCCTTAATATAAAACATAAGGATTGTATTGAGCTCCCTGACATTTTTTTCAGACTCAACGAGCTTTTCATTCAAGACTTCAATTTTTTCCTTTGCTTTAAGGAGTTTATGCTGGGAAGTGTCTCCGATCCGGGTAATTTTGACGGTATCTTTGAGTAATGCCTGATAATCATTTATAAGTTTTGTGAAAGCATCAAGAAGTTCATTATGCGGCACACCATCATTTTCCAGAATCTTCTGGTATGATTCAAGTCGTTCATATTCTTTCCTGAACATATCCAGAACACCGTCGTTTTTTTTGTCTCCTTTCATGATACAGCGTATCTAAGTTAGATATTATTTACTGGGATAAGTTTGAAGTTGATGTCCATCTCCATAAAAAGTTTCTCTCCGCTATCCAGGCTATCCTCATCATCTTCACTATAATGCCAGTTTACTGTTACCTTTTTCCCTTTTTTATGATTGTTCTCCAGAATTTCAAGCAAATTCATGAAACACTTTGATGTACTGGTATTAAAGTAATAAATATAAAAATTGACAACCAGAGATGCATCTTTCTGGTCAAAATATCTTTCTACCCAATCATAAACTGGTTGATAAAACTCATTTGCATTTTCAGGATAGCTTGATCCATAAAATTTGATTTCCCCTTTCCGGATATCAGATTTGATCTCCGGTGTGTATTTGGTTCCTTCAATTGTAATATTTTCCATAAAAGTTATTATTCAGTTAATATTTTGGATCTTAAGTAGAAAAGGAATTTATCATTATCAACAGGTTCAAAATCAAAAATAACTTGATTTCCAGATCTTCTTACAATATCTATAAATCCCAAACCGGCACCCTTACTTTCTGTTTCAGCAATTTTTCTTCTTCTTTTCAAATAAAATTCTTTGATATCTTCTTTATTGAGAGAGTTGATGAGGTTGCATTTCTTTTCAAGGTACCTGTGCTGTTTCTCAGAGATTACATTTACGGTAACCAGCTCGTAGCCCCCCATAATTTCAAAAACGAATACAGCACCTTTTCCGAATGACTTGCCATTACAATCAACTTGTTCGCTGCTGTAATGCAAAATATTTTGGGTCATTTCAATGTAAATGGCAAAAATTTTATTAACAACACTCAGTGGGTATGTTAAATGTAACTCACTTCTCAGAACATCTCCAAGGCCAACTATAGCATCCTGCGAAATAACACCATTAAATGCCAGGATGGCATTACCTTTAATATCATGGATAAAAGCAGACTGCAGTAATTCGTCAACGGTTTTCTGCATCAGAGGGTTATTTATAGTCGAATCTTAAATGTTTTTCAAAAAAGAATATAGACAAAAATAGGTTTTTCTTTCAAACAGTCACTAAGTAAAACACGATTTTTTGAAGTATTATTTAAAATCAGGTTTTTTTACCTAATAAAGGTACAAATCTGAAATACCCGAATTCCTGTTTTTCAAATTCTGTTTCAGAAAGTTTTTTCATACGGGTCATGATCTGGTTTCCACTGCCACCAAGGGGAATTACAAGGTACCCTCCCACTTTGAGTTGTTTCATCAATGCATCAGGAACTTCAGGAGCACCAGCAGTTACCAGGATTTTATCAAATGGGGCAAAAGTTGGTAATCCAAGATATCCGTCGCCATAAAATAGTTTTGGATGGTAACCAATTTGCTCAAGTAGTGCCTTGCTTCTTTTATGAAGTTCCCTGTGCCTTTCAATACTAAATACTTTTGCTCCCATTTCAACCAGCACACAGGCCTGATAGCCGCTTCCGGTTCCTATTTCAAGTATTTTTTCTCCTGTCTGCACTTCAAGCAATTCTGTCTGAAATGCAACAGTATAAGGCTGACTTATGGTTTGCCCCAACCCGATAGGGAATGGCTTATCCTGGTACGCAATTTCTGTAAATGAAGAATCAAGGAAAAAATGACGCGGAATCTTTCCTATAGCTTCAAGAACCCTTTCATCGGCAATACCCTTTGACTTGATGGTTTCAACAAGCTTTCTCCTCAATCCCTGATGACGGTATGTATCTATCATAAAAATTCCTTTTTCCCCTGACAATATATTTCTTCTATGTCTCTAAGTACAAAGAAAGAAATTCAAACAAATCCTAAGCCTGATAATGGTTCAAACCTACTATTGAAATGCCCGGCTCGTTTCAAAATACATTAGCTGAACCAAAAAACAGTTTGTTCCTGATTTAAAAATTATACTTTTGCATAACATATTTTCAATCTGATTCTTTGATTTTGATTCAAAATATGCAGAAATCATAGCTGTTTTTTTTTTGAACAAAAAGCAAGCTTAAGAAGAATCAGGCTTTTTGATCTACTGTAAACAAAATTAATTATTAATTAAGAAATAAAAACAAAAAGTGAACAGGATTGGTGTAATTGGTGCAGGCCACCTTGGGAAAATTCATATAAAATGTATACTGGAATCGGAGAAGCTTGAATTAACCGGCTTTTTCGATAATGACACAGCTAATGCAGATCAGGTTGAAAAAACATTTGGAATAAAAAAATTCAATTCAGCCGAGGGTTTAATTGATGAATGCGATATTGTTGATATCGTTACACCTACTTTGTCGCATTTTGATTGTGCCAGTAAAGCATTAAGGAAATTCAAACATGTTTTTATTGAAAAACCTCTGACCACCACCATTGATGAAGCCCGAAACCTTATTGATCTGGCCAAAGAGGCCGGTGTAAAAGTACAGGTGGGTCATGTGGAGAGATTTAACCCTGCTTTTCTGGCAACTATGCCCTATATAAATCAACCCATGTTTATTGAGACGCATCGCCTCGGACAGTTCAATCCACGAGGAACTGATGTTCCTGTTATTCTGGATCTTATGATACATGACATTGACATTATCTTAAGTATCATAAAATCGCCCGTAAAAAGAATCCATGCAAGTGGGGTGGCTGTAGTATCCGATACGCCTGATATTGCCAATGCCCGGATTGAGTTTAACAATGGTTGTGTTGCCAATCTCACGGCAAGCAGGATTTCAATGAAAAACATGCGCAAAACAAGGTTTTTCCAGAAAGATAGTTATATTGCCGTTGATTTTCTCAATAAAGAATCAGAAATTATCCGGATGAATGAAGCAGGGCAAAACCCCAATCCCTTTGCCATGATCCTTGATCTGGGTAATGGTAAAAAACCTAAAGAGATCTTTGTGGAGAAACCCGAAATAAAACCCATAAACGCCATCAAAACAGAACTTGAAACTTTCTACGATTCAATCTTAAATGATACAGAACCCTTAGTAACCATTGAAGATGGCTATAACTCGCTGGATCTGGCATATAAAATTATGGATAAGATCAGGCAATAACAATTCCTTTGTACCAGTTTAATTAGTTTTTTTTGCGCGACATCAGCTTAACTGACTGGTTTTGAATAATAATTATTGCCCTTAGGAAAGTAAATGAAAAATATCTTAAAAAAATGACATTGTTAAAATACTTTAACAAGTGTTTTTGCGTTTCTAATTAATATTACTCCCGCCGGTTAATATAAGCAGCCAGGGCCTTAATCGGCAAGGCCTGTGAAATGGATCAGAAACAAAACCAAACAGCGTGAATCAAAAATTACAACGACGTCAGGTAATTAAATATGTTATCGCTGATTTTTTTTCAGCCTTCTTCTCCTGGTTTCTGTTTATTATTTACCGGCAATACAATATTAACGGGAAATTTAGCAGGTTTACCAATGAAATTTTCATTGATCAGAATTTGCTTCTGGGTATTATTATAATACCCATTTTTTGGCTTCTTTTGTACGCACTCAGCGGGAGTTATAAAAAAGTAATGCGTAGATCGAGGCTCAATGAATTTGGCCAAACTCTGTTTGTTTCATTTATCGGCGTGTTAATAATCTTTTTTGTTGTTTTGCTGGGAGACGAGGTAAAAACAAACGCTGACTATTACAGATCATTTGGAATACTGCTCGTTTTTCACATTTCATTTACTTCTATTTTCCGGATTATTCTTTCTTCCATAACAACCCACAAAATTCACAACCGCATAATCGGGTTTAATACGCTTATTGTGGGAAGTCAGAAAAAAGCTCTCAATATTTACCAGGAAATGGAATCCCAGAAAAAATCGTCAGGTAACAGATTCATTGGTTTTGTGAATGTTAATCTTTATGATCATTACATCATTGAAGAACATTTGCCGCGTTTAGGCTGGTTTAAAGATCTTAAATCCATTATCGAAGAACATGAAATTGAAGATGTTATAATAGCTTTGGAAGCAAGGGAACATAAAAATATAGGAAAGATTCTTGCCGAATTATACCAAACCAATGCACTAATTAAAATCATACCTGAGATGCACGATATTTTTCTGGGTTCTGTAAAAATGACATCCATTTTTGACGCACCCCTTATTCAGATCCAGCAGGGACTTATGCCCACCTGGCAGCAGTATATAAAAAGATTTATTGATGTCAGCGCATCGATATTTGCTCTTGTTCTGCTATCGCCTGTTTATCTGTTTACAGCTGTTGGAGTTAAGCTTTCAAGCAAAGGGCCTGTATTCTATTCGCATGAACGAATAGGGATAAATGGAAAACCTTTCAAAATGCACAAATTCAGATCTATGTTTATGGATGCTGAAAAGAACGGTCCTCAACTAAGCTGCCAAAATGATCCAAGAATTACTCCTTTCGGCCTGTTTATGCGAAAAGTTCGTCTTGATGAGATCCCTCAATTTTATAATGTGCTGATTGGAAACATGTCGCTTGTAGGACCACGGCCCGAGAGGCAATATTACATTGACCTTATCGTTCAAAAAGCTCCGCACTACAGACTACTGCAAAAAATAAAGCCTGGCATAACTTCATGGGGCCAGGTGAAATATGGATATGCTGAGAATGTTCCGCAAATGATTGAACGACTGAAATACGATTTGCTCTACCTGGAAAATATGTCGCTTGCAGTGGATTTTAAGATCCTGATCCACACATTGCTGATCATTATTCAGGGAAGGGGAAAATAAAAACTTTTCCAGGGAGGTTTGATTCCTTCAAAAATGAGGGCCGGAAATTAAATTGCCCCCATTTCAATAAGTTGCACAATTTCTTCAATTAATCTGTCTTCGCCATAAGGGTCATACTCAGTCTTGAGATTATAGCCAAACAACCGGCCGAACGATTGCCAGAATACCGCTGTAAATGCCCCTCTGAAGTCTTTAAGTACATCATATGATGTATGGTTGGTTTCTCTGTCGATTAGCTTGATAAGAATATGCCCCTGGGAAATGGTTAGTCTTCTGAGTTCTCCCTCAAATTCATCCCTGATTTCTCTTTCCAGGTTGCGGGTTGCGCGTTTGCGCTGAGCTTCGGTTTCAAGCCCCATTAACATTTCGCTGTATTCGTCAAACTTAATTCCTGCCAGGCGTGCATAAGGATATACGCGCTTAACATTTCTTACAAGACGATTATATTGTTGTTGCTCACGGTTATTGGCAAAGGTTCTGGGTGCAAAATACCGGAAGGTGGGTAGTTCGATAAATGGTATTGTATCGCCCTGATAAACAACTGCTTTGGTTGTAATACCTTTGTGCTGCTGCGCATAAGATGCAGGTAAAAACACAACAAGTAATAACAGAAATAATATTGCAGATGTCGGTTTCATTCCTATAGTAGTATTATTTTAACCGTTTTTCTCTTTCAAAAATATTCAAAAAGTCAGAACAATCTTTAAATTTCTCATTAAACGGTAATAGCAACCTTAAAATTGTAACTTATAATAATACCAAATGCTATGCCAAAATAAAAAAGCACCCACAAACCGGATGCTTAAATTACAAAATTTAACGATGAAAAACAAATTGAATCAGGCAACTTTAAGTCTGCCTATATTATTCATATTCAATTGATTTTGAGCATATTCAAGTGTGATATGAATTACCCGGTCTGAATTTTCTGATGGAGCATTAAACATTGCATCCAACATGATAAGTTCACAAATAGAACGTAAACCTCTGGCACCCAACTTAAACTCCATGGCCTTATCTACAATAAAATCAAAAACGTCCTTGTCAACCTTCAGTTCTATGTCGTCCATATCAAACAATTTGACATATTGTTTGATTAACGCATTCCTTGGTTCAGTGAGAATTCTGCGTAATGCATCCTTATCAAGTGGATTCAGGAAAGATAACACAGGCAATCGACCAACCAGTTCAGGTATAAGACCAAAGCTTTTCAGATCCTGGGGTGCAATATATTGCAACATATTATCCTTATCAATAACCTGCTGATCTTTGTTTGCACTGTAGCCTATTGCATTGGCATGTAACCTGGAACCTATTCTTTTTTCAATACCATCAAAAGCTCCGCCACAAATAAACAGGATATTTTGTGTATTTATCTGCACCATCTTTTGCTCAGGATGCTTGCGACCTCCTTGCGGAGGAACACTTACAACCGCTCCTTCCAGGATTTTTAAAAGCGCTTGCTGCACTCCTTCACCCGAAACATCGCGGGTAATAGATGGATTGTCACTTTTGCGGGCTATCTTATCCACTTCATCAATAAAAACGATGCCTCTTTCTGCAGCAGGCACATCATAATCGGCAACCTGGAGCAAGCGCGAAAGTATACTTTCAACATCTTCCCCCACATATCCTGCCTCAGTTAATACAGTTGCATCGGCAATACAAAAAGGTACGTGAAGCATTTTGGCAATAGTGCGGGCCATGAGTGTTTTACCTGTACCTGTCTCCCCTACCAGAACAATATTTGATTTTTCAATTTCCACATCATTATCATCAGCAGCCTTAACTGATCTGGATGCAGCATCGATCCTCTTGTAATGATTATATACTGCTACTGATAAAACTTTCTTGGCTTCTTCCTGCCCAATAACATATTTATCCAGATGTGCCTTAATTTCAAAAGGTTTTAGCAGCTTAAATGACGGTAGCTTGCTTTTCTGCTTCAGTTTTTGCTCTTCTGCAACTATTATTTGTGCCTGATCGACACAGCGATCGCAAATGTGAGCGTTTATGCCCGAAATGAGCATTTCAACACTTTTCCCATCGCGCCCGCAAAAGGAGCATTTTCTGGTATCTTTTGTCATTGTGTGAAACTTTTAATACACAGTTCAGTCTAAAATTTAACCACAAAACAGGGATTATGATTTCTTGATTATGCCAAGGACTTCATCAATCATTCCATAGTCAAGCGCTTCTTTGGCGGTCATCCAGTAATCACGATCAGAATCTTTCCAGATTTTTTCGTAGTCTTGTTTTGAATGAGAAGCAATTATCTCGTATAATTCCTTTTTAAGCTTTTGAATTTCACGTGCAGTTATTTCAATATCGCTGGCCTGTCCTTCTGCTCCACCCATTGGCTGGTGAATCAGAACACGTGAGTGCTTAAGAGCTGTACGCTTACCTTCGGTACCTGCACATAGCAAAACAGCTCCCATAGATGCTGCAATGCCTGTACAAATGGTGGCCACATCAGGAGCAATATACTGCATAGTATCGTAAATTCCCAAACCTGCATACACCGAACCACCCGGTGTATTAAGATAAATCTGTATATCCTTTCTTGAATCAACTGACTCAAGGAAAAGCAATTGCGCCTGAATAATATTGGCTACATAGTCATTAATGGGTACACCCAGGAAAATGATCCTATCCATCATCAGACGGCTGAAAACATCCATGGTTGCCACATTTAACTGTCTTTCCTCAATAATTGTGGGACTTATATAATTTCCATAAACGGAGGTATAATTATGCAGTGTTGTGCTGCTTATACCCATATGCCTTGTAGCATATTTCTGAAATTCATCTTTCGGTATCATATAGATATAAATTTATTGCTGTGGTTGATTTTGATTTTTATATCTTTCCGTCATTTCGTTAACGAACTCATCAAAGTTAACCTCTTTTTCTTTCAGCTTCAAGTTTTCCTTCAGCAGGGTCATTACTTTAGCCTCAAACAGTTGGTCATAAACTTTTTTGAGTTCATCCTGATTGGACGCAATTCTTTTCACAAAGTCATTAAGTGTTTCATCATCTGGATCGGGCTGGCCGTATTGTGCCATTTGCTGGCGCATGAAGTTCTTCAGGTGTTCCGAAACTTCTTCGTGTTTTACTTCGATCTTATGTTCCTTAATGAAATGATTCTCGATCAATTGCCATTTAAATGAATCGACAAACGATTCAAATTCTTTTTCTAAATGTTCTGGAGTAATTTCCTTGTTATCTCTATTGGTTTCGAGCAACCATCTTTTCAGAAAATCTTCCGGAATTGCCAGGTTGGCTTTTGCAACCAGCGTTTTTATCGCTTCATTCTTAAAGTGCTTGTCGGCATCAGTCTGATACTGCTTGCTAAGTTGTTCTGAGATAAACTCTCTGAATTCAGCTTCTTCTTTAATTTCCTCGTCAGGAGCTACTTTTTTGTAAAGATCTTCATTAAGTTCGGAGGGCTGAATACGCGAAATTCTTTCAAGCGTAAATTTATAGTTTTTGCCGTACTGATCAAGTTCTTCTTTTTTCACGCCAAGAGTACTGGCCATTTCAGCTTCATTTTCAATAGCTTTTACCAGATCAAGGTCAACTGAATCACCGGATTTGATTCCTGTGAGTTTTTCTTTGGTTTCATCATCCTTCAGATACTGAATATAAAGATTCGATTTGTGTTTTAATCCGCCTTCAAAAATATTTCCGTCACCATCCAGTTCCGCAAATTCACCAAAAAGAACATCTTCTTTTTCAGATACTTCCGGGCTGATCATAGACCCATACCTGCGTTGAATATCTTTAACTGTATCATCAACTATATTGTCCTGAACCTTTATTTTGTAGTATTCTACTTCAATTTCATCAGAAAGGCTAAGATTAATCTGCGGCGAAATCCCTATTTCATAATAAAACTCAAAATCTTTTTGGTTATCCCAATCAATTTCTGTTGCTTTTTCATGATCAGGAAGCGGGTTTCCCAGTATATTGATCTCTTTCTCTTTAATATAATCATATACCGAATCCATAAGCACTTTATTCACTTCTTCAGCCAAAACACTTTTGCCATAAAGTTTTTTTACCATGCCCATGGGTACTTTGCCTGGCCTGAAACCGGGCATTTGGGCCTTTTTCTGTAAATCTTTCAATGCTTTTTCTACTTTCTCCTGGTAATCTTCGGGGGTAAGCTGCACTTTTAAGGTTGCAGTCAATTCACTGGTATTTTCCTGAACAATATTCATAAATGATTACTTTTTTATGGTGATTACAGTCGTAAAACCTAACGACGAAATCCCAACCGTGTTTCAATTAATTTATATATACAAAATAATGCTTACAATAAAAAAACACCCCGTTAGATTGGTTGCAGATTTTTATCTTACGGGGCAATATTTCATACTTCAATTTTGTGCGGATGAAGGGACTCGAACCCCCACGCCTTTCGGCACCAGATCCTAAGTCTGGCGCGGCTACCAATTACGCCACATCCGCTTTCTTTTTTGGGAGTGCAAATATACAATAAATTATCCTACCAGACCCCCACAAATACGATAAATTTCACATTCTTTAATTGGGGATTGACCATCATCATAGATATGATTAACAGCAAACCTGAATTTATTTGAAAAAGTTTGATTGCAAAATACTTGAAGAAATTAAAAAAGGAAAGCAATTGAGCTCAGTGCTTAGAATTGTTCGCAAGGTAAGGAAAATGTAAATACAGATCCTTTGCCTCGCTCACTCTCAAAAAAGATTTCACCCCCCTGCTTTTCAACAAACTCTTTACACAATAATAAGCCAAGGCCACTTCCCTTTTCATCCATTGTGCCGTAAGTTGAATGCAATGAGTCAGTCTGGAAAATCTTTCTTTTATTCTCATCAGCAATGCCCACACCGTTGTCTTTAACGGAAATATGAACTTTATGATCTTTTAAATAACTGCTAAGCTTGATTTCGCCACCTTGTTCGGTGTATTTCAAAGCATTGGATAAAAGATTACGTATAACTGTATCTGTCATATTCCTGTCGGCCCATACGGCAAGGTCGTCATCCACAGTATCAATAAGTATAATATTCTTATCGCGCGCGTTGTTTTGTACCAGATTTAAATTTTCTTTGATTATTTCATGCAAGGCGATATACTCAGGTCTGTATTTAATTTTCCCGGTCTGGGTTCTTGACCATTGAAGAAGGTTTTCAAGCAGATTATCAATTTTCAATACCGATTTATCAAGCTCCAGTGCAAGTTCTTTCAGTTCATCCTTATTCATATTGAGAATGTCTCTTTTCAGGATACGTGAAAAACTTACAATCGAAGCAAACGGGTTGCGCAAATCGTGAGATATGATAGAAAAGAATTTATCTTTTGTGGCATTGATCTCCATCAGGTTTTTTTCCGATTCCTTAAGTTTCTGATTGGAAAGATTCAGCTTATAGTTTAGCTCTTCGTACATCTTTTTTTGCTCCATGAGCGAATGGTTCAACTCAACAAGCTGAGCATTGGATTCTGAAATTTCCTCTTTTTGTTTTTCCAGTAAAACATTCGAATTTCTGAGTATAAGAAAACGATTATACAAAAGAAATAAAGAGACCAGGATCATGATAACACCAATGATAAGAAAATTACGCAGGAGTTTGTCGCGCTGTGAGCTGAGCATTGTGATTTGCTCATTTTTTCTTAATAGTTGCAGTTCACTTTCCTTTTGCTCGCGATCATACATAAATTGTAACTCGTAGATTTTTCTCCTGCTTTCTTCACTGTATATACTATCTCTCATTACAATATATTTCTGCTGATACTGGTATGCACTTTCATAATCGCCCAATCGGTGCATTACCTCGGCAAGATTCAGATAATTTTCAGTTACCATTCGGTTAAGCCCAATAGTCTTTGAGATTTCCATGCTATGTTCAAAGAAACTTACGGACCTTTCCATATTGCCCCACTTTTTATATAATCGCCCCAATGAATTATAAATCTTGGCAATACCGCTTTTATCATCAACTTCTTTGTAAAGTTCGAGTGATTTATTTAAATATTGCTCCGATTGCCGGTAATCCTTAAGCAGAAAAAATAAGTTCCCCAGATTTCCATAGGTACTGGCAATTTCCCGCTTGTCATTTAAATCAATCCTGATTTTCAGAGCCTGTAAAAAATAATCATTGGCCAGTTCCAACTCACCCTGTCCCTGGTAAACCAATCCCAGATTGTTGTAAGAAAAGGCCATTCCTTTTGGATCATTCAGTTTTTGTTTTATTTCCAACGACTGCAAATGATATCTTTCGGCGAGTTCGTAATCTTTCTGGTATTCGTAAACCATACCAATATTATTCAACACCGCCGCCATTCCGCTCTGGTTATCGATTTCCTCATAAAGCATAAGGGCCTTAAAATAATAATCCAATGCCCTGTCATAATAACTTTGGTTGGAAAAAATTATACCCAGGTTGGTGTTTGACCTTGCTATACCTTTCTGATCCTGGATTTCAGTATAAATACTATTGGCTTCCTGATGATAAACCAATGCCATATTAAAGTTGCCCATCTGCCAGTAAATAACACCGATGTAGGAAAGTGCGTCAGCTATTTTGGATTGTCTGTTTAACTTTTCGGCAATTCTTAACGCTTCGTTTGCATATTCCAGAGCTTGCAGGGGAACAGTAGATTTAAGTTCCCAGGATAAACGATAATAAGCTTCAAAAAGTAATGTATCCGGTGAGTCGTCAGATTCAATAATTTTCAGTAAACTATCGTGAAGCAATAATGCACCCGAGGTATTACCATTTAATGATACACCGAGAAAAAATACAATAAGAAATAGTTTTTTAAAAATATTTGAGAATATCATGAAAAGTCCAACTCACCTTGTTAAAACAAAAACAAAAGATTTAATTATTAGCACTAATTAAAACAAAAGTAATAATTATTGTTGATTAGAATTAAAATTTCTTGTACAAAAAGGCAGTTTTTTTATGACCAGTCAAAATTCTGCCATTTTTCCATCCTTATTAATACTCATTATAAATTAGCTTGGAATTTAACATTTATTTGCTTAGTTAAAACAATCAACATATATTTGAGTACTGATTTTCCTATTTGAACGCCCTTTGCATATAGAATATTATCAAAATATTTACCTATGAATTTAATACGGAAAATTATTCATTTTTTGGAGCCCCCAATCAACTGGAAACTTTCGGTAATTATTCTTACAGGCATATTAACCGGCATTTTTTTCCTGGTGCTTCATATTTCCATGGCAGCGTCCTATTTGTCAGATGAACCCAAAACCTGTATCAACTGCCATGTTATGTACCCCCACTATGCATCCTGGAACAAAGGCAGCCATGGGCATGTGGCAAGTTGCTCCGATTGCCATGTTCCACAGGATAACTTTTTCAGAAAATATTATTTCAAGGCATCCGACGGTTTGCGACATGCTACATTCTTCACCATGCGATGGGAGCCTCAGACAATCCAGATCAAAGATGCCGGAGTAAGTGTAGTGCAGGAAAATTGCATCAGATGCCACATCGATCTTGTTGATATGACTCAGCTGGTAACCGTAACCGGTTCAATGAGCAGAGAGAATGAAGGTAAACTTTGCTGGGACTGTCACCGGGAAACTCCCCATGGAACTGTAAAAAGCCTTTCTGCTGCCCCTCATGCCCTTGTCGAGAGATTGCCATCAACCATGCCAACCTGGCTCAATCAATTTATGGCCAGATCAAGGCCTCAGAACAACCAGCCAACAGAATAACATAAATATTGAATCTTAAAAAGCACAACTCAAAAATTATATCCTATGAAGACAATCAGAGAACTCACTGAAAAAAAACCATGGTTAAACTGGGTATTATTTTTCGTAACCGTAATCATTGTATTCCTGCTTGGCTTGCTCGCATCTTCTATCGTTGAGCGCCGGAGCGAAACACAACTCTATTTTCAGATGGTCAGTCCTATTCCTGAATGGGAACCCGATAATGCCGTTTGGGGTGAAAACTTTCCAAGGCAATATGAAAGTTATATAAAAACAGCTGATACTACCTTCAGAAGTAAATATGCAGGATCAGCCATGATCGACTACCTGGAACAATACCCTGAACTTGTGGTTATGTGGGCAGGATACCCGTTTTCCAGAGATTATAATCAGGGAAGAGGTCACTATTATGCTATAACTGATGTGCGGAATACGCTTCGCACCACAGGTCCTATGCCTGCTACATGCTGGACCTGCAAAAGTACAGATGTGCCAAGATTAATGAATGAAATGGGTGTTGCAGAATATTATGCAGGCACTCTTATGGACCTGGGTCATGAGGTGCAGAACCATATCGGCTGTCAGGACTGCCACGATCCACTTACCATGAATCTTCGGATTACTCGTCCTGCATTGGCCGAAGCATTTGCACGTCAGGGGATCGACATTGAAAATGCCACACACCAGGAAATGCGTTCACTGGTTTGTGCACAATGTCATGTTGAATACTATTTCGGTAAGAATAATTATCTGATCTTTCCGTGGGATAAAGGCTATTCCGCTGATGAAATGGAAGCATATAAAGACAGTGTACAGCACACGGACTGGGTGCATACTTTAAGCCAGGCCCCAATGCTTAAAGCCCAGCATCCTGACTATGAGCTTTACAAAACAGGTATACATGCTCAAAGGGGGGTTTCTTGTGCAGACTGCCATATGCCTTATAAACGCGAAGGAGGCATAAAATTCACCTACCACCACATAACAAGTCCACTGCAAAACATTGAATCTACCTGCCAGGTCTGCCACCGCGAGAGTGAAGCTACCCTTCTGGCCAATGTTTATGAGCGACAGGATAAAATTTCCGAATTGCGCCGCATTGTTGAAGTTAACCTGGCACGCCTGCATATTGAAGCCAAACATGCCTGGGATGCCGGAGCCACGGAAGAAGAAATGAAAGACGTGCTTCAACTTATCAGACATGCACAATGGCGCTGGGACTGGGTAGCTGCTGCCAATGGATACGGCATTCATTCACCCAGCGAAGCGCTGAGGGTATTGGGCACTTCAATTCAGAAAAGCCAGGAAGCAAGAATTATTCTTGCAACCATTTTTGCTAAGTATGGGAAAGACTATCCAATTGAAATGCCTGATATTTCAACCAAAGCAAAAGCACAGGAATTTATTGGTCTGGACATGGATCAACAACGCCAGATGAAAAAAGACTTTAAAGAAAACGTATTGCCGGGTTGGTTATCAGCAAGATAAAATAACGTCAAAACAACAAAAAAACCGTTGAGCTTTTCGCCAACGGTTTTTTTGTAATTATATGTTTTTATTGAGTTTAATTTTCCGTATAAGCAGCTTGTTCAAGAATCAAATCAAAGCTCACCTGAATTTCATCACTTACCCTTACCAAACCAAATCCCTTTTGTGGTGGTTCAAGACCAAAATCAGAAAACCGGAAGGTTTGTTCACCTCTTAATATGCTGTATTGATCATCAAGAAATTCAAGCTCGCTGCTCAGAAAGTATTGATGCGAAACACCAGCCAGGGTAATTTTTACATAACCCTGTGCCTTACGGGTATTATTTTGGTTCTGTACTTCTTTAAGTTTCAGGAATTCAATTTTAATTTCAGGATATTCACTATACTTCAATGTGTTTCTGAAGTCGTTATTCATGATCCTGTTTTTACAATCAAACGTTTCTACTTCAATGAAAACACTACCATGAATTTCCCATTTTTCACTGTAAGGATCCCAAAGTTCTCTTATCATATCAGATCCACTTTCATAAGCTGAACCACACTGAAACGTATTTACATTGGTAGTTCCGTTTATCTGCAAAGAACTTGCTCCTGTTACATGCCAGAATCGGGTGATTTCCTTACTGGCAAAAACAGTTAATGAAATAATTATCAGGAAAAATGAGAAAAATACACGCATGATATTGATCTTATTTTTGGTTTGTTTAGGGTGCGGAATTTTTCCCGCACCCATTGAAATTGTTTGTTTTAGAAACTAATAATTGCCTCCAGCATAATACCGTTGAATTTTCCTTCTTCAAATGCACTTGTTGCAGGGAATCCATCATAATTCTGGGATACAAATTCAGCTTTTGCCAGTACATTTTTGGTCATAAACCAGCCACCGCCAATATTGAATCTGCTGATATCAATTTCATCGCCAGCATTGGTTTCACCACTTACAAGATTGTAGCGGCCACCAAAATAGAATCTTTCATTCTGGCCAAAACGGTAGAGCAATTCTGCACCATATTGATTGAAACTTCTTCTGTCAGCTTCAGCTTCAGCTTTGCCTGATGCATTTTCGAAAACTCCATAAAACTCAACACCCTGGAACTTCACAAAAGTGTTAAGCATGATCGCTGTCAATTCATTGACAAATCCGGGATCAAAACGAGGGATCCTGAATTCACTGGAATTATCAGTCAGAATATTATAATACCTTGAACCAGCGCGATCGCCACCATACAAATAGGTTCTTCCTGATTCGCCGGTGTGATAAACAGAACCTGTTAACCTGAATCTGAGATCTTCATTGATCTGGCTGTCGTAACCCAACTTGGCAACAACAGAAGGCTGGGTTTTGGGAGCAACTTCCGGTGGTTTTACAGTACTTTGATTAAGTTTTCCATTGGTCATACCCAGCATACCGATAAAACCGCTGTCCTGGTAATAAACTTCAGCACCAACTTCGGTGGTAAAAGAATCCATGATATAGTTTCCAACAAATGGGTTATAAATAGCCTGCCCATTGTCTGTTCTTCTGAAATGATTATCACCGTAATTAATTTGCATGTGTCCCACTTTAATAGTCACATTATCCATTAAGGAAGAAAGGAAACCGGGTTGTATAAAATCGAGTCGGTCAACCTGCATATAACCACCTTTTACATAAGGTTGTGCATGGTGGCGTGATGAAAG
>JAHYJP010000031.1 GCA_019429055.1 Bacteroidales bacterium
CTACCAATGCCGGTTTGTGGCGATATATGATCGGCGATACCATTCAGTTTACCAGTACCAATCCCTACAGGATCCAGATTTCGGGCCGGACGAAAAATTTCATCAATG
Organism: Bacteroidales bacterium; assembly: GCA_019429055.1. Taxonomy (GTDB): domain Bacteria; phylum Bacteroidota; class Bacteroidia; order Bacteroidales; family UBA7960; genus SKVR01. The sequence goes on from JAHYJP010000031.1 coordinate 109, forward strand.
CATTCGGTGAAGAGGTAATTATTGACAATGCTGAGAATGCACTGGATGCCGCTTGTCGTGAAACCGGCGCTGTAGTGAGCGAATATACCGCTGCACCCGTATTTCTCGAAGATAATAACTCAGCTTGTCACGAATATCTTATCGAGTTTGAAAAAGAACCCGACGATCTGGATAATTTTACCAATGTCCTTGATAAAACGCTCCAGAATATCAACTCCGATTATGAAGCCAAAAGAACAGCAGATATTCTGCTGAAAAAACTGAAAGTTACATCGCTTCCCCGGGGAACATTCTTCGAATGGTTGAAATCGAAAGGCAAAGTAGGCGGACAAAACAAGGTGCCACGTCTTTTCAATAACCGTAAATATGTGGATGAAATTCTGAAATTTGTTTCCTAAAACTTTTTTTGTGAAATCATTACCTCTGGCTATATGGATCTGCTGCTTTGCGGCTTTAAGCCTTCAGGCCGGTGATTTTGTATTGGTTGATGAATATAAAAACATCAGGGGTTTTGCAGGGGTCGATAAGCTGGGAAATATCTACAGCATTGAAAACGGCATCCTTGCCAGATTTTCACCCGATGGCAGTCAGCTTACCTTCGGCAAAAGAGCTTTCGGCCCGGTTACATCTGCAGATGTTAGCGATCCCCTCAACATTATTGTATTCTTCGGAAATTTTGGTCATATAGTTATGCTCGATAAAAATCTGGCTGAGAAAAGAAGTTTTACTGCAGCAGGTCTTATGGGCAACGATATTGCCGATGTTATTTGCCATTCGGCGGAAAACGGTTTCTGGGCTTATTTTCCGGGAGTGTTTCAGCTGATTCGCTTCAATGACAGGGGTCAGCAGGAAATCACCAGCACCGATCTGAGCCTTGATCATCCGCAGATGGGCAGGGTAAAATATATGCAGGAAAGCAATGGAAGACTTTTTGTGGCTGCAGATCAAATCATGGTTTTTGACAGGCATACTAATTTTTTATTTCAGATACCAGAAGTGAATGTTTCTGTACTACAGGTTGTTGAGCAAAATATTCTTTATCTTAGGAATTCCCATCTTGTAGTTTATGATTTTTTTCTTCAAAGGGAAAATGTATTTTTGCTACCGGAATCAGGGGTAAAAAATTTTTTTGTTAAGGACGATAAGTTATTTTTGCAAACAGAAGTTTCTTTAAAAAAATTTCGTTTCACCGGAAAATTCCACTAATTTTCAGGAGTTCTTTTTTAACCCGGGCATCGGCCCGAAATAATCCTTGAATTATGCATATAGCGATTGCCGGAAACATTGGTTCGGGTAAAACCACCCTTGCCGGATTATTATCCAAACACTACGGATGGGAAGCTCACTATGAAGATGTGGAAACCAATCCTTACCTGAATAATTTTTATGAAGACATGCAACGATGGTCGTTCAATCTGCAGATCTATTTTCTCAACAGCAGGTTCCGCCAGATCGTTGATATCCGCAACAGCGGCAAAACGGTAATCCAGGACCGTACCATTTATGAAGATGCTTACATCTTTGCGCCAAACCTGCATGCCATGGGATTGATGTCGACCCGCGACTTTGAGAATTACTCCAGCCTGTTTGAGCTCATGAGTTCTTTTATTCAGCCTCCCGATCTCCTTATATATCTGAAAGCCGGTGTACCCACCCTGGTTAGTCAGATACAGAAAAGAGGCCGGGATTATGAAAACACCATCCGGCTGGATTATCTGAAGCGTCTTAACGAACGTTACAACGAATGGATAGACAGCTACTCACTGGGAAAACTGCTGATAATTGATGTTGATAACAACAAATTCTCAGAAAGGACATCTGATCTGGGTGAAGTGATCCAGAAGATTGATGCAGAAATCCATGGTCTTTTTTAGCATCTGAATACACAACATCTCACTTTATATTTGCTTTATGCAGTTTATTGGTATTATCCCGGCACGCTATGCATCCACGAGGTTTCCCGGTAAACCCCTTGCCGAAATTGCAGGCAAATCGATGGTGAGAAGAGTTTATGAACAGGCTCAGAAGACTGATAAACTGGCACACGTAGTGGTTGCTACAGATAATCAAAGAATTTATGATCATGTAAGTGAGTTCGGCTATGTGGTAATTACTTCACCAGATCATCCAAGTGGCACTGATCGCTGCTTCGAAGCAGCAATGCTGATGGCCAAAGAATGGGGTATTGATCAGGAAGATGTTATTGTAAATATCCAGGGTGATGAACCTTTTATCCATCCTGAACAGATTGAGCTCATTTGCAGCCTGTTTAATGATCCTTCGGTAGAGATTGCCACCCTTATCAAGCCTGTTGCATCCTCTGATGAATTATTTAATGAGAATGTGGTGAAAGTAGTTAAGGGCTTTGATGGAAAGGCTGTTTATTTCAGCCGGCATCCGGTACCCTTTTTAAGGGGAGTGGAGAAAGAGCTTTGGATAACCCGTCATACCTTCTTTAAACACATAGGCATGTACGCCTATCGCATGAAAACCCTTGAAAAGCTTATTAAACTGAAGGTCTCCGCCCTGGAAAAAGCCGAAAGTCTCGAGCAACTCAGATGGATCGAAAATGGATTTCCGCTATTTACAGAGGTAACCGGACATGAATCTGCTGCCATTGACACACCCGAAGACCTTGAGAAACTCATTTCAAATCTTAAGTAAAACGCTGCTATTCAGTATAAAAATTTGAATATCCTTAAAATTTATGTGGATTTTTATAACTTAGCTGAATATATTGCGTATAAATTAACAATTATACAAAAAAGATGCTCTTTTAGTCTTGTTTCTTTTTTGTAAACCGGTGGGTTCCGTATTTTAAAACCATTATAAACAAAGGCCTTCAGGCCAGGAGTTTAACTCAAAATGCTTAAATTATGAAAATAGGCAAATACATTAGCGAACTGTTGTTTGAAAACGATTTTGTTATTTTACCGGATGTGGGTGAGTTTTCAACCACATATATTCCTGCCAAATTTGTTCCGGAGCTGAAAAAGGTGGAATCTCCCTCCAAAGTGATTACTTTCAACGAAAGCAATAAGGCCGGTGGAGGTCTGCTTATTGAGTATATTGCCAGTAAAGAAAATATCAGTAGCGGAGAGGCCAGAGAATTTATTACCAACTTCGTTAGTGAGATGAATAACTCTCTTAAGTCCGGAAAGAAAGTCGAACTTGATAATGTAGGTGTCTTCTCCATGAGCGAATCGGGCCAGCTGGTATTTGATGCCGACACATCCATTAATTATCTTGCCGATTCAGCGGGAATGGCATCGGTAAAAGAGCCTGCAAAAAAATCGGAAGAGGAAGCCAAAACGGAACTCGATAAGGCCCTTGAAGATGCTAAAACCGATGAGCCTCCCAAGCCTCCGGTTGCGGAAGAGCCGCAGGAAGTTGAATCAACTCAGCCCGTATACAAATCTGAAGAAGTTTCCCAACCTGAGAAACCCAGGGAAAAAATAGTAATTCCCCCAACCCCCGGAAAGAAATCTATGGAAAAGAAAAAGCAAACTTCGGGTCTGTCGCCGGCCATCAAGTGGGTAGCTCTTACTGTTGTACCCTTATTGATCATTATTATCGTTCTTGCGCTCAATTACGATTATCTGTTTGGTGAAAAATCGGTTTTCCGTTCCCGGGAAGTTGCTCCTGAACCTGCCAGGGTAGAAACCCCGGCTCCTGCACCTGTTGAGCAGGCTGCACCTGTTGAAGAACAGCAAGCGGCCCCGGTGGCAGAAACTCCGGCTCCTGCACAACGAACTGCCACACCTGCCACTCCTGAACCCGGACGCCGGGTTTATCATATTATTGCGGGAAGCTTTGAAGAAGAACATGCAGCCATTATCCTTGCTGAAGAATTGCGCAACAGAGGTGCGGTAAATGCAAGAGTTTTTCCTGTCAACCCCCTCGGATTTTACAGGGTGTCTTATGGTTTCTACTACGATCTCAATGAAGCAGAACAAATGCTAAAAGTTGTTCAGGAAGATGTGAATGCATCCTCCTGGATTCTGCATCGTTAATTTATAATCAAGGAAATCTGACACTCTGAAGTGCCCAAGAACAAACATCGAAAATTTGCTGAAATCAATTCGTTTCCCAATGTGGTTCAGCCCGAATACCGCTTTCCTGTTCCCGATTATCATCTGAAAGGGAAATGGGGCGAGCGGTTCTTTTTCAATGAAAACCCCATCATACTTGAGATTGGATGCGGAAAGGGCGAATATACCATCGGCCTTGCCAAAGCTTTCCCACAGTTTAACTTCCTGGGAATTGACATCAAAGGAAACCGCCTGTGGACCGGTGCTAAGGATGCCATGGAAAATGCACTTACCAATGTGGGCTTTCTGCGGGTACAGGCCGAACATCTCTATGGATTTTTCGGTAAAAACGAAATATCAGGAATCTGGATCACTTTCCCCGATCCGCAGCTTAATAAACCCAGGGTGAGAAAAAGACTTACATCTCCTCGTTTTCTCAACTTATATAGTGGTTTTCTAAAAGATAATGCACCGATTTATCTGAAAACCGATAACCGTAATTTTTACGAATATACCCTCGAGCTGATCCAGGAGCAGGGACACCGGCTCAAAACCACCACCGATGACCTTTACGGCCAGCCGCATGGAGTTGACCCTTTGGTGCTTAGCATAAAAACCTATTACGAAAGTATGTTTCTCGAAAAAGGGGAAAAGATATGTTTTCTCGAATTTAGTCTTAAGAATGAAGGATAGAAAGATCCTTAAAACACATTCCGGTAATGGTTTCTACGAATGATTCATTTTTTATAAAAGTTTACGAGGTTGTAAAAGAGATACCCTATGGCAGGGTTACATCCTATGGTGCCATTGCCCGCTATTTGGGTACAGCCGGGTCCTCAAGAATGGTAGGCTGGGCCATGAATCATTCCCACACTTTTGACAGCAACATACCTGCACACAGGGTGGTTAACCGCAACGGGATGCTAACCGGCAAACATCATTTCGGAGGCCCGGATATAATGCAGCAGTTGCTCGAAAGTGAAGGCCTGACTGTGGTAAATGACCAGATTCAGAACTTTTCCCGCTATTTCTGGGATCCGGCCATCGGGTTAAACACCTGATTTCCTGCATTAGATATTGTTTGTTTTGTCACAACTTAAATAATTCTTATTTTTACACAAACTAAATCTAAATAAGAATTATGTCGTTAAGTGTTGACAATGTGTTAGATGCGCTTAGCAAGGTTATAGAGCCCGACCTCAAAAAAGATCTTGTTAGCCTGGGAATGATCAGAGATCTTGAAGTGGAGGGCAAAAAAGTTACCTTTAAAATCGTACTTACCACACCTGCTTGTCCTTTTAAAGAGAGTATGCGCAAGGCCTGCATAAGAAGTATCCATGAAAATGCGGACAAGGAAGCAGAAATAGAAATAACATTTGAATCTAAAGTTACGAGCAAGCGTGTTGAGAATGAACCCATGCTGCCCGGTGTTAAAAACATCGTAGCCATTGCCAGCGGTAAGGGGGGAGTTGGAAAATCAACCGTTGCAGCTAACCTGGCTGTGTCGCTTGCGCGCACCGGTGCAAGGGTAGGTTTGCTGGATGCCGACATTTACGGCCCCAGCGTTCCCCTAATGTTCGGCGCCATGGATAAAGAGCTAACATCTGTGGAAGTGAATGGAAAAACCAAAGTTCTGCCATTGGAAAGGTATGGAATATCTATCATGTCTGTTGGATTTTTTGTTGATGCTTCCAAAGCCCTGATCTGGCGGGGTCCTATGGCATCTGCTGCGCTGAAACAGCTATTTACTGACGTGGAATGGGGCGAGCTGGATTACCTGCTTATTGATCTTCCGCCAGGTACAGGAGATATTCACCTCTCGCTGGTGCAAACCCTGAAACTGGCAGGTGCAGTAATTGTAAGTACTCCCCAGCATGTGGCTCTTGCTGATGCCCGAAAAGCTGTTTCCATGTTTGAAAACAATAACATTAAGGTTAAAGTACTTGGCATGATTGAAAATATGTCATGGTTTACTCCAGCTGAATTGCCGGAGAATAAATATTATATTTTTGGAAAAGATGGTTGCAAAAATCTTGCCCGGGAGATGAATGTTCCGTTTCTGGGTCAGATACCCTTGGTACAGAGTATTTGCGAATCGGGAGATTCGGGAAAACCTGCAGTGCTCCTGGCGGATAATCCTGCAGGACCTTTTTTTGAAAATGCCGCCAAAATGCTGGCACGCGAGATATCAGTCGAAAATGCTATAGAAATACAAGATTAATAATCAATAAGTTATATTTACCCTTTAATTTTTTTATTCGTATGTCTAATACACAAAATGCAGAATTAATCAGAAAAGTAGAAAATGTAATTGACCAGATTCGTCCTTATCTGCAGGCCGATGGTGGTAACATTCGCTTTGTGGAACTTACTGAAGATAATATAGTTAATGTTGAGCTTCTGGGGGCTTGCGGTTCATGTCCCATGAGTACCATGACACTGAAATCGGGAGTTGAACAGGCTATGAAAAAAGCCATACCTGAAATAAAATCCGTAGAAGCCGTAAACCTCAAAGTATATTAAAATATTTTTTTGAAGAAGACTTTTTTAAACTCAACGTCCGCAAAACCGGGCGTTGGGTTTTTTTACTGACAGATAATGTGAATTTTTACAGAAACCCGGGCTGTTTATCTCTGCTGATATGGCAAATATGCCGGAGCATGCTTGTATTCGCCTTCTCTCTCTAATACCTTGATTTCATCAATAAACCATCCTCTGAAACCATTGTGTTTCTCATCGCGCGTGTCGAAAACAAATTTTAACCTTACAGTTGATCCGATAAAATCACTGATGTCAAATTCTTCGTACCTCCAGACAGGGGCCTGGTAGAAACCGCCCGATGTGTAAGGCAAGGCTTGCCTGTTTCCCAGTGTGGGAATAATATAAGGGTTTAGCATGCCCACGAGCACCTGTGTGTCGGAATCTTCATTTATTAAATAAACCTTCATGTGGTCAAAACCGTATCCATCGGGGTTTAAACTTTCGATTTCAAACCACGACCAGAAAACCACACTTGCACTCTGGGCTGTTGAGAGATTGATAATTGGTGAAATCATTTCTCCATGATTGGGCTGGGTGCTGGTACCACCGGTAAGTCCTGAGTCGTAGGGACTCTGCTCACCCATATAATTTCCGGTTGTAGGCTGACCGTACCATGCCATTCTAAACCCTTTGAAAGCATCAGGAATTCTGGCTTCAGAATTGTCATTCGGAGCAAGTTTTACGAATTTAGGGTGTGCTTTATTATAAATTACTGTGGTTTGCTGTGTTCTCCAGAATCCTGTTTTTTCCCATGTATGCTCGTTATTTTCAAAGCTTTCGTAAAAAAGAATACGTGGTTGGGTTTCCCTTGCCACCTCCAGCTGCAATGCCAGCATTTCGTTTTTGAGAATAATCAGGTTGGTTATTCTTTTTGTTTCAAATCCCGGGGCGGTGCAACGGATTATAAACTCATTGGTTTTATCGAGAGGAATGGCCGGTATGTAAAAATGACCATCCTGGTTGGTTACAGCAGATGTAAAATAACCGTTGGTGAGCGATACATCCAAGGCACTTACGGCAACATTGGCATCAGGAACAGGGTTGCCGTTGTGGTCTCTTACTGTTCCTGAAATACCTCCTGTATTAAGGGAAAGACCCCTTTCAACGGGTAACATGGCAACAAATGCAGGCTTCTCATCAAGCTCAATGTGTCCGGCTCCCATTCTCTCATATCCATCCAGGGTAATGCTCATGGAATAAACTCCTGTTGTTACATCATCAAACCGGAATTTGCCATTTTCATCCACAGTTAGGGTAGCAATAGTAGTGGCTGTGCTTCCGTTAACCGGTCTTATTGTTACAGTGGCCCCGGTAAGATTCTCGTAACTGATTCCGTCAAGTGCTATGCCTTCAATGTATGATCTTTTGGGAAATAAAGCGAAACGGTCGCAGGCTTGAAAAACGGACAAAGAAAAAACCAGCAAAAGAAAAAGCCATTGCAAAAGATAGGGTTTTTTGTTGGTTTTTATCAGAGACTTCATTAAGGCTAAATATCTTATTTTCAGGTTTTATCCCAGGTACCTGGCCACGATAGGCATTTTCCTTCCCATGCCAAATGCCTTGGATGAAACTCTGAGAATGGGAGGTGTCTGGTATCTTTTGTATTCGCAGGTGTTTACAAGCTTTAAGGTACGGTTAACCAGTTTTTTATCAAATCCCATCTGCACCAGTTCATCGGGGCCCTTTCGTTTTTCAATATATTGGAAAAGTACCTGGTCAAGAATATCATACTCAGGCAGTGAGTCTGAGTCTTTCTGATCGGGCCGAAGCTCGGCACTGGGAGGTTTAATGATTGTGTTCACCGGAATGATTTCCCTGTCGCGGTTTATGTAACCGGCTAATTTAAAAACATCTGTTTTGTATACATCTCCCAGCACTGACAGACCTCCGCACATATCCCCGTAAAGGGTTCCGTAACCCACAGCTGCCTCACTTTTGTTTGATGTATTCAACAACACATAACCAAATTTGTTGGAAAGGGCCATGAGGTAAACAGCCCGTGTTCGGGCCTGTATATTCTCCTCTGCAACATCAAAGGGAAGATCTTTGAACCAGGGTTTGAGATTTTCTTCAAACCGGGTGGTGGTATCGGTTATGGAAATGATTTTATGGGGACAGCCGAGATTTTTTGCCAGATCTTCCGCATCTTTAACTGAATGATCAGAGCTGAACCGGCCGGGAAGCAGAACTCCCAGAACATTTTCAGCACCCAGGGCATCAGCGGCAATTACCATGGTAACAGCCGAGTCGATACCACCGCTCAAACCCAAAATGGCCTTGCTGAATCCCAGCTTGCCAAAATAATCCTTTAAGCCGCACACCAGCGCTTTGTAAATATTTTCAACCTTTTTGTCATGATCGGCATCAGGAGAGGGCTTGGTCCCGGTTTTACGGCCCATTTCATCTGTTTCAATCATAAGCAGGCCCTCGGAAAATGATTCCAGTTCATGCGTAATACCACCATGGGCGTTGATGGCCATGGAGCCTCCATCGAAGATCAGCTCAGTCTGTGCACCTACCTGGTTTACATAAAGCAGGGGCACCCTGTAGCGTATTGCGTTCTGGCTCAGCATATTTTTTCGCTCACCACCATGATCCCAGGCAAAGGGCGACGCTGCAATATTTACCATAAAATCGACTCCCTTTTCAGCCAGACGACCCATGGGGTTCTGGGTGTAAAGCGGATTGTCGTAAAGATTCCACAGGTCTTCGCAAATGGTTAGTGCAATTCGTTTTCCCTTATAAGTAACAATATCAAATTCGGTGGCAGGCTCAAAATAACGGTATTCGTCGAAAATATCGTAATTGGGAAGAAGCCCCTTGAGATAAATCTGCTTAACCTTTCCGTTCTCAAGGAAGAAGGCCGCATTGTGCAAAGGTTTACCCTTTGAATTTGAGTTTCGGTGCGGAGCACCCACGATGGCAGCAATGCCTTTGCAATGAAAAGCTATTTCATCAATAGCCCTGTAACACTTATCAATATAGTCCTTGAATTCCAGGAAATCGCCTGAAGGATATCCGCACACCGAAAGTTCGGCAAAAACTGCCAGATCGGCCTGCCGGTCGCGTGCTTCCTGAATACCCCTGATGATCTTTGCGGTATTGTATTCAAAATTGCCAATGTGATAATTATATTGTGCCAGTGCAATGCGCATATTAAAGCTTTATGGATTTTTTTATACTTAATGCCAGTACAAAAAGATAAATAATAAAAAGCGGAAACAGGGCAAAGAGTGCACCTGTAAAACCGCCTATAGTTTTGGCTGCTGCCCAGATGATTACTGCAAGGATAATGAACAGAAAGTTGATGAAAACCTTGGTTCTTTTCACCTTTGCAGTTAGCCCCGGGTATTTTTGTCCGCAAAAATCGCAAACCACTTCTTTGGGTGTTTGAAACGTGAGTTCGCTGATATTAATGAGTTCGTTTCCGCAGTTCAGGCAGTCAACATATTTTGCAAAGGGATTCATAACCGGGAAATTCGTGAATTAAAACAATATTCCCAGTGTAACTTCAAGATAATTGGCCCTTGCATTCTTTTTTCTTTGCGAAAGATTATCTTCTCCTTTAAGTATGTTGGTGAAGCCGTTGTTGAAGGTGATGCCTCCAACCAGTGAAGTATTTCCTCCCAGTGAATACTCGGTTCCTGCACCCAGTATCATGGAAACCCTCATCAGCGGAATTTCATCATAAATGTTAATATCATTACGCGAAATGCTGGATCCATCAGTTGCATAGAACTTGTCATCGGCAGTGGATTTCAAATTAATCGATCCTCCAAACCCAAATTTTGCATAATAGGTATTGTAACCGATTTCGCGGGTTTTCATCTTGAGTGTGAAGGGAATTTCAAGATTCTGCAACCTGAAAATCCTTTCTTTCTCTCTGAACAGCTGATTATCGACCACCTCTTCGATGGGATAACTTAATTTACCGCCAAAGTATGAAATATGAATTCCTGTAGCAAAACCATATTGCTCGGCCAGCAGGAATTCTGCAAGAAGACCATATGAAAATCCGAGACGCAATCCTTCATTCACATAATCTTCAGTGTCAGGCTTCATCCATGCCATAGATGGAGATGCTTTAAGACCAAGCCGGAAGGTTTGAACATTCAGTGATTGAGCCGAAAGAGCCATCACAGTCAGAATAAGTAAAAATGATAATGCAATTTTTTTCATAATTTTGGGTTTTTAATTTCAGGTTGCAATATTAAACAGAATAATTGATTTTTTACATGTAGCTTTTACTGCTTTCGTTGATAATTATTAAATATTTATGTACACTTTTTACTTCCCTTCCTCAAAAATAATAAATAAACAAACAATTTTTTCTTTTATTATTGTTGTCATACTTTTTTCTCATGGCTGCAAACGATCACCGCACTGGGATGCAGATATATCATCTGTTCGCATACCCGAAATTGAGATCAAAAGGTATGAAACTGTACTTTTTAATATCAATCCTTTTAATATTCCTGAGGAGATAGAACCCCATGTGGATGATTTTCCCATTTTCCTTGGCGATGCAATATTTACCGAAACCGGACAATTGCAATTGTATGATTACATTACAGATCCCTTCATACTTGAGATATGGAAAGATACTTATGATGTTTGGGAAGATCTGTCGCAGCTGGAAAATGAATTAACCCTGGCCTTCCGTTATTTTCGCTATCACTTCCCTCAAAGAGAAATTCCCGTGTTTTACTCATACGTGTCGGGGCTCGATTTTGAGCTTCCGGTTAAATACTATGAAAATAATCTGATTATTGGGCTGGATATGTTCCTGGGACGGAACTACCGCAATTACGAAAGGGTGGGGGTGCCGGCTTTTAAAAGAAACCGGTTTGAGCCTGCTGCAGCACCGGTTGAAGTGATGCGGGCGATGGCAGAAGACCTTATACGTTATAACCGGCAGCTTCCTGAAACTTTCCTTGATTTTATGATACATGAAGGAAAGATGCTTTATTTTCTCGATTGTATGATGCCTTCCCATTCTGATTCATTAAAAATATCCTATACTTCGCAACAGCTTGACTGGGCAGAGCGTAACCAGGGACAAGCCTGGGCATTTTATCTGGATAATGAAATGCTGTATTCAACTGACCGGCAACTGATTCAAAAGTTTATAGGTGCGGCTCCCTTTACTGCACCCTTTTCCAGGGATTCGGCCCCGCGGATGGGTGTATTTGCCGGCTGGCATATTGTAAGGGAGTATATGCGGCGAAATCCTGATGTGAGCCTTATGGAGCTCTTTATGGATAAATCGTCCAGGGAAATCCTGAATAGCTCCAGGTACAGGCCCTGAAAAAGATGAAGTGAATAGTTTTTATTACCTATTGAATCTCTTTCAGATATTCCCCGTTATAGTGTGCTATAAAATTAAGAATGTCTTCCCGCCCGGCCTTGGTTTCAGCCGATGTAATAAACATCTGCGGAACCGGATCCCAAAGTTCTGAAAGTTTCTTTTTATAGGCTGCAATTTGAGATTGCAGAGTGGAGCTGCCCATTTTATCGGTTTTGGTAAAAGCAATAACAAATGGTAGCCCCTGGCTTCCAAACCATTCCATGTTTTCCAGATCATTCTTCTGCGGTTCGTGCCGGCTGTCAACCAGCAGAAAAGTGCAAACGAGATTTTTGCGGTTAAGAAGATAGTTGCGGATCATTTTTTCCCAGTTGTGGCGCATCTTTTTCGATACTTTGGCAAAGCCGAATCCGGGAAGATCTGCAAGATACCATGATTCATTAATCAGAAAGTGGTTAATGAGCTGTGTTTTGCCCGGTGTGGCAGAAGTTTTTGCCAGCTTGCCAAACCCTGTAAGCATGTTGATCAATGAAGATTTGCCCACATTCGAGCGGCCCAGAAATGCATACTCGGGCTTGTCAGCAGGCGGGCAGTCTTTGTAATGGGTTGAGCTTATAAGGAACTCGGCGCCGGTTATCAGCATAGTTTTTTTATCAGTTTGATAGAAAGGTAAATCAGGTATTTCCTGATTGCCCTCTTTTAAATTTATTTCAGGTCTTTATCCCTCAGGTATGAACTTATGTGCCGGTCCTTTTTCGCTTCATAAATATCAGCGATTTTTATCAGTATCCCGGTCTCCTCAACACCGCCAAAATCTTCATTCCATGCAGTACCGAAAGTTTTCATGGTGGGGCTCAGACTCATATATGAATTTACAAGTGGTGGTACATTTTCGCCATGCTCCCTTACACGCTGCATCAGAATTTTCTGATTCTGATCAAGAGTTTTAGCGGTAAATATTTTTTCAAATCCGGTTATATTGGTTTTGTAGCCAAGCGGTATTTTAGGAACAGCAAGATTTTCATTATCGGGAAAAAATGTATTCATAAAATACAAAATAAGATCCCTGGCTATGGGGTTAAAGTGATCGTACATGGTAACCTTTCCGAAAAAATACCTGATTTCAGGATGGTTTACCACCAATGTACCCAGACCATCCCAAAGATTATCCAGGGAGAATATCCCTTTTCGGCTTTCTCTTGAGGGCTGGTATTTGGGTTGTACAAATGAACGGCCCAGTTCAATGGTTTCAGGAAGATATTCTTTGACGAATTTCTCTGAATAATTCATAAGTCCTGATGTGGCCAGGCTGGGCACACCATTGCTGTTGAGCCTGACATCATGCCCCAGAATAAACCGGTAGCCACCTACCAGTTCCCTGTCAGCAGGATCCCACACAATCAGCTGTTTATAGGGGACATCTCCGGTATCGTATTCGTCAATATCGGTTGCTTTACCGGTTCCACCGCCGGCCATTCGAAAAGATACTTCTCGCAATCGTCCTACCTCAAGCATTACGTTGGGTGAATCGTGATGGGTAATTACGTAAATCTCATTATTTCCGTTATTGGTTTTTCGCAGAAATCTCTCCTCGTTTAATTCTTTCTCCAGTAATTCCCGTTTAACTGGTTTTATAATTTCTTCTCGCATATGTAATTCGTGTATTTTGTTTCTTTACTGAAATTCAAACCTCGGGTTTTTCACCTATTTCATAAACTTTTTCCTTTACCCATTGCGCCCACTCCAGGTGTGTTTGGGCCCGGGTGAAAAAGGTATAGGGAATAGGTCTTCCAAAGGTTATAGTGATTTTTTTATCAGTCTGTTTAAACATTTCATCAGGCAGATACAGCATTTCAATATTGGCCTTGATGCCCAGTCTTTTTCTCCACCTGGCCATGTTATAGAAAAACTCAGAATTTCTTCCTTCAATATATACAGGTATGATGTCTCTTTTGTGCCTGACGGCTTTGGTAATGAAACTTTTTTTCCATTCCAGATCCTTGATAATACCACCCTTTTGTTTTCTGGATACCAGGCCTGCGGGGAAAACCAGAACAAGTTGATCTGATTCATACATCTCATCAATCAATTTGACATACTCTGCAGTATTTCGACCATGCTTATTAACCGGCGAGAAGAGCTCCCTGAGGTTTTTCAGCTCCATTAGTATGTCATTGGCAATGAACTTGATATCTTTTCTTTTTTTACCAACTACATGCATTAGAGCCATACCATCAAGACCACCCAAAGGATGGTTCGATGCAATGATATAACGTCCGCGATCCGGAATGTTTTCAGGGTTTACTACTTCAATTTCGGCAGTAAACCTTTCTGTGAAAAGTTTTTCAAGAAAATCAAGCCCCATCTGATCCTTATAATTGTAAAGGGCTTCATTTAGCTCATCCTCATGAATAATTCGCTTCAGATATCGGATGAGAAACTTAGGAATTATCGGGTATAGTTTTCCGCCTTTCTTCCTGAAAACATCATCAACATCTACAAACTTTTTATCCGGATTTTCCGCTGTTTGTTTATCCAATCTGTTGTCCGTCATTTTGCGGATATTTTATTCTGCCTTAAAAAACAAAATTAAGGATTATTTTCCGAAAAAATATCCGGAGTTTTTTTCCGGAATTTGTATAATTCCGGTTTTGATTGATGTTCGTGTTAAGTTAATACGTTCTAAGGGGTAAAAACAGGCCTTTTTATTTGAAAATCGGTGTATATAAAAAATAATATCGGATAGACATCGCCTTTAATTATTTACCAGTAAATCAGTCAATTACACTTTTATCCTTTCTGTATATACTGTTAATGCCGGAAAAAGTTATTAACAATGTGTCGAAAAGTGGGAAAAAGTGGGAAAAATGTCATTATATTTACACCTTCAAATCGCAATGTGTTAAAAAAATGGCAAATCTTTTCGGTGAATTTGTTTGCAAGCTTGATGCCAAAGGCCGCTTTATGTTACCGGCAGGCCTTGTGCGACAGCTTTCTCCGGGTGATCAGGAAAGGTTTGTCATTAACCGGGGTTTTGAAAAGAACCTGACACTTTACCCCGAAAGCGAATGGCAGAAAATTACCAAAGAGATCAATTCACTCAATCTTTACAATAAAAAAAACCGCGAGTTTGTGCGGTATTTCTACCGTGGAGCGTCAGAATTAAGATGCGATTCGGCCAATCGCTTACTGGTTCCCAAACCACTAATGGACTATGCTGATCTCGATAAAGAAATTGTATTGTTTGCTTTCGGAAACCGGATAGAGATCTGGTCGAAATCATTATATGAAAGCACTATGAGTGTAGAACCGGAAGACTTCTCAGTTCTTGCTGAGGATGTTATGGGAAGAATCAACAATAAGGACCCTGAATCATGACCTACCACAGGCCTGTATTATTGCAATCATGCATTGAAGGCCTGAATGTAAAGGCAGGAGGTACCTACGTTGATGTAACCTTCGGGGGAGGCGGCCATTCAGCATTGATCCTTGAAAACCTTAAAGATGGAAGGCTTGTAGCCTTTGATCAGGATCCCGATGCGGCGAACAATCTGCCGGACGACAACCGGCTTTTGTTCATCAATCAGAATTTCAGGTACATGAAAAACTTCCTGAAACTGCATGGGGCAATGCCTGTTGACGGCATACTGGCTGACCTGGGAATTTCTTCATGGCAGATCGATCAGGCGGAAAGGGGGTTCTCAACACGATTTCATGGTCCGCTGGATATGCGGATGGATAAACAGAGTGTGCTTTCGGCCAGAGAAGTTTTAAATGAATATGAAAAATATGAGCTGGTAAGGGTATTCCGGCTTTACGGCGAGCTCAAAAACGCTCATAAAATTGCTGAAGAAATAATATTTCATCGTAAGGCTGAAAGCTTTGAAACTACTGAGCAACTGAAACAGGTTCTTCAGAAACTGGCCCCAAGGGGTAAGGAAAATAAGTTTTTTGCCCAGGTTTTTCAGGCTTTGCGTATTGAAGTAAATGCTGAGCTCGATGTGTTGAAGGAGTTTCTGAAACAAAGTGTGGAAGTATTAAAACCCGGAGGACGGCTTGTGGTAATTTCCTATCATTCGCTGGAAGATAGATTGGTAAAGAATTTCATCAAAGCCGGAAATTTTGAAGGGCACCAGGAAAAAGATTTTTTCGGAAACGTTTTGGCACCGTTGAAAGCAGTGGGAAAACTGATTGTTCCCGATGATAAAGAGCAAATAGAAAATCCGCGCTCAAGAAGCGCAAAACTCAGAATCGCAGAGAAAACAGTTTAAGCTATGGCTGAAAACAAATATAAAGAAACCGGAAAGGAAAAGAAAAAAAGTGAGGATACTGCTCCTGGTAAAGGAATGGGGTTCTTCCGTTCCTTGCTTAATGGCAGTTTTCTTACCGCTGAAAAATCTCCGGATCTGATGCCTTTTTTGTTGTATCTGGCTTTTCTGGCTATTATGCTTATTGCCAATACTTACTATGCCGAAAAGAAGGTAAGGGAAATTGAACGAATGCGGAGTGAAGTAACAGAATTGAGAACCATATACATTTCCAATAAAGCTGAGCTTATGTACCTGACCAATCAGTCAGAGATTGCGCGGCGGCTTCGCGACAGGGGATTTGTAGAATCTACAGTACCTCCCAGAATTTTGACTGAAAGAGAACGCCGGCGAAATTTTTTTCTGAGAGTAGGCGGAAGAAGCAGAAACTGAAAAATAACCAGACCAATTAAACCAAAAACTGAACAAGGGTGGATAAAAACAAAGGCGACATATTGTGGAGAATTTACCTGGTATATTTCCTTACTGTGGGTTTTGGGATTCTTATCCTCTTCAAGGTTATTTACATTCAGTTTTTTGAGGGTGAAGAGTGGAAAGAAAGGGCCAGAAATTCTACCATTCGGTATGCGAGTATAGATGCCATAAGGGGCGATATACTGGCTGACGACGGAAGATTACTGGCAACCAGTGTGCCGGTTTATGAAATTCGGATGGACCTTCACCGCAACGTGGTTTCCGATGAGTTGTTTTCTGCCGGAATAGATTCTCTTGCTTACAGACTTTCCAGGCTTTTCCGCGATCGTTCGCAGGCAGAGTACAAACGCCAGCTTATGCAGGCACGACACAACCAGGAAAGATATTTCCTTGTAAAACGCAATGTTTCTTACCACGAGCTTACCGAACTCCTGAAATTCCCTATTTTCAGGAACGGCCGGTTCAGGGGCGGGTTGATCGTAAATCCACGTGCCCGTCGCGAAATGCCTTTTAAATCGCTTGCTGCACGTACCATCGGATACGAAAGAGAAGGTGTGTTTGTGGGTCTGGAAGGTGCTTACCGCGAACATCTTGAAGGTATACAGGGTAAACGGCTTGAGCAAAGGATCAGTGGTGGGCAATGGATGCCACTTAGCGATGTGAATGAAATCAGATCGCAAAATGGCAAGGATATAATAACTACTATCAATATCCATATGCAGGATATTGTGGAATATGAACTGAGAAATCAACTGGAAAGATACAGTGCTGAGCATGGCACTGCCGTGGTAATGGAAGTAAATACGGGAAAGATCAAGGCCATTTCAAATCTTACCCGCAACGCTCACGGCCGTTACGATGAAACCTACAACTATGCTGTGGGAGAAAGCACCGAGCCGGGCTCTACATTTAAACTGGCTACCATAATTGCCTTGCTGGAAGACGGCATAGTTACCCCTGATGATTTTATTCAAACCGGCGATGGGGTTACAACCTTTCACGGTCGTTCCATGCGCGATGCCCGGGAAGGCGGATTCGGAACCATAACGGTAAAAGAAGCTTTTGCACTTTCTTCCAATGTAGCCTTTGCAACCCTGGTAGAAGAAAACTATAAAAGAAACCCGCAGCGATTTCTTAACAGGATCAATGCATTGGGAATTCATCAACCACTGGGTATGGAAATCAGCGGAGAAGGAATGCCTTATATCCCCAAAGTGGGAGACTCAAACTGGTCTGGGCTTACGTTGCCCTGGATGTCCATTGGGTATAATGTGTCAATGACACCCCTGCAGACACTTGCGTTATATAACGCGGTAGCCAATAGCGGACGAATGATGAAACCCATGCTTGTGGACGAGGTAAGGCAAACAGGCAGAACCATTCAGCGATTCCAGCCTGAGGTTCTTAATCGCTCCATAGCTTCGGGATATACTTTGCGTATTGTCCGGGAGATGCTCGAAGAAGCAGTAGAAAGCGGAACGGCATCAGGAATTAAATCTTCATTATATCCCATAGCAGGAAAAACAGGTACAGCACAGGTAGCCATTGATGGTACTTATCGCAGCGCCGGCAGGGCAGCCTATAGAGCATCATTTGTAGGTTATTTTCCTGCCGATGATCCTGTTTATTCCATGATTGTGGCTGTGCATAATCCCAAAGGATGGATTTATACGGGAAGCCAGGTTGCCGCACCGGTGTTTAAAAGAATTGCAGATAAAATATATGCCACAAGGCATTTTAATGTGTCCGACGATTGGGTCACCAGCCCTGTAATAGCGTCTTTACCTGCTGTCAGGGCCGGTGCCCGTAATGATGTGGAAACCATCTACTCAGCTTTTGATTGTAAACTTTTATTTGACGATGAAATGCCCTGGGTGGTAAGTTCTGTGAGAAACAGCGATACTGTTGTGGTGTCGGGAAGGGAGATTATTCCTAACCTGGTGCCCAATGTGGTAGGTATGGGTTTGAAAGATGCCATGTATGTGCTGGAGAATTCAGGTTTACGTGTGCGTTTTGCCGGCAGGGGTGTGGTCAGATCGCAAAGCCTTCGACCGGGCACCCGCATCAGTGCAGGAAATGTAATATTTATTCAATTGTCTTAAAGAAACCAGAATTGAAACTGCTAAGCGAAATATTATATAAATGTGAACTCATCGAAATTGAGGGGTCTACGGATATTGCTATCGACGGTATCACATTCGATTCCCGAAAAGTAAAAGAAGGAGACCTGTTTATTGCTGTGCGGGGATTAACCTCCGACGGACATGATTTTATTTCGCAGGCTCTTGAAAACGGAGCAGTAGCAGTGGTATGTGAAAATTTACCATCCCATCGTTCAGAAGAGGTGAGTTTTGTAAAAGTGGCACAAAGCCGTAAGGCCATGGCACGTATTGCTGCCAATTTTTACGATAATCCATCCGAAAGGATAAAAATAATAGGTGTAACAGGCACCAATGGTAAAACCACTATTGCCACCCTTCTTCATAACCTTTTTAATTCACTGGGTTATAAAACCGGATTAATATCAACGATATCAAATAAAATCGGAGAAAAAGAAAATACTGCTCTTTATACAACCCCGGATGTTATAGCGCTTAATGCATTGTTTGCTCAAATGGCTGAAGAAGGATGCAGTCATTGCTTCATGGAAGTAAGTTCGCATGCCATACACCAGGAGAGGGTTGCTGATGTGAAGTTTGCAGGTGGAATTTTTACCAATATCACACATGATCATCTGGATTACCATCATACATTCTACGATTATATCAACGCCAAAAAGGCATTTTTCGACAATCTGCCCAGGGAAAGTTTTGCCCTTACCAACAATGATGACAAGAACGGACAGGTAATGTTGCAAAACACAGCTGCCAGAAAATATTCATATGGGTTGAAAAACATGGCCGATTATCATGGCAAGATCATAGAAAACCTGATAACAGGACTGGTAATGCAAATCGTTGGCCGGGAAGTATGGTGCAAACTGGTGGGCGAATTCAATGCTTCCAACCTCATGGCTATTTATGCCTGTTGCCGGTTGATGGGTATCGAAAGCGATGAGGCTCTCACTGCTCTCAGCAGCCTCAATCCGGTTGAAGGACGGTTTGATTA
Organism: Bacteroidales bacterium; assembly: GCA_019429055.1. GTDB lineage: Bacteria > Bacteroidota > Bacteroidia > Bacteroidales > UBA7960 > SKVR01. The sequence goes on from JAHYJP010000031.1 coordinate 19,836, forward strand.
TTTTATAAGCAAGAAAAAAGTGCTGGGAATTGTGGATTACGCCCATACTCCTGATGCGCTGGAGAATGTATTGAGTACTATTCAGAAATTGAGAAAAGGTACTGAAACAATTATTACTGTTGTAGGATGTGGTGGTAACCGTGATGCCGCCAAGCGCCCTTTGATGGCATCTATTTCAGCTGCATACAGCGATAAGGTGATCATCACAAGCGATAATCCGCGTTTTGAAGAACCTGAAGCGATCATTGAAGATATGAAGAAGGGGCTCGACCCTGTAAGCACAAAAAAAGCTGTTACGGTTGTAAACCGCCGCGAAGCCATTAAGGTTGCATCAGCCATGGCAAAGGAAGGTGATATTATTCTGGTTGCAGGCAAAGGCCATGAAAAATACCAGGAAATAAAAGGAGTAAGACATCATTTCGACGATAAAGAAATATTAAAAGAGACTCTGGACTAAAAACATTCACAAAACCTGAAAAATGCTGTATCATCTTTTTACATATCTGGACAGAGTGTTTGACATACCGGGCACGGGATTGTTCCAGTACATTTCTTTCCGTGCCGGTATGGCATTGATTGTTTCCCTGTTTATTTCAATGATATTCGGGAAAAAGATCATAAGATACCTGCAGAAAAAGCAGGTGGGAGAAACAGTACGCAACCTGGGTCTGGAGGGTCAGATGCAGAAGCAGGGAACACCAACCATGGGTGGGTTGATCATCATTGCTTCCATATTAATTCCGGCTCTGCTTTTCGCCAGACTCGATAATATTTATATTCTGTTACTGATCTTCTCTACACTCTGGCTGGGAGGAATTGGATTTTTAGATGACTACATCAAAGTATTTCTGAAAGAGAAAAAAGGGTTGCATGGTAAATTTAAGATCCTGGGGCAGGTAGGTTTGGGTATTATTGTGGGAAGTGTATTGTATTTCAATGATTCTGTTGTGATACGCGAGAATGTGGTAAATCAGTTTGAATTTGTAAGTACCGATGCATTGCTCGAAATGGACCGGGCGATTCCCCGGGATGCTGTTCAGAAGGAAACATTGAAATCAACCAAGACAACTATTCCCTTTTTCAAGGATAATGAATTTGACTATTCGGTTTTGCTCAGGTGGATGGGTGATAATTATCACAAATGGACATGGCTGGCATTTATTCCCATCGTAATTCTGATAATCACTGCAGTATCCAACGGGGCCAATATAACCGATGGGCTGGATGGCCTGGCAACAGGCACATCGGCTATTATTGGTGTTGCATTGGGCGTGCTGGCCTACGTGTCGGGCAACATGATCTTTTCTGATTATCTGAACATCATGTATATCCCCAACACCGGCGAAATGGTTATTTTCATTGCTGCCTTTGTGGGTGCATGCGTAGGTTTCCTGTGGTATAACTCCTATCCGGCACAGGTATTTATGGGCGATACAGGCAGCCTGGCACTGGGCGGTATTATTGCTGTTTTTGCCATCAGCATCCGAAAAGAGTTGCTCATACCCGTAATGTGCGGAGTATTCTTTATGGAAAGTTTATCTGTGGTAATGCAGGTAAGCTGGTTTAAATACACACGCTGGCGTTTTGGCGAAGGAAGGCGGATTTTTAAAATGGCACCCCTGCATCATCATTTTCAGATGCTCGGGTATCATGAAGCCAAAATCGTACAGAGGTTTTTAATTGTGGGGATCATATTGGCAGTGATTTCCATCATAACCCTTAAAGTGAGATAGAAGCAATGAGCAGCCCTGATATTGCCATACTGGGCGGAGGTGAAAGCGGGGTAGGGGCAGCCATACTGGCTAAAAAGAAAGGACTTGATGTGTTCCTGTCAGATAAAGGTACCATCAATGAAAAATATAAAAACGTTCTTAAAAATTATGGAATTAAGTGGGAAGAGGGCAGACACAGTGAAAAGTTGATCCTTTCGGCCGGTGAGATCATCAAGAGTCCGGGAATTCCTGACACAGTAGAAATGGTTAAGAAAGCCAGGAAATTGAAAATTCCGGTAATCTCCGAAATTGAATTTGCAGACAGGTATACCGATGCATTTAAAATATGCATAACAGGAAGCAATGGTAAAACCACAACTACCCTGTTAACCGGTCATATTTTAGAAAAAGCCGGATGTAATGTAGGTGTTGCAGGAAATGTGGGGCGAAGTTTCGCCTGGATGGTAGCTGAAGAGAATCACGATTTCTATGTGCTGGAGATATCGAGTTTTCAACTTGACGGTATGTTCGATTTTAAAGCTGATGTGGCAGTGCTTCTGAATATTACGCCCGATCATCTTGATCGATACGATAACCGGTTTGAGAATTACGTACAATCGAAATTCAGAATACTGCAGAACCAGTCTGCCGATGATCATTTTGTTTTTTTTCAGGATGATCCGGTTATCATGCAACAAATGGAAAAAATGAACATCATATCCCGCTTATATCCTTTTACAGGAAAATCACAACCCCGCGAGGGGGCTTATTTGAAAAATAAAAAAACTCTGGTAATCAACATAAACGCACAGTCAATAGAAATGGAAATAAAAGATTTATCACTCACAGGTACACATAATGTTTACAACTCCCTGGCATCCGGTATATCTGCCCGATTGGTTGATATTCGCAAGGAAGTTATAAAACAAAGTCTTGCCGATTTTGAAAATATCGAGCACAGGCTTGAGCATGTATCCATGGTTAAAGGCATTGAATTTATCAATGACAGTAAAGCCACCAACATCAATTCGGCATGGTATGCTCTGGAGAGTATGAACAAGCCTGTGATCTGGATCATGGGCGGAATGGACAAGGGAAATGATTATAGTCAGCTTGCCGAACTTGTGCAAAGTAAAGTAAAAGCAATTGTTTGTCTGGGTAAAGATAACAGACGAATCTTCGAGGCTTTTGGTCAGATTGTACCCGATATCATTGAAACCTTAAGCGCTGAGGATGCTGTTAAATCAGCCTATTTTCTGGGGGAGAAAGGAGATGTGGTCTTACTGTCGCCGGCATGTGCAAGTTTTGACCTGTTCGAAAATTTTGAAGATCGTGGCAGACAGTTTAAAAAAGCTGTATATGATCTGTAAATATCAGCATAAATACCTGAAAATAAAAAAATCAATAAAAAAACAATAAACATCAGCAAGAATGAAAGCCATACTGGGAAAATTACAAGGTGACAGGGTTATATGGTTCATAGTGGCCTTTTTGTCGCTTTTCTCCATATTGGCTGTTTACAGCTCAACAGGTACCCTTGCCTACAGGTATCAGGCCGGCAATACAGAGTATTATCTCATTAAGCACCTGATAATTGTGGTTATGGGGTTTTTCATGATGTTTATTGCCCATAAGATCAAATATACTTATTACTCCAGGTTATCCCAGCTTGCGCTTATTGTTGCTGTGCCATTGCTGGTTATAACCCTGATGATGGGTACCAACATTAACGAAGCCAATCGCTGGCTGACTTTGCCGGTAATCAATATTACCTTTCAGAGTTCTGATTTTGCCAAGCTGGCATTGATCATATACATTGCCCGCATGCTTACCAAAAAACAGGACAGGATCAAGGATTTAAAATCTGCTTTTCTACCTATCATTTTGCCGGTCGTTATTGTATGTGCTTTTATTTTACCGGCTAACCTTTCAACGGCGATTATTCTGTTTGCCACTTCGGTAGTGTTGATGTTTATCGGAAGAGTAAGTATTAAATATATTATGGCTCTTGTTTTTATGGGTGTTGTGCTCATGGGTCTTTTTATTGTTATTTTGATGAATTCTCCTGATACGGGAAGGCTGTATACCTGGAAAAACCGGGTAGAAAATTTTGTAGGTAAAGAAGGCGACACCTATCAGACCGATCAGGCGAAAATTGCCATAGCCACCGGAGGTGTTACAGGCAAAATGCCCGGAAACTCAGTACAGCGCAATTTTTTACCCCAGGCATATTCCGATTTTATTTATGCTATTATCATAGAAGAATATGGTATCATCGGCGGATTTACAGTACTGTTTCTTTATCTTATTTTGTTGTTCAGGGGCGTAAGAATAGCACACCGAAGCCCCGGAACTTTCGGGGCATTGCTTGCCATCGGCCTTACCTTCAGCCTGGTATTCCAGGCCATGATCAATATGGCTGTTACTGTCGGGCTTTTGCCTGTAACCGGTCAGCCACTTCCCATGGTAAGCATGGGGGGTACGTCAATGTGGTTTACCAGTCTGGCCATTGGCATCATACTTAGTGTAAGCCGGAAGGTTGAGGAGATTGAAGACGTAAAGGAAGGGGGTGAGTATGTTCCGGCCTGATAATCTGAAAGTGATCATTGCCGGAGGTGGTACCGGCGGACATGTTTTCCCGGCCATTGCCATTGCTAATGCCATCAGGGCAAAAGTATTCGGCGCACAAATATTGTTCGTGGGTGCTAAAGGCAGAATGGAAATGCAAAAGGTTCCGGCAGCAGGGTATCATATAATAGGACTTAATATTTCAGGCTTGCAGAGAAGAATAACATGGAAAAACCTGCTGGTGCCCTTTAAGTTGATTGACAGTATGGTAAGATCAAAAAATATAGTGAAACGTTTTCGTCCGGATATTGTGATTGGGGTGGGAGGCTATGCCAGCGGTCCCCTGGTGTGGGCTGCTGCAAAACAAGGCATTCCTACGCTTATCCAGGAACAGAATTCTTACGCCGGCCTTACCAACAAACTGCTGGCAAAGAAGGCAGATAAAATTTGTGTGGCATACGAAGGAATGGAAAGATTTTTCCCAAAAGAAAAACTGTTTCTTACCGGAAACCCGGTGAGAAATGACATATTGCAGGCTGCCGGAAAAAGAGAAATTGGATTGAATTTCTTTAATCTCTCAAAGGACAAAAAGGTTGTATTGGTAGTGGGTGGAAGCCTGGGTGCATTTTCCATGAATGAGGCTGTAAAAGAAAGTCTGAAACTAATTGCCAATAATGATATTCAGCTTATATGGCAAACAGGTAAGTTTTATTACCCAAAGGCCAAAGAAGCAGCAACCGGAATGGAAAAGTCGGGAGTAAGTGTACATGCATTTATCGACAGGATGGATCTTGCTTATGCAGCAAGCGATCTGGTAGTTTCCAGAGCCGGAGCCATCGCCGTAAGTGAGCTTTGTGCCCTGCAAAAACCTTCAGTGCTGGTTCCTTCGCCCAATGTTGCCGAAGACCATCAAACCAAAAATGCCATGGCATTGGTTAATATAAATGCCGCTGTGCTGGTGGCCGATAAGGATGTGAAGAATTTACTGGGAGCCACAATTCTGGATCTGATTTATGATGAAGATAAAATTTTTAAACTTAAAGAAAGTATTGCCAGGATGTCGTATCGCGATGCAGCAAATAATATAGCAGGGGTTGCATTAAGCCTGGTTAAAAAATAATTAATGAATACAGACAATATACATAGCATCTATTTCCTTGGGATCGGGGGTATCGGAATGAGTGCCCTGGCCCGTTATTTCCTTTGGCAGGGTAAATCTGTTTCAGGATATGACAGGGCAGAAACCCCTCTTACACGCCAATTGGAAGCAGAAGGTGCTAAAATACATTACCGTGAAGATCCTACCCTGATTCCGGTAAATCTTGACCTTGTTGTTTATACTCCTGCGGTTCCGGCAAATCATAGCGAATTTACAATTTTACGCGGCAGACAGGTGCCTATATTCAAGCGTGCAGAAATCCTGGGCTTTATTTCGGCTTCCATACCCACCATTGCGGTGGCCGGCACACACGGAAAAACTACGGTAACCAGTATCATTGCCCATATTTTTAAAACAGCAGATATTGAATTCTCTGCCTTCATGGGCGGAATAAGCACAAATTACAATACCAACTTCCTGGGTTCAAAGAATCCTGACTGGATTATTGCCGAAGCCGATGAATATGACCGCTCTTTTCTGCATCTGAAACCCCGGATTGCCATTGTAACTTCCATGGATCCCGATCATTTGGATATTTACGGATCTTATGAAAAACTTCACGAATCATTCAGGTTGTTTACAGAAAATGTAAGTAAAGATGGAAATGTTATAGTACATAGTTCTCTCGAAAAACTGGCCCGCAATCATTCCGGCAGAATGGATTATGCCCTGGGTGCAAAAGCTGATTTAAGTTTGTCAGATGTTAAGCTTTCCCAAGGTAAATATTATTGTAAACTGAATTTCAGGAACAGGAATTATGATTTTGAATTCTCTGTTCCCGGTCGTTATAACCTGGAAAATGCTGTGGCTGCAGCTGCGGCAAGCATGGCAGCGGGCATCTCGTGGGATTTCATACAACAAGCTTTGTCAACTTACCGCGGAGTTAAGCGCCGTTTTGAAATTCACGTTAACAGGCCTGATCGGGTTTATGTTGATGATTATGCCCATCATCCTAACGAAATAAAAGCATGTATTTCAGCAGCCAGGGAGTTTTTCCCGGGTAAAAAATTGACCGGTATCTTTCAGCCCCATCTCTTTTCACGCACAAAAGATTTTGCCGACGGGTTTGCAGAAGCTCTGGATCAGTTTGACGAGGCAATACTTATGCCTGTTTATCCTGCACGCGAACTACCCATTGAAGGTGTCGGTTCTGAATTGATTTTTCAAAAACTAAAAAATAAAAACAAATGGCTGATAAAAGACCGGGATCTTTTAAAGTTTGTTGAAGATCATGATTTTGAAATCCTGATCACCATGGGTGCGGGTGATATTGATCAGTTTGTTGAACCCATAAAAGAAAGGCTTGAGTTATGATAAAGAAAATTGCAGGCATATTCTTTTATATTACCATTCCGGTGAGCGTATTCCTGCTTTTGGGCTTCGCTGTTGAAAGCAACAAGGATATACCCTGCCGCAGTTTTACTGTAAATGTGCATGGCGATTCATATTTTCTTGATTCATCGCATGTAATCAACACTGTGTACTCCAAATTTGGCCAGCTTGAGGGGAAAAAACTCAGGGAGATTTCCTTGAGCACTATCGAAGAAATGGTAAGAAATATCTATTTTGTGCAGGAAAGCCAGGTATACAGAACCATTGACGGGGATATCGTTGTAAATGTTAAGCAGCGCGAACCTGTAGCAAGAATTATAAATGCGCACAACGAGTC
>JAHYJP010000032.1 GCA_019429055.1 Bacteroidales bacterium
AAATGATAAATCTGATCCATGAAGCATTGCCCGGCGATCTGTTGTTCTTTGATAATGAAGAAGAAATTATCAACCATGTGGGTATCCTCCTCGATAGTGAACATATCCTGCATGCCCACCAGAAAGTAAGAATCGATAAAATTGATCACCAGGGGATTTTCAATACCGATATAAAAAAATACTCTCATAAGCTGCGTTTGATCAAAAGAATGTGATTCCTTTAAAATATGGTTCATTTTTTTTGAAAGAATACAGGAAAAGGTTAACCTGCCGCTTGAAAAAATCTTTAATTTTCGCCTGTACCTGCAAGTAAAGGATAATTTTTTGTACCTTTGCACCCTTAAAAATCAAGGAAATCGTATGATCAGAATAACTCTTCCGGATAACTCAGTTAAAGAATTCCCCAAAGGTGTTACCGGTATTGAAATAGCAAAGAGCATAAGCGAGGGACTTGCACGAAATGTGCTTTCCATTAATGTAAATGGTGAAGTATGGGATCTTAACCGCCCCATTAATGAAGATGCAAAGATTAAGCTTAATACATGGGATGACAAGGATGGTAAAGCAACCATGTGGCACTCGTCTGCTCACCTTATGGCAGAAGCCATTGAAACATTATATCCGGGTACCAAGTTTGGTATTGGTCCTGATGTGGAAAATGGATTTTATTACGATATAGACCTGGGAGATCAAACCATTTCAAGCAACGATTTCGAGAAGATTGAACAGAAAATGCTTGAACTTGCCCGGCAGAAGCAGGAATTTGTAAGAAAGGAAATTCCCAAGAAAGAGGCTTTGGAATTTTACTCTAAAAAGGGTGATGAATACAAAGTTGACCTGCTGCAGGACCTTGAAGATGGTACCATAAGTTTTTATGAGTCAGGCAATTTTACCGACCTTTGTCGTGGTCCGCATCTTATGGACACCAGTCCCATTAAGGCTGTAAAACTTCTCAGTATTGCAGGCGCCTATTGGCGTGGCGATGAAACCCGCAAACAGCTGACCCGTGTTTATGGCATAACATTCCCTAAGCAAAAGCAACTTACCGAATACCTTGAAATGCTTGAAGAAGCCAAAAAGCGCGATCACAGAAAGATTGGCCGCGAGATGGAGCTCTTTGCTTTTTCACAAAACGTGGGTCAGGGACTTCCGTTATGGCTGCCCAAAGGAGCTCAGTTAAGAGAGAACCTGGAGAAATTTTTGAAAAATGTGCAGCGCAAAGCAGGTTATTTACCTGTTATTACACCCCATATTGGAAACAAGAACCTTTACGTGATCAGCGGACATTATGAAAAGTACGGGAAGGATTCATTTCAGCCTATTCAAACTCCCGCAGAAGGAGAGGAGTTCCTGCTTAAGCCCATGAATTGCCCGCATCATTGCGAGATTTATAAAATAAGACAATACTCTTATAAGGACCTGCCCATCAGAATGGCCGAATTCGGAACTGTTTATCGTTACGAACAAAGCGGTGAGCTTCACGGTCTTACCCGCGTAAGAGGCTTTACACAGGATGATGCCCACATTTTTTGCCGCCCCGACCAGGTAAAGGAAGAGTTTCTCAAAGTAATGGATATCATTCTGTACATCTTTAAAGCACTTGATTTTAAAGATTATGGTGTGCAAATCTCTTTACGTGATCCTGATAACAAAGAGAAATATATTGGCACCGACGAGAACTGGGAGAAAGCCGAAAGAGCAATCATTGAAGCTGTTGAAGAAAAAGGAATAGAAGCGGAGATAGAAACCGGTGAAGCAGCATTCTATGGTCCTAAACTGGATTTTATGGTAAAAGATGCCCTGGGCCGCAGGTGGCAGCTGGGAACCATACAAGTGGATTATAACCTGCCCGACCGTTTTGAACTGGAATACACCGGAGCAGATAACCAGAAACACCGCCCGGTTATGATACACCGCGCACCATTTGGTTCGATGGAACGTTTTGTTGCGGTTCTGATTGAACACTGTGCCGGAAATTTCCCGTTGTGGCTTACTCCGGAGCAGGCTATCGTATTGCCAATCAGTGAGAAGTATGAGAATTATGCAAAAAAAGTTTTAAATTTGCTAAATAATTCCGAAATTCGCACCCTTATTGACGAGCGCAGTGAAAAAACCGGCAAAAAGATCAGAGATGCCGAAACACGTAAGATTCCTTACATGATCATTGTCGGTGAGAAGGAAGAAAATGAAGGAACTTTGTCTGTCAGAAAACATGGAAAAGGTGATTTAGGCACTTTTACTCCTGAAGATTTCATAAAACTGGTTGAAAATGAAATCAAGGAATTGACAGAGTTCTGATCTTTTTGTGCCCGTATGATTTGAAGCAAAAAATAATTATTTTAATAAAAGTAACTTTTATTTATTAACCAAAGTAAGGAGGATCAAAGCATAGCTACACCTTTTAAACCAAGACCCAGAAGAGGTTTTGTAAAACCCGAAGATCCGCATAAGATCAACGAAAAAATCCAGGCACCCGTTGTAAGGGTGGTGGGTGATAATATGGAACCTGCTATTTTGCAAATCAAAGAAGCATTGACTCTGGCTGATGAAAAAGGGCTCGATCTTGTGGAAATTGCCCCAACAGCCAACCCGCCTGTTTGTAAAATTCTAAATTATAAAAAGTTTCTTTATGATCAGAAAAAAAAGCAAAAGGATATTAAGGCTAATGCTGCAAAGATTGTTGTTAAAGAGATAAGGCTTGGGCCCAATACCGACGAACATGATTTCAACTTTAAACTGAAACATGCTCAAAGTTTTCTTGAAGACGGCGCCAAAATCAAAGTTTATGTATTCTTCAAAGGAAGATCTATCATTTACAAAGAACAGGGTGAACTGGTTCTTTTAAGGTTTGCACAGGAACTTGAAGAACTGGGAAAAGTTGAACAAATGCCCAAACTCGAAGGTAAAAGGATGATTATGCTCATCGCTCCCAAAAAGAAAAAGTAAAAACTTCGTTTATTAATATTTCTAACCCGTAAATTGAATTAAAATGCCTAAAATGAAAACCAAATCCGGTGCAAAGAAGCGGTTTACTCTTACCGCCTCCGGTAAAATCAAACGTAAGCATGCTTACAAAAGTCACATTCTTACCAAGAAGTCAAAAAAGAGAAAGAGAAATCTGACCAAAACTGCGTTGATTCATAAAGCAGATGAAAACAACGTAAAAGCAATGCTTTGTCTGTAAAAATTAATTAAAAAAATGTAAAACCTTTGTTTAGCCCGAAAAGTCTTTTCCACTGTTGGAAAGCGCTAAACGAAAACAAAACTTTAAAAAAATGGCAAGATCAGTCAATAATGTAGCCTCAAGGCGCAGAAGGAAAAAGATCCTTAAACTTACCAAAGGTTACTTTGGTGCAAGAAAAAATGTTTGGACCGCAGCCAAGAACACCTGGGAAAAAGGTCAGCAATACGCTTATCGCGACAGACGTACCAAAAAAAGAAATTTCAGAAAACTCTGGATCATACGTATCAACGCTGCCGCAAGAAATTATGGCATGAGTTATTCAAAATTTATGGGTGAATTAACCAAGAGTGAAATCCAGATCAACCGTAAGGTACTTGCCGATCTGGCAATGAACCATCCCGAAGCTTTTAAAGCGGTTGTGGATAAAATTAAAAAATAAACGAAATATATTACCAGGCAGGTAATATCAAAAGGCTGTTCTTCGCGAATGGCCTTTTTTATTTATCAGTAAAGTAAAAGATGATTTCACCCTATCTTTGTTGATTTGTTAAAAATAGATTATCTTAGTAGTACCAATTTTCAATAAACTTAATTATTCTGAAGTGACCGGTAAATTATTCAAAGGTCTGTTTCTTCTGGCTTTTATATTAATAAAAGTTAGTTGCCAAACCCCCAAAAAAACTACAGACAATTCTGAGCAAGACAATGGTGCACCGCCTGTGCCGGAGATCTACGATGAACTTCCCTTTGGAGCGCCGGCTTTTCCCGATACTATTCATTACGAACTGCCTGATGGTTATATCCTTAAGATATTTCTGGAAGGTGATGAGCATTTTCATCTGGCAAAAACCATTGACCATTTCATTATTGTCATGAATCATGAAGGTTTTTATGAATATGCAGCTTATGATGATCAGGGATTGCCACAACCCACCAGAATAATTGCCCGAAATCCTGAAGATAGAACTGATGATGAATGGCTCATACTTAACTCAATAAAAAGAAAACCATAAGCTTTTTTTTAAATTGTAATGCAATGACAATAAACTTAACCAGACTGTTAACCTTTGCACTTTTCGTTTTAATTTCCCTGATTCAACTGAATCTGAATGCTGTGCCTGCTTACCCGGGGCTCGTTGAATTCAGGCAGCCCGATGGAACCATTATACATATTTTCCTTAAAGGTGATGAAAAAATCAACTGGGCCGAAACCACTGATGGATATACCATACTTGTAACTAAAGATGGCGAATATCAGTACGCCATAAAGGACGCCAATGATGATCTTATCTTTTCAGGAATATCTGTTTCCCCTGCCAACAACCGTACATCCGAAGAAATCGCTCTTTTGATGAATCTCGACAAGGATTTGCGATTCACCTATAAACAGAAGGAAATGATGTTATCATTGTGGGAAATGAAAGATGAAGCGGTTTCCAAAAATTTTCCCACAACAGGTGAACGCACTCTGCTTTGCATATTGATGCAAACGCCCGATGTGCCTTTTGTAAGAACACAGGAAGAATTCGATGCTCTGTTCAATCAATTGAATTATACCATTGGCGGAGCATCAGGAAGCGTAAAAGACTATTACCTTGAAAACTCTTATGGTCAGTTTGATCTCACAGTAGACGTGGTAGGCCCCTATACGGCCAACGATAATATGTCAACCTATGGCTCTTTCACAGGAGCTCGAAATCTGATTATTGAAGGCATTAACCTTGCCGATCCTGATGTTGATTATTCCGATTACGATAATTCTGGTGACGGGATGGTAGAAGGTGTTTATATGATATTTTCCGGGTATGGGCAGGAGGCAGGTGGCGGTCCTAATACCATTTGGTCGCATGCCTGGTCAATATTTCCACCCATTCAACTGGATGGGGTTTCAATCAACAGATATGCATGCTCTCCCGAACGCCGGGGAAATTCCCAATCAAATCCAACCGGCCAGATTACCAGGATAGGGGTAATTGGTCATGAGTTTGGACATGTACTGAATGCTCCGGATTATTATGATACTGATGGCGAAGGAAGCGGTGGTCATTACCAGGGAACCGGACAGTGGGATATGATGGCAGGCGGAACCTGGAATAATGGCGGAGCAACTCCGGCCCATCATAATCCATATACCAAGACCTATATTTACAACTGGGCTCCACAGAATATTCTGGATGAACCGGGAAACTTTACACTGGAGAATTCAGTGGAAGATCCGGAAAGTTATTACCGAATAAATACACTTACTCCCGGAGAATATTTTTTACTGGAAAACAGGCAAAAAATCGGATTCGATGAATATGTTCCGGGTGAAGGCCTGGTAATTTATCATGTACATGCCGGTATAGGGGAAGCAGGAAATGGTGTAAATGCCTCACATCCCCAGCTTATGTATCCCATTTCTGCCGGAGGAACAATGTATCCCAATACTTCGCCTGGATCCTATGGTGCAATCAATTCACCGGCAACGCCTTTTCCAGGTACCACCCATACAACATCATTTACTGATTTTACAATTCCCGGAGCGCTTGCATGGCAAAGGTCTTTTACCAATAAACCTGTTACAAATATTGAATATGATTCTGCACTGAAAACCATAAGTTTCGATTTTATGGTTGCTGATTTTTTAACGAACTGGATGCATTGGGATGACGGGCACAGCAACGGCTCAGTAGGACGGAACGGTGGTGGGATATTTCAGATTGCAGCAAGATTTACACCTGAAGATATTTCACAATTTTCATCATCTGAAATTGCTGGAATTCATGTATATGTAAATAATCATGCATTAAATGCAAGTGTAAAAATATGGCAGGGCCCTTCTGCTGATTCGCTGATCAATTATTTAACTTTACCCTTTGAGCAGCTTAGCCAACAATGGAACTGGGTTGAGTTTAATGAACCTTTTATAATCAATCCGGAACTGGAACTTTGGGTGGGAGCTGAATTTGATGATCCCGGAGCAAATGTATTTCCTGCGGGCCGCGATCAATCGACCGATTTTGATGGTAAGGGAAATCTCATCAGATTAGATGTAAATGATCCGGAGGGCTGGACCCTTCTCTCGGAGTTTAACATTGGTGGCGACTGGAGTATCAGGGCAATGGTGTTAAAAAATGAAAATGAAACCCAGTTTTATGATGTTGTGCTTCATGCGTTCCCTCCTGAAGGTGGGATAGTTACAGGCTTTGGCACTTTTCCTGAAAATACACAAAACATTATTACTGCAAAAGCTGCCGATGATTTTGAATTTGTAAATTGGACTGAAGATGGTATTGAAATAAGTGACAGCTCTGAATACTCTTTTTTGGTTGAACATGACAGAGAAATCCAGGCTAATTTCCAGCCTCTTTCTCCTACTTTTGCAGAAAATCCGGATAATGCTCAATTTAAAGTTTATCCAAATCCTGCATCAGAATGGTTGCATATAGATGTTAGTATATCTTACGAATTTTCTTCGGTTGCACTCTATAATACACTGGGTCAACAAATGATGTATTATGAATTGAATCAAGGCAGTGAGAGTGTAAAACGCATTAATGTCGCTGATCTTCCTTCGGGCATATATCTGCTCTATTTCGTTGGTGAAAAAATTAAAAAGTATCAGAAGGTAATTCTTGAATAAAAAAAGCGACCCGGAATTTCCGGGTCGCTTTTTTCTAAAATTTTCAAAGTTTACTTATTCACCAGATCTCCGCCCTTAGTTCCGGATCAATAAATCTCACAGAGTTTTCCGCTTTAATGTCAAAAGCTTCGTAAAACTCTTTCATGTTATAAACTATTCCGTTCACTCTGGCCTCGCCAGGAGAATGGGGGCCTTCGTTAAGTTGCTGCATTAGCCTTTGGTCACGCATATGGTTTCTCCAGATCTGTGCATATGAGATAAAAAACCGTTGTTCAGGAGTAAATCCTTCTATTTTTTCTGGTCTGCCGCCTTCTTCCAGTTTGTTTTGAAGTGCTTGAAATGCAATGGTAAGACCTCCCAGATCAGCAATGTTTTCACCAAGACTTAAACGTCCGTTAATGGTAAGAGAATCAAGCATAACGTAATTGTTATATTGCTCAACAAGAACTTCAGTTCTTTCTTCGAATCGGTTGCTGTCTTCTTCGGTCCACCAGTCGCGCAGGTTTCCATCTTTGGCATAGCGTCTTCCCTGGTCATCAAATCCGTGTGTCATTTCATGTCCGATCACCATACCAATGGCCCCGAAATTCACTGCATCGTCACCGTGGGGGTAAAAGAACGGTGGTTGCAGTATGGCCGCCGGAAATACAATTTCATTCATGGTGGGGCTGTAATAGGCATTTACTGTTTGCGGGCTCATGAACCACTTATCGCGGTCAACGGGCTCACCAATCTCGGCCAGGTTTTGTTTAATGTTGAATTCACGGGCTGCCAGGAAATTCAACACAAAGGGCTGGTCTTTTATTTCCAGATCAGAATAATCGGTCCATTTGTCGGGGTAGCCGATTTTTACATTCATTTTCTCCAGTTTTGCAAAGGCTTCCTGTTTTGTGGTATTGCTCATCCAAGGCAGTTGACTGATCCTTTGCCCGAAAGCATAGCGAAGGTGTTCTACCAGATCAATCATTCTTTCTTTTGATTCAGGTGGAAAATGTAAAGCCACGTATTCCTGACCTACTGCTTCTCCCATTGCTGAGTTTAAGCTGGCCAATGCACGTTTCCAGCGTTCCCTTTGTTTCTCACTTCCTGTCATCACCTTGCCGTAAAATTCAAAATGGGCATCTTCAAAGTCTTTCCCGATGTATTGGGCTGTGCTTCTGAGTACATTCCACTCCAGGTAAGACTTCCAGTAATCCAGGGGTTTTTCTTTAATAAGATTATTTGCATTCTTAAAAAACAGGGGTTGTCCAACATTCAATTCATCAATATCCAGATTTCTTAAGGTAAGATAAGTATCCCATTTGAAAGAAGGCATAAGTTCCTTCAGTTCATCAATTTCTATTTTATTGTATGTTGCATAAGGATCGCGTCTTTCAAGGCGTGACATTGAAGCTTCAGCCATGCTGGTTTCCAGTTCGATGATCCTGCGTCGTGCTTCTTTGGCCTTCCTTTTGGAGTGCCCTGCCAGAATAAAAATCTTTTCAATTAATAACTCATAATTCTCCCTTATTTCAGTGCTGCGGGTATCCTGATTCAGGTAATAATCCCTGTCAGACATTCCAAGACCACCCTGCCCAATATTGGCAATCATTTCTTCGGTATTTTTTCTGTCCTGTCCTGCCCTTAAACCAAAAACCGGATTAATGCCAATTTGCTGCAGAAAAGCAATCACCTCCGTTAACTGGCTTTTGTCTTCAATTTCTTCAATGCGGTCAAATATAAATTTTATGGGTTCAGTCCCAAGGTTGGTTTGGGTAACAGTATCCATTGCACTGGAGTAATAATATTTGATTCTTTGCCGGTTACTTCCGGGAGTGGCATTCCTGTCTTTGCGGATTTCGGTCAACAATGCATAAAGCTTTTCTTCATTTTCTTCGGCCAGTTGCTCAAAGGAACCATACCGGCTATATTCTTCAGGAATGGGGTTCTTCTGAAGCCAGCCTCCATTTACAAAGCGGTAAAAATCATCACCCGGAGAATAACCCAGATCCATATTTAACGGATCAATGGGAGGGGGCGAAGTGGTTTGATTACAGGAAGCAATTCCTGTTACAAGGAAAATCAATACTAAAAGATTCAGATAATCAGAAAACCTTTTGTTCATTGCAGAAAAAATTTGTTAATAAACTGTATTTTGATTTGTTGTTATCACAAATCAGTGCAAAAAAAAATTTGAATTGTTTCGAACACCCGAAAGTAATACTTTCAGAATGAACATGAACCAGGCATAAGTTCTTTTAACAAAATTTTAGTGTGATGGTTTAGGAGTAATACTTTCAGAAATTACCCATCAGTTTATCTTCAAAAAAGCTCTCAATCGTTTGGTAAGTTTTTAAACGAATTTCTTCAGTTTCATTAAGTAGTTCATGACGACCTTCCAGAAGAACAAGCTTTGTGCGATAAAAGCCCTGGTTTATATATTTCTTTTCTACCAGGCTGGGATCTTTGCCAAAGTTTCCTACCGGGTCATTTTTACCTGAAATGATCAGGGTAGAAAAATTTTTTCTGAATCTGAGATTTTTCTCCGTTTTAAGCATTTGTAATGAACCCATAGTCAGGTTTTTAAAAAACCCAAGTGATAAAGGAAATCCGCAAAGAGGGTCATTGACATATTTGTCTACTTCTTCAGGATTACTGCTTAACCAGTCAAAGTGCGTGCGGGTATTTTTCAATGCGCGGTTATAGTTCTTATAGAAAAAACCATTAAGTATTTTATGGAGGTAAGTTTGTTTTCTGAATAATCTGTTAATTCTTATGAATAATAAAAGGCTTCTTAATGTTGCAACATCAGGTTCTGTTGTGCCTGAAAGCAACATTCCTTTAAAATACATAGGAAATGAAGCATTATAATACCTGGAAAGCAAAGAACCCATACTGTGGCCCATGAGAAAAACCGGAACCTGGGGATGTTTCTTTCTTATCGTTTTGTTAATGCTATGAATAACGTCGAGCATCAAATCCCAACCGCCTTTCCATGGAAGATGGCCCGCGGGGATTTTTTCATTCACTGATTTTCCGTGTCCCGGGTGGTCGTGAAGATAAACAACAAATCTTTTGTTGCACAAAAACGTTGCAAAATCAACATAACGTTCACTATGCTCAGCAAGTCCATGATTTATCTGAACAACAGCTTTGGGTGAGCCATCAGGAATATAAATGGTCTGGTAAATATCCAAACCTTGCAGATTTATGGTTTTGTGCGTCACATTCATGGTTTAGCTGCTTTGATATACAAAAAAAGCCTTACATCGTAAGGCTTTCTTAATTCATAAATGAGTTATGTATGATTGGGTACTAGACCAGTTTAACATTCACTGCATTTAATCCTTTTTTGCCTTCTTTCAGATCAAATGTTACTTCGTCATTTTCTCTGATTTCATCAATCAGGCCTGTTACGTGTACAAAATACTCTTTGTCCGTTCCGTTTTCTTTAATAAAACCAAAGCCTTTGGTTTCATTGAAAAATTTTACTGTTCCGTTATTCATGTTAAATAAAAAAGTAATAAATAATAAATGATTTCGTGGCAAAGTTAATAGAAATCTTCAATTAACATAGTTCATTGTAAAGATTTTCTGTATATCTGTTTAAAAAAATAAGTTGCTGAGCAAAATTATTTTGATATCCGGATGATTTTAATGACCGTCTTTACCTGTGTGCGCATGGCCGTGCGAAACTTCTTCATGAGTGGCATCTCTTGAAGTTATTACCTCACCTTTAAAATGTAAATCCTGCCCGGCAAGGGGGTGGTTAAAATCCATCTTAACGGTTTCATCTTCAATTTCAAGGATTTTTCCCTGTAAAGGTTCTCCCTGATCGTTACGCATAGGAACAATTTTACCTACTACCAGAAGGTCATCTGCTTCTTTTCCGTCAATGGTAAAAATATTTCTTGGCAAATTTACCACAGCAGTGGGGTTTGAAGGACCGTAAGCTTTATCTGACTCAATAACAAATTCGAAGCTTTCACCAGGGTTCAGCTCCTGGATTTGATCTTCAAACTCTGGAATAAGGTTACCTGCTCCGAAAAGAAATTCGGCAGGGTTCTCTTTTCCCGCAATTTCAATTACTTCACCCTCAGCATTTCCCGAGCGCAATTCATAGGTTAATGAAATAACTTTTGCTGTACTCATACAAAAAAATTAAATTGGTTTAAAAAAATGTGGGGCTTTCTCTAAAAAATGAGAAACAACCCCAGTTTTTAATTAATGACGAAATTACTGCAAAAAATACAGAATATCAAATTTTTAAAAGTGTTTGTGAATCAACTGTTTTCCGGCAGAGATCAATTATTGCTTATCAACGGCATCCCATAGTATGTCTACCGGATGCAGTGCAATCTTTCCTGTCCCATCAAGGATCTGGTGCCGGCAACTGGTACCGGTTGCAGATATTAAGGCTTCGGATTCCGCAGCACGTATGGCCGGAAAAAGTTTAAGCTCCCCAATGGCCATACTTAAATCATAGTGTTCCTTTTCATAACCGAAAGAACCGGCCATACCGCAACATCCACAATCAATTTCGCTAATTTCAAAACCCTGGGGTATTGAAAGCATTTTTAATGTATAGTTTACGGATGATAAAGCTTTCTGGTGACAATGTCCGTGGAGATAAATTCTTTGCTTTTCTGATTTGAATATTTTCCTGTCAATCTTATTCTGGTCTGATTGCTGGCAAATGAACTCATCAATAATGTACACAAATCGGGTTAAAATCTCAGCTTTTTCCCTGTTCTCCTCACTGCAAAGGTCCTTATATTCATCGCGGAGGGAAAGAATAGCTGATGGTTCGATTCCCACAACCGGAATTTTTTTATCGATCCAGGGTTGAAGAATTTCAATGTTGGCATTGGCAAGTTTCGCAACTTTCTTCAAAAAACCTTTGGATAAACCGGCACGACCACTTTCAAGAACCGGGGGCATATCAATATAATACCCCAGTCGATTAAGAAGAAGGCAGGCATTGATTCCGGTGGGGGTATCATTATAGTTTGTGAACTCATCGCAAAACAACACCACCTTTTTATCAGGTTCTGCCGTTTTGTTAAGTTCTCTGAGGTTTTTGTCTGCCCAGCTTCTCCAGGTTTCTTTATGCAGTCTGGGAAGACTTCTGTTTTTGGCAAACCCAGCCAGTTTTTTAACGACAGGAGAAAAAACAGATGATTGTGAAAACAAATTGTAAACTGATGGCACAAGGCTTCCAAGTTTGTTTAATTTGCTGTAGCTGGCAATCAGCTTTGACCTGAAAGGAGCACCATTGGCATCGTAATAATGCTGTAAAAATTCAGCTTTATACTTCCCCATGTCAACATTTGACGGACATTCTGATTTACAGCCCTTACATGAAAGACATAAATCCAGTATTTCTTTTATTTCCTTATGATCAAAAGGATTTTTTTGGGGAGAGTTTGAAACAAATTCCCGGAGGATATTGGCCCTGCCGCGGGTGGTATCGTGCTCATCTTTAGTTGCATGGTAAGATGGACACATTACACCCTTAAAGGTGTGTGGTTTGCGGCAGTCGCCCGATCCGTTGCATTTCTCCACTGCTTTCAGAAAATCTCCGGCTTCAGGATACCTGAAATAAGTTTTTAGTTTGGGTGAAGGAGCACCCGGTGTATAACGCAGTGAAGTTTTCATGGATGGGGTATCCACAATTTTACCGGGATTAAAGATGTTCTCCGGATCCCAGGTTTGTTTTAATTCCCTTAAAATCTGATAAATTGTTTCACCCAGCATCAGGGGTATGAACTCCCCTCTCAGCCTTCCATCTCCATGCTCACCACTAAGCGATCCTTTGTACTTTTTTACCAGACTTGCCGTTTCCAGTGCGATCTGGTAAAACCGTTCGACATCGGCTTTGTTTTTCAGGTTAAGAATCGGGCGAATGTGAATTTCTCCTGTTCCGATATGGGCATAGTAAACACATTGCAGATTCATAGTATCCAGAATTACCTGAAGCTCAGCAACAAAATCGGGTAGGGCTTCTACATGAATGGCAGTATCTTCAATTACAGCAACCGGTTTGGCATCGCCCGGTACATTACTCAGTAGTCCGAGACCGGCTTTCCTGAGAGCCCATACTTTGCTAATATCTTTTCCCTTAAGTACCGGGAAATGATAGCCCAGATTCTGATTCTTCATTTGCTGAATCATACTGTCAACTTTCTTATCAATCTCTTCTTCAGAATTTTCTGCAAATTCAACCACCAGGATAGCACCGGGATCGCCTTTTATAAAAAAGCGGTTTTGCGCCTGGCTAATATTGGTTTTAGTGCAATCAAGAACAATCCTGTCAATAAGCTCAACTGCTACAGGCTTGGCTGCCAGTGCTGTTAGATTGGCCAGGAGAGCTTCTTTAATAGTGTCAATATGAACGCACACTAAAGCTGTATGGACAGGTGGCAGCGGAACAAGAGCTAGTTTTATTTCGGTAAAGATGGCAAGGCTACCTTCTGAACCTGCCAATAATCTGCAGAAATTGAAGTTTTGAACTGAATCTGAGAAGATGTTGCTCTCCAGAAGAAGGTCGAGTGCATAACCTGTATTTCTTCTATGGATATTTTTCTCAGGGTACTGAAATTCAATTTCATCCTGAATGTTTTTTTCGGATAGTGTATCGAAAATATTCTGATAAATATTGTTTTCCAGTGAGTTTCCAATACATTTTTTGCGAAATTCATCTGCAGTTAAGGAATGAAAAGTTGCGATGCTTCCATCGCTTAATACCGATCTTAGTTCAATAGTATGATCGCGTGTACTGCCATAAACCAGTGAATGCGAACCACAGGAGTTATTTGCAACCATGCCGCCTATCATACAGCGGTTTGATGTGGAAGTTTCAGGTCCGAAGAAAAGACCATGAGGCTTCAGAAATTCATTCAATTCATCAAGGATCACTCCAGGCTGCACTTTAACCCATTTTTCTTCAGGATTGAATTCCAGTATCCGGTTCATGTGTTTGGAAAAGTCAACCACCATTCCATAGCCAACAACCTGACCGGCCAATGAAGTACCTGCAGTGCGTGGTATCAAAGGAATATTGTTCTTCCCGGCAAATTCTACCAGGAGTTTAATGTCTTCTTCATTGCGTGGTCTGGCAACTGCAAAGGGGATTTCCCTGTAAACAGAAGCATCGGTGGCATACAACAACCTGGTTTTTATATCGGTGAAAATATCACCATCCAGATGCTGTTTTAAGGTTTCAAGTGCAGGACTCGAATAGTGTGATTCCATAAATTAATTGATGGAAATTACTTAAACTGTTAATTCTAAACTCTAAACTCTAAACTTCCTTACATCATATCTGCCTGTTTCTTGTAATAGTTGGTGCTTTCGAATATTTTATCGGCATTGGCAGCAATAAAACCTGAATATTGCTTTCCAGTTTCATCATTATAACGGAGTGTAAATTCGTAAAAACATGAAGGAATTTCAAATGTACCGTCGGTAAAGTCAAAGGGCATGATTTCGGCTCTTGTTGCCGATTGTTCCAGAAGTTCTTCAGGAGTACCGTAGATCTCA
Source organism: Bacteroidales bacterium (assembly GCA_019429055.1). Lineage (GTDB taxonomy): Bacteria > Bacteroidota > Bacteroidia > Bacteroidales > UBA7960 > SKVR01. The sequence goes on from JAHYJP010000032.1 coordinate 14,331, forward strand.
CCTGCTGCCGTATTCATGATGTACCCATGACTTTTTACAAAAGCATTGACTTCCTGAAGTTTTTTGAAATTTTTAAGCTCATTAACTTTGATGGCAAAGTGGTTTGCCCTGTAACCATAAACCAGCAACCACGCGGCATATTCCGATTCTTCACGAAGTCTATTGTAAGTCTCAAAGGGTATACGCCCCCAGATGCTACCTTTATAAACCAGTTCAGGGTCTTTGTATGCATCTTCACTCACAGCATCGATGTATTTTTTAATGGTGGTTTGTAAATAATCGCTGCATTCTTCAATGAGTAACTCACTTATAAAAGCTTTGGGTGCATTGGGGTCGGTTTTATGTTCAAAATGCCTGCCGAATACTTTCTTTGCCTTAAATTTATACTCTCCTCTTGCTTCATAGCCATTGTCGGTAAAAACCTTTGCAATTACATCTATATTCATCCGGGGATCATTAAAAGTGCGCAAAGCAATATGATCGTGCACTACTTCTTCTCCTTGCTGTGTAAAAAGTTCGTAAATTCTTTTGGCTGACGGGTTCTGGGTTGAGTAGGGTTCCCAGAAGCGATTAAAGATCATTTCAGTATCCATAGGTTGTTATTTTGTGTTTGAATTTTTCAAAAAATATCTGCAATCAAATTCTGAACTTCCAAAAGTCGTAAAAAAATATGGAACTGAAAGAAAAAAAGCACATGGAATGAATTTAAATTAACAAATAAAACCTGATACGCTAATCTGATTCATTACTGTTTTTTCTGTCTTGTTCTGTTTGGGGAGCATCATCATTCTTTGGAAACGGATAAATTACCAGGTTTCGAAGCATGGAAAGTGTAAGGATGGGAAATATCATGGTGAAAATGACCTTGATCCAGCGAGGTTCGTACAGACCAGTAAGGATGATAGTCCAGATCATTGCAAGAAATGCTATATCGATTACTATTACAAGCGTGTTTCCAGGGTTTTTCTGCATCCAGTCGGGAAACGGCAGCTGCACATTTTCTTTTGCCTTTAAAAATGCATACCGGTAGGTAAGGATTACCCACAGAGAAGGCATAAAAAAACCAAGTACAAATCCTGCTATTCGGGAATCAAAAAATCCGAAAGAATACAGAAATCCCAGAACCAGCTGAGCCCAAAAGGCAATCTGGTATTGATTGTATGAGCCGGCAGAGGCATCTACAAGCTTGATAAGAATTGACGTTGATGTTTTCTGAGATTCCATAATAAATTTAAAATGGGTGCCAATATATCAATTATTCATGAGATTTTCAAATGAACAGGAAACGATAAATTGCGATAAAACTGCTTGTTTATGTAGTATTGTTAATGGATTTCATATTGCTAAAAAAAATATTAAAATCAAATACAATTGTTTTAACTTTAGCAACCAAAATCCAACATATATGAAAAGCAAAAGCATTATTTTAACAACAGCATTATGGGCTTGTTTTTCTTTTCTTTCAAGCCACACAACCACAGCAAATACTGATACTCTTACCACAAAACCTGTGAAAACCGGTTGGACCTTCGGCGCATTGCCCGCAGTTTCCTACAATACCGACCTGGGATTTCAATACGGTGGACTTGTAAGTTTTTATTATTTTGGGGATGGAAGTACCTACCCCAAATACCGGCATCATATTTATGCCGAAATTTCAAGATACACCAAAGGGAGCGGTATTAACCGGCTATTCTATGATTCAGAGTTTCTGATTCCCAATATCAGGGTTACATCTGATTTAAGCTATTTTACTGAGAAAGCTTTGGATTTTTACGGTTTTAATGGCTACAACGCCGTTTATAATAGTTTGTGGGAAGATTCTGAAAACAGCGATTATGTATCAAGAATGTTTTATCGTCACGAGCGTAATATGTTCAGGTTTATTACAGATTTTCAGGGACCCATAAGAGGGCGTGAATTGCGCTGGGTTGCCGGTTTCGGATTGTTGAGGAATGCTGTGGATGCCGTGGATATTGACGCTTTGAATAAAGGCAAAGACCCTGAAGATCTTTTGCCTGATGTGCCGGGTTTGTATGATAAATATGTGGAATGGGACATAATCGGTGATGATGAAAAGGATGGAGGATGGACCAACCATCTTAAGCTGGGAGTTGTTTATGACACAAGAGATAATGAACCAAACCCCATGAGCGGAATATGGTCGGAAATTGTTCTTTTTACAGCACCTGAGTTTTTTGGTAACGGTGACTTCGGTTACACCAAAATTTCTGCCACGCATCGCCAGTATTTTACAATCGTTGAAGATATTCTTTCCTTTGCCTACCGGCTGAATTATCAGGGTACAATTGCAGGAAATGTTCCGTTTTTTATGCAACCCTACCAGATCAATTCTTTTTCTTCTTCATCAAATACGGATGGTATGGGTGGCTCAAAAACCGTAAGGGGTATGTTGAGAAACAGAGTGGTTGGTGATGCCATGGCTTTCGGAAATTTTGAATTTCGTTATAAATTTTACCGTGGTGTAATTTTTAATCAGAATATTTACCTGGCATTAAATGCCTTTACGGATATGGGTCAGGTTTTAAAGGAGATTGATTTTGACCGGCCTTCAACAATAGAAAACTTTCCGGTAAGTGCATCTCTCAGTGACTTCTTCCTGACCGATGAAGAAAAATTGCATGTCACCTTTGGCGGAGGGTTCAGAATAGCACTGAATGAAAACTTTATTGTAGGTCTTGATTACGGCACACCTGCTGATAAAAGAGATGGCGGTGGAGGTTTGTATATCGGCCTTAATTTCCTTTTTTAGAAACTGAAATAATTTACCCAGACTAATTATGTCTAACCCGAATGAATCCGTGTATCAGGGAAAAACAGGGAGAGTTGTAAATCTTTTATTGTTTTCTCTGGCTGGAATTTCGTTATGTTTTGTATCCATATATCTGTTGACCCAATTACATTTCGCACGTGTTAATAAACTATCTGATGATTTGTCAGAACCTGAAAAACCAGCCGATGAAAATGTAGTTCCTTCAGAAACTTTTCATTTTCATGAACCTTGGGTTATAGTTCCGGATGAAGACACAACAGAATCAATTGATCTGAAGGAAGAAGATGAAACAGAATTCCATATTCCCGGGATCGGTTTCCGGTGGCCCGAGTTGATCCCGCAATCAGAAGATGAAGAAGATCATGATTTTCATACGAATGATGTACCTTCAGAACGATGATTAATTTTCAGTATTTAAAATCGGAATAATAAACCAATCGCAGGTTTGGATCCATAAGTAATAATTTTGATATCTTTGGGCTTTCCGAAAAACGGCACAATATTATAATATGTATTGCTGAAGATCCTATTCAGGAGAGATTAACAGCATGGAAAAATATCTTTAACAATTTATAAATGATTTTAGCGCGAGATATTAAAAAATCTTATGGCACGTTGCAGGTGCTAAAAGGAATTGACCTTGAAATACAAAAGGCTGAAATTGTATCAGTGGTTGGCGCTTCGGGTGCCGGTAAAACTACCTTGCTTCACATCATAGGAACACTGGATAAAGCCGATAGCGGCAGCCTGGTAATCAACAACACTGAGCTGAAGGGGCTGGGCGACAAGCAACTCTCATCCTTTCGAAACAATAATATCGGGTTTGTATTCCAGTTTCACCATCTTTTACCTGAGTTTACAGCACTTGAAAATGTTTGCATACCCGGCTTTATTGGAAACAGACCTACTTCAAAAGTAACCGAAAAAGCCACCAGATTGCTTGATATGCTCGGTTTGCACGATCGGCTGGATCATAAGCCGGGCGAACTTTCAGGTGGTGAACAACAGCGGGTGGCTGTTGCCCGTTCACTGATAAATGACCCTGCTGTTGTTCTTGCTGATGAGCCCAGCGGAAATCTTGACTCAGAAACCTCTAAAGAGCTCCATCGCCTGTTTTTTGATCTGCGTGATCAGTTGAAACAAACTTTTGTGATTGTTACCCATAATAATGAGCTGGCCGATATGGCCGACAGGAAACTTACCATTAAGGATGGCCTGATTGTGGGTGCCAAAGCCATGCAGTAAAATCCTATTCAATCATTTTGTTGAAGTCTTCTTCAGTAATAATCGGAATATTCAGCTCTTCAGCCTTTTTCTTCTTTTCAGGTCCCATTTTGTCTCCGGCAAGCAAAAAATCGGTTTTTGAAGAAAGAGAAGAAATATTTTTTCCCCCTTTCTGCTCGATGAGTTCCTTGATCTGATTCCTGGAATAACCATCAAAAACACCTGAAACCACAAAGCTTTTACCTTCAAGGGGTTGGTTGCCCGGTTCTTCAGTTGAAACAGTTTCTGTTTTAAAAATCAATCCTGTTTCTATGAGCCGGTTTACTATTTTGTTATTTTGCTCATCTTTAAAATAATCCATTATGCTGCCGGCAATTCTTTCACCTATTTCAGGAACTGCCATGAGTTCTTCAAAAGTGGAGTTGCTGATTTTATCAATACTTCCGAAATGCCTGGCCAGTTTTTTGGCTCCTGTTTCGCCCAGGTAACGTATGCCAAGAGCATATAATACCCGCTCAAAGGGAACATTGCGTGAGCTGTTAATTGCATTCAGAATGTTATTGACAGTTTTTTCCCTGAAGCTGATCTTTTTCTGTTTACCCGTAATTTCGTCCGTTATAACTTTTTCCAGACCCAGAAGCTGATCATATTTCAGATCGTAAAGGTCGGCCATATTTTTAATGAGATCATTTTGTATCAGCACTTCAATTCTACCTTCCCCAAGTCCTTCAATGTTCATTGCCCGGCGGCTTATAAAGTGCTCGATTTTACCTTGTATCTGTGGCGGACAGCTTTCGCTGTTGGGGCAATATTGAATAGCTTCACCCTCATTTCTTACCAGTAATGTATTACATTCGGGGCAATGGGTAGCAAAAGTGATTTTTTTTGAATCTCTTTGCCTCAATCCGGTATTTACTTCAACAATTTTAGGAATGATCTCACCACCTTTTTCAACGTGTACTGTGTCATTAAAATGCAGATCAAGCTCATCCATTTTATCTGCATTATAAAGGGAAGCCCTTTTTACAGTTGTACCGGCAACCAACACCGGCTCGAGAATAGCTACGGGAGTTACAGCGCCGGTGCGGCCCACCTGGTATGCCACATCAAGCAATCGTGTTACGCCTTGTTCTGCTTTGTATTTATAGGAAATTGCCCAACGCGGAAATTTGCTTGTAAAGCCCAGCTGTTCCTGTTGCCGGTATTCGTTTACTTTAACAACTATACCATCGATATCATAGGGAAGGCTGCTGCGCTGCTTTTCTACCTTCTCAATAAACTTCATTACATCGTCAATATCAGAACACTTCCGGGTAAGATCGGCCACTTTAAACCCCCAGCTTTTTGCCTTTTCAAGGTTTTCGAAATGAGATTGAAACGGCAGGTTGTCGCCCATGATCCCATAAACGTAGCAATCGAGATTTCTTTTGGCCACCAGCGATGAATCCTGCAGTTTCAGACTTCCTGATGCAGCATTACGAGGATTGGCAAAAAGGGGTTCGTTGTTTTCCTGTTTTTCTTCATTAAGCCTGATGAAACTTTTATGGGGCATAATGATCTCTGCGCGTATCTCAAATTCTTCGGGCAGATCGTCGGCATATATTCTCAGGGGGATACTTCTTATGGTTTTAGCATTACCGGTAACTTCATCACCCTGTACTCCGTCGCCACGGGTTACAGCCTGAACCAGCCTGCCGTTTCTGTAGGTAAGTCCTATGGCAATCCCGTCAAATTTAAGTTCACATACATAGTCGAAATCCTGGTTAATGCTTTTCCGGATCCGTGAATCAAAATCCTGCAACTCTTCTTTGCTGTATGTATTTCCCAACGAAAGCATAGGATATTTATGCCTTACAGTATTGAATTTTTTCGTGATCTGGCCACCTACCCTCCGGGTTGGAGAGTCTTCGCTTGCCAGGTCGGGAAATTGCTTTTCAAGCGATTCAAGCTCTTTAAGCAGTTGATCAAACTCATAATCGCTGATAGCAGGATTGTCAAGAACATAATACCTGTAGTTGTGCTCATTGAGTTGTTTGCTCAGCAATTCTATTCGTGATTGTGCCTGCACTCTGTCCATAATCTTGATTTTTGCAAAAATAAGACGAAAAAAGAAAAAGCCGGTTAAGTTCCGGCTTTTTTAAAGATATAGTTGAGATGTTTTTTCTGAATTACAGACCTCCGATAATTACCCTCAGATCCTGTGCGTTGATACACATTACGGGTATTTTCAGCTGATTATAAATAATTCTTTCGTCCATAGAACCGAAAAGATTCCAGGTTATTTTGTCGGGATCGGTTGAAATCATTATCATATCTGCTTTCATATTATGGGCAAATTTGATAATGTTAAAAGCAAATTTACTTCTGGCGGGTGAATGGGTTTCCGTGTAGGGAATATTGTGTTTTTCAAGGATCTTTTTAACCTGGTTAAGATCGGCCCTGATCCTGTTCTGAATATATTCATCAGGATAAGAATCAATAAACAGGTGAAATTTGCAATTGAACTGCTTGTGAAGGGAAATAGCCCATTTTATCTTTTGTTTTGAACCGGGCTGAAGATCAAGCGGAAAAACAATGTCCTTGAAAGTTGATTCTTTGGCAGGTTTCTGTACAACGAAAACCGGAACCGGACAGCTTTTAACCAGTTTTATGGCAAAACTTCCGAGCAGAAACTGGATACCTTTTTTACCGTGGGTGCCAAATACCAGAAAATTTGCACCAATTCTATTGCTTTCTTCAGCAATTGTGGTAAAAATACTACCTTCTCTGGCAATAAAATCTACCTCTATGTTATGCTCCTGAGTTAAAGATGCAGAAATCGTCTTTAGTTTTTCGTTTATAAATGCCAGTGGCTGCTTAGCTTTTTTAAGATTCTTTTTACTGGAACTATTGATAACATGAAGCAAACAGATCTTATAACCCAGCAGCTTAGCCATTCTTGCAGCGTTCTCAATAGCAATATCCCCGATCTTTGTAAAATCGTATGCAACGAGAACTACATTGTTATTTTCATTTTCCATTTCTTGTTTTGTTAGGTGTGGTGAAATAAACTATTATCAGCAAGTTAAGAAGGTGCCAAAGTACAAAAAAATATTAAATAATGTTTATCTGAATATTTTAATTATTTAAGAACTCCTGAAAGCGAACCTGCATTTTCAGCAGAGGTTGCATCCAGCAGATTCAATAGCTCTTTAACCTGCGACAAATTATGTTGTTTAGTATTGTTTCTTAATTGTTTAGCCCCTTCGGTAAAGTATTCGTGTTGTAAAATGAAATTTTGTTGTTTAACGTACCAGTCTCTGAAAGTGATTTTCTGATTGCTGTTTTCGCTCCATTCCCGGTGCAACCTGAGTGCTGTAATGAAAAAATCACCCCTGCCGATATAATCCAGATCGGCATCACACAGCACCATTCCGAGCTTATCCTGAGGCCTCTGTGGAATTTGTGTCGACATAATCATATTGGAAATATGCTCAATCTGCCCCCTGGTGTATTTAAATTCAGGTAAAATCTCTCTGCTGTAATCACAAGCAATCTCTTCATTGTTTTCATATCTCCAGATGAATCCGGTATCGTGCATCAATGCAGCCGTTTGAAGTAAAATCCGCTCTTCACCATTTACATTTTCAATTTCTGCCAGCCGGTCAACCGATTCACAAACATCCAGAGTATGCTGGTAATTATGATAGTAAAGATTTGGATTTAACTCCTTCTTTAACTTATTTAAAACCAATGTTCTGAGCGAATTTAATTTCATGTTGTGAAGAAAATATTAGGTTTTATTAATCACTTCAAAAATAAGTATAATGAGTATCACTCTATCAGTATAAACATGTATTTTTCAAAAAATTATTTTGATAATCAGTCAAATTAAAATTTATTAATAACGTGAATTGAAATTAATTACACTTCTGCCAGGTTAAGATGATCATTGAGTTTGTACCAAAAAAGATCGTTTGGAAACATACCTTCTCCATCTTTGCTGAATTCCTTTCTTATCCTTAAAACATAATACATGTCAAGCTGATTTCCGTGTTTGACTTCCAGTTTTCCCCTGTGTTCGCAATCAAAAAAGTCTTTTACCAGTTCAAAAGTTTCGCCGGAAATATTAATTCTTCCTGCCTCACTTGCTGTTTCCATCCTACTGGCAATATTAACGGCCTCTCCCCAGATATCGTATGCAAATTTATTTTTTCCGATAACCCCGGCCAGTATTTCTCCGGTATGGATTCCTATTCTTACCTCGCTTAACCATTGATTTTCTTCAGCTATTCCAACAAAACTAAGTATTTCCAGGGCAGCAAGTATAGAGTCAAAAGGATTGGTTTCGTTTTGCTCAGGAAGTCCTCCTGCACACATATAAGCATCGCCAATGGTTTTAATTTTCTCCAATCGGTTTCTTTTGGCTATTTCATCAAATTTAGTGAAAGAATTGTTGAGCTCGTTTATAAGAGTAAGAGGGCTAATAAACTGCGATATTTTTGAGAAATCCTTAAAGTCAAGAAACATTATGGTTACCAGATCGTAATATTGCGTTCTTACTGTTCCGTTTGCTTTTAACTCCTCAGCAATTTTTACAGGTAAAATGTTTTGAAGAATTTGGTCCGACTTTTTCTTTTCTTCCTTCAACTGAAGGGTTTTCTCCTCAATTTCGTGTGTTCTCTCCTTTATCTTTTCTTCAAGTCTTCTTTTAATATAAAATAATTGCTTGTTTACCATTCTTACAATTTTCCAGACAATTATTGCCAAAAGAGCTACATAAGATATCAATGCAGTTATTGTGGTATACCAGGGTTTTTTGATTTTGAAACTGAAAGAATCCACATTGCTTTCGTTGCCAAAAGCATTGCGGGCTTTAACCATAAATGTGTAGTTACCGGGTGGAAGATTGGTAAAAAACCTGGAAGACTGATCTGACCATTGAGTCCAGTCTTTTTCCGATCCCCTGAGTTTGCTTGAGTATACTGTATAAGACGGGAAAATATAATCGGTAGCAGCAAATTTGAAATTGAAATTGTTTTTGTTGTGCGAAAAATAAGGATTTTGTATTAAATCAACCTGAGCCGTATTACTGTTGCCTCCCCAGATCTCCCTTTTATTTACATCAACTTTTCTAATAAAGCAGGCAAGGTTCAGGTTTTCAGCAATTTTTTCATTTGTGTATTTATAGATAATGTCATCGGCCGCAATCCATGATTCTTTATTTGTTCCATCAAAATATATATCATTTATTGTAAGACCAGCTAAAAAGTTATAACTGTTGTCGTTGATAACAAAATGTTTTCGTTCTTTATCATATGTAATTTTCACTACTTTCTTATTTCTGCTGTTCTTTTTGTGCACTTGTGCCAGGATATTACCATCGTTTCCGGCTTTTATAAATCTTACTGAAATATAATTACGCAAGAGATGATCAGTAAAGAAGTTAATCCTTTTGAAAGATGCATTACCTTCTGGTGTTTTTGGCACGAACTGAAACATTCCATCATCTGAAATAAAAAAAACACTGTTGACGTATTTGAATGCTTCCAGGCTGGTAGCCGCTGGTAATCCATAATCAGAGTTAAAATGCTTAATCTCAAAACTGTAATATTCAGAGTGATCCTCACTAAGGTTATTTTCATCAGATTCGGGGGTTTTTACAATTTCAATGCAAGAAACTCCATCTTTTCGGTGGGTTAACCAGAATTTCAGGTTTTTATCTTCAGTGATCCTGTAGATCTCATGATGTGTTAAATCAGGAAAGCTGGACAGTAATTCCAGGGTTTTACAATCGGAATTTATTTTATATACATTTAAACCAAGGCCGCCAGCTGCAAGAATTAAACGCGGATCGGTTTCCGATTGCAGTGAATAATAAAAGTGTCCTTCCTCCAGTCGTTTTATCTGGTTGTTTTTGTCTACACAAAAGAGCCCTTCGCTGCTGGATACTAATAGAGAAATAGCGTTTCCATCATAAATTACCGGGTTAATTTGCCAGGTAATTCCTCTGATCTGTTCGATACTTTCAAAATGTCCTGAAAATTCCAAAGCATCGTCAGCAGAAGTTTTCTCTGAATGATCCCTGATTTTTAACCTGTAAAGTCCCTGCCAGGTACCCGCATAAATGGTTTCATTTAATCTGTTTATACTTAATACAGAGCCTTTTAAGCCATACCTGCTGCTCCAATACCTGATTCCGAGATTAAGATTCACACTACTGAGCCCATTATCCAGGGCAAGCCAGAGAATACTGTCACGATCTTCAAAAATATAATTTACGGTTTCGTTTTGCAAACCCAAGTCCTCGTTAATGACACTTATGATTGCACCTGACTTGTCCATTACTATTACACCGGCCTTTAAGGTGGCAAATGCATAATTGCCATTTTTAAGCCGGCGACCTGTAGTGAACTGGTTTTTTTGAAGAAAAGAATAAGCATCCTGTCTGGCTAAAAATACCGGCTTAAAACTGAGCCTGGGATTTGAAACTATATCATTGATAGTGAAAAACCCCTTTTCCTGGCTATAAATCATTAAACGATTATTGTCGAAGGGATATATACCGGATATTCTTAAACCAGAAAGTGCATCGGAATCATTAAACCGGATAAGACTATCATCCTTCAAATACATCAATCCTTTATTTTCCCCAATGTCATAAACCAGTATCTGATCATTTATGCTGAAGAAATTGCTGAATCTGCTGTATTCCCACGCGGTTAAAGTATCATCTTTCAAACGGAAAAGATGGTCGTAATTGGAAAAGAAAATTCCCTCTGATGTGGGTTCAATCTGCCAGATAAATGAAAACTCCTTGTGGTTGTCGGGAAAAAGATCAAGGAGTGAATGGAAATGAAGAAATCCTTTTGCGTCGGGCTTAAGGATGCCAAATTCGCTATGACTGCCGGCATAAATTACATCGTTTTGATCTATGGCCAGTGATGTTACGTATTTGTTTCCCGGAAGGGGGATCAGTCGCCATGAATTACCGTCAAATTCAAGAATTCCACTAAGATTGGCAACATATATAAAGCCTTTGCTGTTTTGCACCACTGACCAGTTTTGGGTTTCGGCCCGATATTTCGAATGATGGTAATTCATCATAGTGGGAATTCCCTGGGATGCATTTGCATCATGGAGTGAAAAAAGGGTAAGGTAAGTAAAAACCCCTATGAGAAGTATTCCCTTGAATTGTTTTACAGTTAACCTCAATGTAAAATATTGTTAGTGACAATCAAAAATAAAAAAAGAATTCAGATGTGATTTCCGTGTATTACTGCAATTTGACCAATAAGGGTGTAAAAATATTTAAAATGCTGAAAATAAGGTGTTTGAAAATACAAAATCATTGTTGATAACTTTTTTTTCACCTATTAATTACCTAATCAAAGAATATCTTGGTTAAACATTATTAAAACTTGGACAAATAAATAGCTATGTGGGAATTTCTGATTTCTTGTTAAGTGTTTGTACTTATTATAAAAATATGTCAGTAAGTTTAACTGTCACTTTTTTCGGTTTTATTTAACCTGTAATTACTTTGTTGATCCATTATAGAGTAAAGGATTTTTTATTGGGAAGCAGATAAAAATTAACGGAGATTTGATATTCAGAGTTTTAGCATAGTTTATGAATTAACTAAATTATTTTCTGATGAAGGTTCATATCTTAAACGAGAACATCGGGATCGGATTAGCTTCTTATCCTGCAGGTATTTCAGAGATAAATCGTGTGGCTACTCCGCTTGACCAGCAAAAGGACAAACTATGCAACTTCATTGAAAAACTCGGCGAAGGTGTTGCTATTATTGACCTTACCTATGATTTTCTTCTCTGCAATAAGGCCATGGAAGATATATTTGAAACCGGTGAATTAATAAACCGCAACCTGTCAGAATTTATGGCATCGAACCATGAAATGGAAAAACTTATGGATTTGGCCGGTAAACTTGATGAGGGAGACAGGACTGCAATGGAGATAAGCATAAAAACAGCAGAGAATCAGCACAAACATCTTAGCATAACACTTACACCCCAGATGAATTCTAATGGTAATATCCAGGAGGGATTCTTTTGCATTTTCAAGGATATATCGCATACCAATGATCTGATTGAGGAGCTCCAGGCTGCCAGAGATGATGCCCAGATAGCTTACCAAACCATTGAAGAAAAAAACAGGGAATTGCAGGAAATCAACGAAAAACTACATATATCAGAGACGCGACTGTCAGAACTCAATGCCATTTTACTTGAATATATAAAAGCCACCCATAAATAGATGCTTCTAAAGGCCAAAGCGGTAATAAACTGAAAAATGAACAGTTACCGGACTGTTTCTTTTTCCGTGTCCAAAACCTGAAATATAATAGGGCTCAATTTCAGGGTCCGTGGTTTT
>JAHYJP010000274.1 GCA_019429055.1 Bacteroidales bacterium
GTATTCCAATAAAACGATCGCGTGTGCCCCATCTGCCCGGGCCAATCAAAATGTATTTGCGGTTTTCATCTACCAGTTTGCGGTTGAGCATAGCGATCTCATCGCGCATTTTTTCGGTTTTCAGTTTGTCGAACTTCTTCATATCCAAATAAATAACATCTTCAATGTCATCAATTCTTCCGTTACCCATGCCGTTTTCGGAGTACAGGAGAAGTCGTTCATTATCCACCTCATCCATACTGATTTCATTATCAATAATGTTTTTGATCAGCGGTTTGATCTGAAGCAGGTAAAAGGAAGCCTTGCCTTCCTTGTCTTTATTAAGATCGACGGCAAATTCAATTTCTATGGGCGAACCCAATGCTTCAGATACAATGTCGAGAATAACTTCCAGTGTTTTAGCGAAAGGCACGTAGTCGTACTTGAGGATATTGGCAAAATTGATTACCCTTGGGCCAGGTTGGGTAATGCCTGGTATGGTTTGCTCATTAGAAAAATCATATACCGAAGCACAATGGGTAATTGTTTTGTGTTTCTCGGCCTGATCTATTTCAAGTTTTATCAACCCCGCATCTTCCCCTTCCATAATATTAACTTCCTTGCGGGCCATATTGATGGCATAAAAATGTAGCTGCGAATTTTTAAACAGGTCTTTGGGAGTATAAATCTCCAGTTTGGGATGTACCGGCGAAAAGCGATAAGTTTTTCCACCATCTACCACATACTTGCCCAATCCAATGGCAGCCACCGAAAATCCTTCATCGGGTTTCATGTATGAGAAAGGATAAAAATTGTAGGATTGAGCCACTCCACTTATATGCGGATAGAAATATTCTTCATACTGATTACCAACTACTTCCTGTAGTATCACTGCCATTTTTTCTTCTTCTGCCTTATAATTTACCGCTTTGAAGTAAGTTTGGGCAGTGGGGGAAAAAATAGAAGCAAAAACCAGTTTTATGGCATCAGTAGTTTGTTTCAATCGCACATTGATGTCAGGATGATTGTTTGGCAACAAAAAGGTATCGAATATTCCGGCAAAAGGTTGCATCAGAGAATCTTCAAAAAGGCTGGATGAGCGAACAGCCAGTGGCTTGTTGATAAGCTGGAGATAGGTACGGAGTCTCTTAACCAAAGTAAGGGATAACTCCCCTTCAACAAATAGTTGCTGTACTTTTTTAAAATCCGTTTCCTGCACAATTTTTTCGTATAGATTATTTCGTTGCATAAATTGTTCAAACTCTTCGGTACCAATTATCGAAGTTCTTGGAGCGCGGATATTGATGTCTGGCAGTATCTCGTCAAAAGAAAAATTATTGATCAGCATACAAATAAGTGCCAATCCTCTGCCTTTGCCGCCCAATGATCCTTGTGCAAGACTCACAATGTTGGTCTCATTGAGAATTGCTGATTCTTCAAATTTTATCACTTTGCCTTGCTTACTTTCTCTGATGCAGGTTTCTATAATGGCGAGCATATTTTGGCGCAGCGATTCGGTAGATTCGAAATTTTCTGCTTTAAGATGTTTGATCTTTTTTGCAATATGAATTTCACCCCTGGCCATAAGCCAATGCGAAAAGTGATTTTTGCGCGTATGGTATAAAATTGATTTTTCGGGGATGTGTTTGAGATGGGTTTGAAATTCTTTCAACGACCGGGCCACGGCAATTTCTTTGCGCCCTTCCTCATCACGATAAGTAAAATTTCCAAACCCCAGATAATAGTCAATAAAACTGCGTAAGTCCTGCTCCAGGGTTTCGGAATTCTTATTGATGAAAATGGTTTTTAGCAGGAAAGCCTTTTGGGCATTTTGTGTATCAGATGATTGTAACAAAACAGGCAGATCGGGAAGTTGTTCACGGGCATATGCGGCCAGGGTTAGTCCGGCAGTTTCGTCAAGTTTTCCGTTTTTTTCAAATTTCACGTCCGAAATCAGGCATAATAAATTATCCCTGTATTTATCAAACAATGCCAATGCCTCATTGTAATTGGTGGCCAGTAAGATTTTGGGTCTCACCCGCATTTTCAACAACATGTTTAGGGCATCTGTATTAACTTCTTCTACAAGCTTTTGGGTCTGACCCACAATGATGGAGTACAATATGGGCAGGTATCTTGAATAGTATTGGGCTGAATCTTCCACAAGCAAAATTACCCTAACCATGCCAATGTTTATATCGTTTTCCACATTCATCAGATCTTCAATGTGTTTGACCATTGCCACAAATACATTGGAATCACCGTTCCACACAAACACCTTATCGATGGGTCCAAGGTTTTTACTTCCGTCTTCAAACATACCTATATCGCTGTTGTTGTTGAGAAGCAAAAACATGGGGATATTGTGGTATATTTTCTTTATAACCTTGCTAAGCAGCATGGGGGTGTGTTTGTCAACTCCCATCATAAGAATCACCAGGTCAAAATGCTTGGTCTGAAGTTTTTCAAGGGCTTCTTCGGGTGTTGATACACCTGTTATCCGGGGTGCTGATGATAGTGCAAGTCTGTAGTATTCGCCAGTAATCTGTTCAAAGAACCTACCTTCCAGTTCAATATTATAGGCATCATATAGGTTGGCCACGAGTAGAATCTCCCGAACCCGCCAATGCATCATATCGTGGTAAATGTCTTTATCTGAATTGTGTTTTACCAAAAATTTCTGCAGCAGCTGACGGTTGGTGTGGGCATAGGTTTGTTGTTTTTTAATTTCAGCCAAATCTTCATCCAATGTGGTTTGGTGAAAAATGCCATTATCTTCTAATGAAGATAATGAGTCGGTCTGATTTTCAAAGTTTGTAAGGGGGCTATGATATTGCTTGGTTTTGTATGGCAAAAGATTGTTGTTTAACCCTGCTCGTTTTAGTATATCCTTCCCGATATAGGTATTAAGATAGCCTGTAATGATGGAACCAAGATTGTTTATCAAATCTCTTTCTTCTGAAAGGAAAGGACCTTCGTCTGATTTGGTGTGTTTGGTTAAATAGTAAATCTCAATTAATCCTTCGGTGCCATCTATGGTTTCGAAATATTTTTTCTGAAACCAGGATGTTTCTTTAAAGTTTTTACCACTGATAAATGAGTTTTGACCATATTTAATACGTGCAACTGTATCTTCAGGGTATTGCCATGCCGGGGGCAGAAAGCCTACAATCTGATTCAACATTTCATGAATGGGCATTTCCTGTTTTAAAATACGGGTGGCCTGATTGATTGCACCCAGCTCTTTTAATCTTTCTTTTCTCTCAGAAATAAGTTTTTTTATCTCTTCCTGGCTAATGTTTATTTCATCAGCAATATGATCGCGATTGTTGGATGGCTTTTTCTTAGGGTTATTTCCCAATGAATCTCGCATGTCTTTAGATTGCCTTTTGTGATGGTAACAACTAAACTTTTTAAAAATAATAATTAAATTGCTTTACGGGGTGTGCCCGGCTAAAAAATTACATTACTG
>JAHYJP010000275.1 GCA_019429055.1 Bacteroidales bacterium
ACAAGGACGTTGTATGTCCTTTGCAAAGTTTCTTTTGGTTGGGATTTTTCTGATATCCCAACTCGGGGCAATCGCCCAGACAAGAACCATTACCGGTACGATAACCGGAGACGATGGTTCACCCTTAGGAGCTGTAATGAATTAAGTTAATCATTATGGAGCCATATTAGGGCTAATTTTGTAATTCCATTCTCCATGAAATTCATCTTTCAATAAATTAATCTTGTTCAATTCTTCATCGGTAACTACAATACCGGTTTCGTATTTATTCTTATTTAATTCACAAACTACGTCCAAACCTTTTGTAGTTTTTGTTGATCCAATGAGATTCACTATTATTTCATAACTCAGTAATGGTTTTCCTCGCCAATTCTGTGCAATCTGGTGCGCCACGAGGCGTGTGTAAATATAAATAAATACCTAAAAAGATGAAAATTCTTTTCAATCCAATTTGCCGTTCAGGTTGAAGTATTCCTGACACTGGGAGCGGAAACAAACCTTGTGAAGCTTGGGAAATACGATTTTGTAAGCTGCATCAGTGAAGCCTCGTTACGCAAATGGTACCGGTCAATCTTTCAGATATGCTGAAACCTGTAATACCGGATGAAGCAACGGCGACGAGCAATCCGGTAGGTACCCGGGGTAGGATGGTGTTGCGTGCAGGATAAGGTAGCACATGAACGTGGGATACCCTAACGCAGCCCTGTCAAGGCGGGCGAGGGAGTCGGATATGCCCATAGTAGTGTATGACCCGCGAAAAGGTAAAAGCGCGGATAGCGAAGGGGCATTACTAAAGATAAAGTTTTCAAAGGCGATAAAAGACAGAATTGATGGACAAACATCACGATAAGGTTGGAGCAGACGGGCAGTTAAAACTGTTAGGCAGGCGCCGCAGTGAGATACCGGATGCAGAAAGATTGGAAGCCTTCCAGGGGAAACTATATCAGAAAGCCAAGCAGGAAAAGAAGTTCAGGTTTTATGTGTTGTATGACAAAATGTTTGTCCCCTACATTTTAAGGGAATCATGGAGACGGGTAAAACAAAACGGCGGTTCGCCGGGAGTTGACAAGGTTTCGATAAAAGATGTAGAGGAATATGGTGTTGAAAAATACCTTAAAGAACTGGGGGAAGAGCTACGGAGTCGAACGTACCGTCCTAAAGCAGTAAAAAGGGTGATGATACCCAAAGCAAACGGAGGAGAACGACCTTTGGGGATACCCACAGTGAAGGACAGAATTGCGCAGACAGCATGTAAGTTGATACTTGAACCCATATTTGAAGCAGATTTTGAAGAAAGTTCACATGGATTCCGTCCAAAACGTAGCTCAAAGAATGCTATGACGGCCATAAAAACACACCTTAAAGAAGGAAAAACAGAAGTGTTGGATGCCGACCTGAGCAAATACTTTGACACGATACCTCATGACAAACTAATGATAGCAATAGGAGAAAGAGTATCAGACCCCCGCATCCTAAAACTTATCAAAAGTTGGCTGAAAGTCCCGATTTTCGAGGATGGACAGTTCAAGGGAGGTAAGAGGAACAACCGTGGAACACCGCAGGGAGGAGTAATATCGCCCTTACTGGCGAACGTTTATCTTCACTTGCTGGACAGGATAATTAACAATCCGGGAAGCCTGTTTCATCAACATGGAGTTAAAATAGTAAGGTATGCGGACGATTTTGTTTTGATGGGTAAGTCCATTCCGAAAGCAGTAACCGACCGGTTAACCAAGTTAATCAGCCGTATGGGGCTGGCACTGAACGGGGATAAAACGAGGAAAGTAGAAGCCACCGAAATGAGCTTTGATTTTTTGGGGTTTACCGTCCGTTACAGTCGCGACCTATTTGTAAAAGACAAGAAATATTGGGAAATCATGCCCAGCAAGAAGTCTGAGCAGAAGGTCAGGGAAAAGGTCAGGATATTTTTGGACAGTCATGGACATAGCCCGGCAAAAGAGACAGCCGATGGTCTTAATGCAATAATCAGGGGATGGCTGAACTACTTTACAATAGAAGGGGTGAGTTATTCACAAATAAGCAAAAGAAGGCTACGGTATTATCTGTCCACAAAATTATACCGCTATTTTAACCGAAAAAGTCAGAGAAAGTGTAGGCTTTACAGACAAAAAGCCTTTGATTTGCTTGTAAATCAATACGGTTTAATAGACCCGACAAAATACACTTTGCACCGACTTCCTGTGAATGCCAATGAAGAAGTCTTTAGGAAAGCCGTATGCGGGAAAACCGCACGTACGGTTTGATGAGGGGGTTACAAAGCTAACGACTTTTGTTAGCTTTGTACTCTACTCTACCGAAAATAAACGATGTTCTATTTTATTCCATTTACTTGTTGCCGGAGGGAAATGGCATATCTCTATTATTAAATTCAATTCATTAGATAATTTCTGTAATTCCTTTTTCCACAGACGACTACGCGAACTATTGCTTCCACCTCCGTCTGCAGTAATCAAAATTTTTTGAGCGCCAGGATATAACGGTCTCCCCATTTGTCTCCACCATCTTTTGATCGTTTCGGCAGCAAATTCAGCAGTATCATGATCGATACCTATACTTACCCAACCTTTATTATAAGTTATATCATACACTCCATATGGAATAGCTTTACCATCAGCATCACTTGGAAAATCATAGGCTTTCACCTTTTCCGGTTCTTTTTTTCTGCAAAACTCTTTACCAACATTCTTAAAATTACCCACAAGTTCTTTCTTTTTAGCATCTACTGATATTACAGGTTGATTTTGTGATTGAAATTCCTGTATTTTTTGATGAATATGCTCGAATTGAGCGTTACGATCCGGGTGGCTTTTACCTTCATCAGTTTTTCTATTTGCTTGTAAACTAAAACCTTCTTCATTTAATATCTCACCAACTAAATTATGGCTCACGTTTAATCCTATTGCTTTTAACTCGGTTGCCAAATTTCTAAGACTTTTACTGGTCCACATTAATGGCGAATCAGGTTCTCCCCTAAGTGCTGGTTCAACTAACTTTGCAAGTTCAACTTTAATTTCCGGCAATTTAATTACCGCCTTCTTTCGGCCTCCTCCTTTTTGCCTAATTCGCCTTTTAGTAACAATATCAATATTTTTACTATTTTCCAATTCTTTTAGACCAGTCGATATGGTAGTGCGTGAAACTCCTGTAGCCTTGGCTACAATAGCTATACCACCGCGTCCAAGTACCTTTGATTCAACAGCATGATAAAGCCTTCTTGTTTTTTCATCTAAAAAAGGAGATAAAAGCTTGTCCCGTTCGGATATGAATTTTATATTTTCCATAACCCAAAGGTAAATCATTGTAATAAAATAAACAAGTTATTTTATTACAATTCCTAAAGTCATTATATCTTTGCCGCCAGGTTCCACAATAGTTGTTCGAAGTTCAATTGCCTGTGTATTCCCGGTTTCGTTTTTAATCCACGTAATTACATTTACATCAGCATTTTCTTCAGTTACACGGGGAGTCGTTACAA
>JAHYJP010000033.1 GCA_019429055.1 Bacteroidales bacterium
AGCTTCATCATTTTTTTGTTTGCCGGTTTTTAATTTTTTGTAAATGTATTTTTTGTGATTTCGTTTTAATAGTTGTAATCGGTAAATATGTTTTTCAGGGTCGGTAAATGACTATTGTTAACCGCCTGAACACATTTTTGTTTGGTCAGAACTTCCAGTTTTCCATATTTTTTTCAAGGTAACTCATTCCTTTCTTGCTGGCAATTCCCCTGATGTGATAAATAAAAAGTGACTGGAATACTTCAGCCAGAGGGTATTTGTCAAGTGGCTGCCACAGATCGGTCTGGTACATTTCCATGCGCGATACGTAAGCCCGTGCAATGATCTCGTAATTCATATCATCGTTGTATAAACCTTCACGTATGCCTGTTTCAATATTGTCTATAATGTGCCTGTATACCTCTTCGCGCTTAAACTCTATCACCTCATCCCATACATCAGGATAGTATTTCTGAAGATCGTAGGTGAGGGATGCATTGGAGTTTTTCAGATGTTCGGCAAAAAAGTGGGTCATCATCATCAGTTTGTCTATGGCATTGGCGCCTGGTTTATTCAAAGCATCACTTATTCCGCATTTCTGAACTTTAATAAGATGATCAATTACCTTTCTTACTACATCTTTTTTATCGTTGAAATGGAGATAAAGTGTTTTTTTCGATATCCCCAGTTCGCGCGCCAGATCATCCATTGTAACGCTTTTTATGCCATAACGAAAATAAATGTCAGCAATTTTTTGAATGATATCCTGCATGTCTTTTTGCTTATGCTTTTTATAGCCGTGTCAGTGTGTTATTTTATTCAGGAAAACTTTGGAAACTAAAATTATAAAAAAAGTTTCCCACGTATAACCAATTATTTTATGGATTGTTTTTAATGGAAGAAATTTTAACGAAAAATTAATGTGCAGGTAGCCCAAAGCCTGTTGTTTCTGCGATTCCGGCATTCTCTTTTACCTGCGGCTTACCGCTCTTGTTATGGCATAGCGGCCGAATCTTCGTCTTATGCGGTCAAGGGTTTGGTAAAGGCTTACCATTTCGGGGGTATCTTCAAACATATGCAGTTGCTGCGAGCCGCTTACCAGGTGGCTCAGGCGCACACCCACCAGGCGTATAAGCATGCGGCGGGTGTAGAGTTTGTGAAAAAGTTCGCGGGCGGTTTGTATCAGCACATGATCAAAGGCGGTATAAGGTATGCGCTTTTGCAGGGTGTGAGTGTCGAAGTTTGCGTAACGGATCTTTACGGTAATGCAGGCGGTGAGTTTGTTTTGCGAACGCAGATCGTAGCAAAGGCCTTCCACCATGCTGGCCAGCAGGTTGTTGATACCGGCAATGTCGATGGTGTCCTGCTCAAAGGTGTGTTCGGTGCTCATGGATTTGCGTTCCCAGTGGTTGTATACCGGAGTGTTGTCGATGCCGCGTGCCCGCTTCCATATTTCAATGCCGTTTTTGCCCATTAAACGTTCCAGCATTTCCATGGGCATCTGTTGCAGTAAAGCCACCTTGTCGATACCCAGGTTGCGCAGGCTGATATAGGTTTTTTCACCAATCATGGGGATCTTGCGTATGGAAAGGGGAGCCAGAAAAGGTATGATAGCGGGCTGTTCCACGTAAAGTTCGCCGTTGGGCTTGGCCTCGCCCGTGGCAACCTTGGCCACGGTTTTGTTGGCCGATAATCCGAAGCTGATAGGCAGACCGGTTTCTTTGATGATGGTTTCACGCAGTTCGTGCGTCCATTTCAGGCTGCCGAAGAAACGGTCCATTCCTGTAATGTCGATATAGTGCTCATCAATAGATGCTTTCTCGTACAAGGGCGCTTTGTCGGCAATCACATCCGTTACCAGGTTGGAGTATTTGCTGTAAGCCTCCATGTCGCCGCGTATTACAATGGCATCGGGACAAAGCTGCAGGGCCATCTTCATGGGCATGGCCGAGCGTACCCCATAACGGCGGGTTTCATAACTGCAACTGGCCACCACTCCACGGCCCGATGTGCCGCCAATAATCACGGGCCTTCCCTGCAGGCTGCTGTTGAGCAGCCGCTCTACCGACACAAAAAAAGTGTCGAGATCGAAGTGGACGATATGGCGGTTATTATATGTCATTTATCAGATGCTGAGAACCGAAGGTTCGAAGTCCCGTCCATACGGGATTGAAAGCCGGAGGCTTGAAGTCCCGCTCGTGCGGGATCAAATCCCTGCTTTTTGATGGTAATACAATCATAAATTATGTTTGTAATTTAATCAAAAAGATGTAGCTTTGTGAAGGAATTTTGTTAAAAAAATCAGTCAACATTTTAACTTGTTGTTTATCAATTTGTAAATATTTACAGCCATGGAACTTTTTTTTGCAACCAACCTGAAGCTATTGCGCAAGCGCCGCAAACGTACCCAGGATGAAGTAGCATTTTCCACCCGGATCAAACGTCCTACCCTCAGCGGTTACGAAAACAGCGGAGTACTGCCCAGCGTGGAAAACCTGTTGACCCTTTCCGATTATTTCGGCATATCGGCTGATACCCTGCTTCGGGTAGATCTGAATAAGCTTTCGGAATTCCAGCTTTCGCAACTGGAGCGTGGGGGCGACGTGTACGTAAGGGGAAGCAATATACGTGTATTGGCTACTACCATCGATAAAAGCAATCGCGAAAATATTGAACTGGTTGCCGAAAAAGCCAAGGCCGGTTATAGTACCGGTTTTGCCGATCCGGAGTATATTAAAGAATTGCCGCGCTTTCAGCTTCCCTTCCTTTCGGCTAATAAAAAATACCGCAGTTTCCAGGTGAGCGGCGACTCAATGCTTCCCATACCCGAAGGAGCCTGGATTACCGGAGAGTTTCTGCAGGACTGGACCGACATTGTAAGCGGTAAGCCCTATATCATTCTTACCCTTAATGACGGCGTTGTTTTTAAAATTGTGGAAAACCAGCTCGAAGAAAGAGGAGTACTGCGCCTGTATTCTCTCAATACCCTTTACCAACCCTATGAGGTTAATGTGGCCGATGTGCGCGAAGTATGGAAATTTAAAAACTTCATTGCCGAAGAAATACCCGGCGAAGGTACCTCGCAGCAAAGCCTGGCACGCATGGTAATGGAGCTGAAGAAAGATGTGGAGGAAATTAAGGGGCGAATGCGTTAAGATAAAAGTGAATCTGAACAGAATGCTGAATTCACGGTTTATGATAACGGATCACAAGAATTTTTAACGACATGAACAAATTGTTTTTTCAAACCAGGGATGGAAGATTTTTAAGATTCTTTTTTACCCGCAGCCTTTTCCTCGTATTACTTTTTGCTGTTGTTCCCGGTAAAATTCTGGCTTCACCAAACTATCCGTTTCCAAACAGCCGGTACATAACCATTGATGGTCTGAAGCTGCACTACCGGCTTTGGGAAAGCAGTAATGATGAATTACGGGGCAATGTAATTATGGTACATGGCTTTGGGGGTTCAACCTATTCATGGGAAGAGGTGGCAGATAGTTTGTCGCAACTGGGGTATCGTGCCTTAGCGGTGGATGTTCCTCCATTTGGTTACAGCGACCGTGCTCCCCGGCAAAATCAATCGGTAACCTACAGGGCTGCACTTTTAAATGCTTTTCTCAATCAGCAGTTTCCGGGTGAGAAATGGCACCTGGCGGGACATTCGATGGGGGGTGCCATAGTGCAGGCCATGGCTTTGCTTTATCCTGAGAATTACCAGAGTATTAATTTTGTGGGGGCTGCCCTCTTTTCATCTATAAACCCGCAGGAAAGAAAATTACCATTGGTTTTTCGTATTCCAGGGTCAACTGCATTTATAGGTAATATTGCGGAAAGCTGGATCATTAAACCCGGCAGGGTAGAGGGCCTGATTGAATCTGCCTACGGGCAAAAACCCGCACCTTCCCAGGTCCGTGCATATATGGAGCCGCTCAGTATCCCCGGCACCGCCCGGGCCATATTAAATTCTGCGCGGTATTCTGATGAAATTCATCAACTTGAAGCATCAGATCTGAGTATTCCTGCCATTGCCATCTGGGGTGCTGATGACAGCTGGGTTTCTTATGAATCGAGGCGTACAGTAGTTGAACAGATCAAGGGTATGGAATTAATTATTATAGAAGGTTCCGGGCATAACCCCATGGAAACCCATTTTAATGAATTCATAGATATTTACATTACCTTCCTCAATAATCTGTAATTTTGGACATGGGAAACGAAAAATTTTTCAAAGAATATTTTGCCATAAGAGATGAGATGGATCTTCATTGTGCTGAACTTTACAAATTACACGCTCCGCACCTGAACTGTAAAGCCGGTTGCGACTCATGTTGTATGGATTTCAGCATTTTCCCTGTTGAATTTTTTGCCATTAAAGAACAGGCAGGGGATAACCTGAAAAATGGAATTAAACCTGCTTCTGATGGTGAATGTCCTTTCCTGGTAAACCATCGCTGTGTTATTTACGATACAAGACCCATTATTTGCCGTACGCAAGGATTACCGCTTCTATATATGGGCGATGAACAGTGGGAGCTTTCAGCCTGTGAGCTTAATTTTACAGGTTTTGATTTTGATGAATTTACAGAGGAAAATACTTTTCCGCAGGATAGATACAACAGCAGGTTGTTTCTTTTAAATGAAAAGTTTATAGAAAGCCTTCAGGACAAACTATTCAGGAATAACGATCTGATTCCGCTGAAAAAACTTTTTACTGAGCAGGAGGGTGAGGGTTGATCAAATTTTCAGAGCAAATGACCTCTTTTATTCAAAAAGGAAAGAAACCATAATGATCTTTGAGTTAAGCCGGTCAATGGAATTGGCAAACATGCTGTTTTCTCTTGAAAGCATATCTTTGATCCCGAAAGAGGCTTTGATTTCGGTTGAAAATTTGAAGTAGTAGAAATAATAGTCAAATCCCACACCCATCTCATAGAAAAAATCATTTTTCCCAATTCGTACCAGTATTTCGTCTTCAAAATCTTCTTTGTCCTCAACCGATGCCAGGTCAAGGCTATATTTTAGTCCTCCGATCACATATACGCGCGTATTTGTCATCCGTACAGATTTATACTTCAGATGCAGGGGAAAGTCTACAAAAGTACTTTCCAGTTGCTGTGTTCGGGAAATAGGATTACCGTTCTTAACTCCTCTGTAAATAATATTTCTGTCACCAAAAGTAAGGGTTGGAATAAACCGAAGATCCCATTGGTCGGCAAGGCGGAGGTTGGAAACAATGCCAATATTGAAACCATACTCAGCTCCGGGTAAAACTGATTTTAATGTATCAAATTCAGCAATCAGATTGCCCGCCATTTCTACATTGTGCAGGTTGCTGATAGGCTTGAGAGAGAAATTCAGTTTGTTAAATCCCAAAGAAAAACCAAAATGATAATCTTTCTGGTCGTGACGTTGGTAATTTTCAATACCAAAAGATCTGCTTCTCTGCGAATGGGCGGGTTGCATGGCTGATATGAGAAACAGCAGGCCCAGGATGAAAATAATGCTATTATTCTTTATAATCACTTTATGCGGGTTATGAAAAATTAAGATTACTGTCTTTATTTTGGCTCAATCCCAAAACGCAGGTTGATATGATAATATTGCAGTAAAGTTATTGAATTTCTCTCATCTGTATATCAAGCAGCTTAATTGAAGTTTATTTCACCGCTTCATACAAGTATGTAATGCCCATTGTAAGTTTTCTAGCTTTGGCAGTTTTAAAACCGGCATCCTTCAGTAAATCAGTAAAGGCTTTTCCGTAAGGGAAAGTTTTAACCGATTCGGGCAGGTATTTGTAGGAATCGTAGCTTCCGCTGAAAAACTTTCCCCATAGTGGCAGAATGAAGTTAAAGTAAAAACTGTAGCCCTGCTTTACAGGGAATTTGTCGGGCATCCCGAATTCAAGTATCATAAGAACGCCACCGGGTTTCAATACTCTTTGAATTTCCGTAAGGCCTTTTAATGGAGTTTCAAAATTTCTCACGCCGTATGATACTACAGCGGCATCGAAACTTTGATCTTCAAAGGGAAGATCTTCAGAATCGCCCTCCTGCAAAGTGATCATGTTTTGTAGTCCTTTTTTTTCAATTTTTTTATCGCCCATGGCCAGCATGGTTTCTGCAATATCAACACCAATGATTGTTGTGGGTTTGAGTTTAGCCAGTTCTATGGCCAGATCAGCAGTGCCGGTGGCAACGTCAAGTATGCTGTCGGGGTTGTATTTTGAAAGTGTTTTACGTAATTTCTTCCGCCACTGACGGTCAATGCCCAATGATAAAAAATGATTAAGGTAGTCATACCTGTGGGCAATTTTGTTAAACATGCCGCGAACTTCTTCTTTCTTCGCCATCTGATCTTTTAAATATTTCTTTAATAATTTATCAATTGGGAATTATCAATTGAACCTAAATACTATCAGCTTTTTTATCCTTCGCCATTCTCACAATCATAATCCCGAATCGCTATTGCTCTCGGGACTTCGCTATCGCTCAGCCTCAACCTAAATCTTAATCTTAATCTTAATCTTAACCTATCATTCTAAGGTGCCAGCCTTACTCTTTCCCAAATTCCATCTTCCTGTTTAAATCTGTAGAGTATTCTGTCGTGAAGCCTTCCCGGTCTTCCTTGCCAGAACTCCACTATGCTGGGTATTAGCCGGTATCCGCCCCAGAATTTTGGACGAGGGATGGTTTGCCCTTCGTATTCCTTTTCCAACCTGGCGAATTTTTCAAACAACATTTCCCTGGTAACGATCTCTTTGCTTTGATCCGATGCCCATGCACCCAACTGGCTTTCCCTGGGACGGCTGTTGAAATATTCATCAGATTCTTCATCTGAAACTTTCTCAACAATACCTTCAACCCTTACCTGCCTTTCCAGTTCCAGCCACAGGAAAACAAGTGCAGCTTTGGGGTTTTGTTCCAGATCCTGCGCTTTTCGACTGTTAAAGTTGGTGTAAAAAATGAATCCTTTATCGTCAAGTTCTTTGAGCAAGACAACTCTGGCACGCACATTACCCTTATTATCGGCAGTGGCCAGTGTCATGGCATTGGGCTCTGGTAAACCGGCAAAAACTGCCTGGTCGAACCATAAGTTAAATTGTGCAAGAGGATCGGGGAGTACCTGGTAAAGACTCAATCCACCCTGGGTATATTCTTTTCTGAATTCATGAAGTTTCTTCTTTTGAGTCATTTTTTAAAGCAAAATTGTGGTCAAAGTTTTTTAATTGCTTCATCAAAGAGCCTTTGCCTGTCAACCGGAACCACTCCCACATACTCACAAACCAGCCCGCCGGCAAGATTGGCAAGTTTTGCCATCAGTTCAACATCAGTGTTCAAAGCCATGCATAATGCAGTAATGCTTATTACTGTATCGCCGGCACCTGATACATCTGCAATATCTCTTATATGAGCAGGAATGTTGCCGGTTTCAAATTCTCCATCAGAAACTTTTTTGCTGAAGAAAACCCCCCTTTCCGATAGGGTTGTCAGGGTAGTATCAACATTCAGCCTTTTCTGGAGCTCTTTTACGGCAGCCGAAATACTGTCCATTGTATCCAGGTCATCATCCAGTTTCAGACCTTCGCGCAGCTCTTTAAGGTTAGGTTTAAACAAAGTTACTCCATGATAGTTCATGAAGTTTTTCTTTTTAGGATCGACCACTACCGGAATTTTATATTTTTTGGCCAGTTTTACAATGGCATCAATAAGCACAGGGGTAATTACTCCCTTATCATAATCTTCAAATACAATGGCTCCGATATTTTCGCGGTCAAGCAACTGGTCAATTTTAGCAATCAGGTTTGATGTTTCTTCTTCGGTAATGCTTTTCTCGGTTTCTTCGTCCACCCTGAGCATCTGCACATTATTGCCAATGATCCTGAATTTGGTTGTAGTAATCCGGTTTTCACTGGTTATGAGTCCCGAAACGTCAAGATCCTGCTTTTTCATGAGTTCAAAAAACACATGGCTTTTATCATCTTTGCCAATGATTGAACATAATATGGGTTCTGCCCCAAGCGACTGTATATTTAAAGCCACATTGGCAGCGCCACCCATCCGGTTTTCACGTTTTTTCAACGAAACTATGGGAACCGGAGCTTCAGGCGAAATCCTGTCGACTTTTCCCCACAGGTAAGAGTCGATCATTACGTCACCAATAATCAGGATTTTTTGCTTTCTGAAATTATCAAAAAGTTGCCGGATGTTTTTTTCATCTGTCATGGGCAAAGTTGTTTTAATTGAGATCAGCCAGTGCTGCTTTTATGCGCTTTACAGCCTCAATAAGAAGTTCATTGGATGTTGCATAGGAAAACCGGATACATCCGGGAGCACCAAATGCATCACCGGGTACCAGGGCCACATAAACTTTATTGAGAAGGTACATGCAAAGATCGCTGGCGTTGTTAATGGTTTGCTCACCGTTGCTTTTTCCGAAATAGCTGCTGATATCGGGGAAAATATAGAAAGCACCCTGGGGTACGTTGGTCTTCATTCCCGGAATTTCTTTCATGAGCTCCAGCACAAGGTCGCGTCTTTCTCTGAATTTTTCGAGCATACCCCAGGTTTCTTCAGGAAGTGTACTCATGGCTTCTTCGGCTGCTTTTTGTCCGATGGAGCATGTGGCAGAGGTAAACTGTCCCTGTAACTTGGTGGTTGCCTTAGCAATGTCGATATGTGCTGCCAGGTATCCCACACGCCAGCCTGTCATGGCGAAACCTTTGGAAACTCCGTTAATAACTATAACCCGGTCTTTTATATTTTGAAATTGAGCAATGCTTTCATGGTTTTTTCCAAAATTGATCAGCTCATAAATTTCATCTGAAATAATATAAACATGCTGATTTCTTTCGAAAACCCCGGCAAGTGCTTCTAATTCATCTCTTGTGTATACCGATCCGGTGGGATTGCATGGGCTGGAAAAAATAAAAGCTTTGGTTTTCGGGGTTATAGCATCCTCAAGTTGCTGCGCCGTAATTTTAAAATCGTTTTCAATACCGGCTTCAACAAATACATGTGTGCCCTCGGCAAGGCTTACCATCTGGTCGTAGCTAACCCAATAGGGAGTAGGTATGATCACTTCATCGCCGGGATCAACCAGGCAAAGTAAAGTATTCATGATGGCCTGCTTGGCACCTGTGCTAACTACTATCTGGTCAGCTGTAAAATCCAGATTGTTATCTCTTTTCAGTTTTTTTGCAATGGCTTGCCTGAGTTCAGCGTATCCGTTTACAGGTGTGTAGAAAGAAAAATTTTCATCAATGGAATTTTTTGCAGCTTCCTTTATATTGTCGGGAGTGAAAAAATCGGGTTCTCCAAGACTGAGATTAATCACATCATACCCCCGGGCTTTTAATTCACGGCTTTTTCTTGACATGGCAAGGGTTTCCGATTCGGACATCTGATTAATTCTGTTTGATAAAGTTATCATAATAGCATTTCGTATTAAGGGTGTTAAACGAATAATGTTTTGATTTGCAGTATGGTGCTTTGTTTCACTGAAAGCGCAAAATTAAGAAATTAAAATCGATACGACTAAGAATTCCTTTCAGATATATATTGCATAAAATGAATTGTAAGTTTTAGAGTAAACACAATTTTGCATTATATCTTTATCTTTGCGCATAAAATTTTTAAATCAGAATGTATGGCCTATTTTTTTCAGATGTTTAATTTTGTTTTACCCGCAGTGGTTGTTTTTTTTACTGCCTGGTATATTCTCCGAGAGTTTTTCAAACAGGAAGAAAGAAAACAACAGCTTCGTTTGCTGGAGGAAAAACAAAAACTGTCATTGCCCGTAAGGTTACAGGCATATGAAAGAATCGTTCTTTTTCTTGAAAGGATCTCACCGGGCAACCTGGTAATGCGGGTGCACAAACCTGAAATGAAAGTTAAACAATTTCAGCAGATGCTTATTAAAACCATAAGAGATGAGTATGACCATAATTTGTCGCAGCAATTGTATGTATCTCATGAAGCATGGGAATTGGTAAAAAGCGCAAAAGAAGAAATGGTGCGGCAAATAAATATTTCTGCCGCAAAGCAGGATGAAAACGCTCTGGCTGCCGAACTCAGCAAATCTCTGCTGGAAATGAGTATTGATAAGCTTGCTACACGAAAAGCATTGAATTATATAAAAACAGAAGCCAGAAAGATTTTTTGATTTAAGATTTCTGATTCCCCTGAATGGATTGAAAAATGGAAATAATTTTGAATAACCGGCCCGAAAGTATTGATGGCTATAATAAAATCACAGTAAAAGAATTACTGGAGTTAAAAAACTTTACCTATAAAATGCTGATGGTTCGTTTGAATGATACCACCATCAAAAGAGATGAATACGAGAATACCTTCATTAAAGAAGGTGATAAAGTTGCTGTAATACACCTGATGACAGGGGGGTGATTCTCAGAATCCTGACAGGAAATGTTGTACCCCTATGAGACTGTCGTAGAGATCGCCAGGTTTGCGATAATAGACATAAATGGCGTATTCGTTTTCCGTTACGGAATGACTGCCTTCGAACAGTGACGGATCGGCTTCCTCGGCACCGTCTTCCAGGAAGGCATATTTGTAATCATAGAAACCTTGCTTGAGTAGAAGTCTGAGTTCGTATTGCGAATCGCGGTAATTATATTCCATCCTGTTTTCTGATGTATAGCTCCATCCTGTAAGTTCACCCATGACATAAACATTACCATCTGCCATCGGGCTTGGGGCTGGCAGTGCAAAATGTACCCAGGTATAGTCACTTTCAAGCATATCATCAGGATAATCATCGTTTTTTATAAGAAACCTGCCGTTTATATCATTGGATGTGGTGTAACGAAGGAACCTCCTGTTTCTGTCAGGAAGCAGTAAAACTTCCCAGCCCTGCGAAATCGGATTAATTTCCTTAACACGCAAACTTCTGTATCTTAAACTCTTGGTGTCAAAATTCCGGAATTCATTTCCTCCCATAAATAGATTTACATCTTCATGGTCGTAAATAAGCATGTTGCCCTGAACCAGCCGGGGCTGAAGATCAAATATTGCATTATCCCAACGACCGTTTTGCGTAATAACCACCTTCAGATCGCGGAAAGGGTTTGAGATTGGGTAAAGGCTGGTGTTTATGGAAAAATCTATTTCCTGCATTATATCGCGGTAGCGCAGATTAACGGCCTGCTTAACTTTTGCATCGATGGTCAGGTTTTGCTCAAAAACCATAAAACGGCGCGTTAAAATCACATCATCCGGATTACCATCATGGAAAACTTTCAGTATATAATTGCCCGAAATTATGGGTCTCATATTTGAATTGGGAAATTCAAGATAATAATGTGTATAACCTACTCTGGTGTTTCTGGAGAAAGAATAATTATTGATCCTGTCTTCGTAAAACCCCTGAATATACTCATACTCCATGAGCCCCGAAGGTTGCCAGAGGGCATTGCAATGTATAATGGTATAGGCATAATTTTTAAAATCACCATCCAGATCGTCAAAACGCAATTCAAGTTTCTCTCCCGAATTTAATTCAATAATAGGAGGTGTAAGTTCCCATCCTTTCCGATTAAACAATATGCTTTTTACATTGTTGGTGTATACGAAATCGCCATATCTCATATAATCCCGCTGGTAATAATCATCAGTTGGTGGCTGATTTTCAACTTCCGACTGGGTATCAATTTGCGGAAGATTTATTGAAGAAAAATTTCTGCTTTCAGCCTTTAATGCATTGCTTTTGTCATTTGCGCTGAGCGAAAATAAAAGGGTAAATATGAGCAGAAATACCTGAATTTTGCTGGCTGTAAAAAAAATGTTGGGCATCAGAAGGGTTTTTATTTAGTTTAAAACGAAATGAATTATATGAATATTATTAATATCAACAGTTTTTTGTTGGCTGAAAAATTTAAAAGATTTAAAAATATGCATAAATTTGCTGTTTAAAATCGTTCAAAATAAGATCTAAGGAAATGTCAAAGATAATTAAGATCAAAAAAGGATTGAACATCCCTATTTTGGGTGAAGCAGAAAAAATTCTAAACACAACGCCCCGTTCTGCAAAATACAGTGTTTGTCCACCTGATTTTCATGGCCTTACTCCCAAAATGATTGTAAAAGAAGGAGATAAAGTTAAAGCAGGTTCTCCATTGTTTTTCGATAAATATAACGAAAAAATTATTTTTACATCACCGGTAAGTGGTGTTTTTTCAGATCTGGTCAGAGGAGAGAAACGCCGCATAATGAAACTGGTTATCCAGGCAGATGATGACAATGAGTTTCTGAATTTTGGTAGTGCTAACCCGGAAACTCTCAGCCGCGAACAGGTAATCAATAAACTTCTGCAAAGCGGTTTATGGCCTGCCATCCGGCAAAGACCCTATTCTGTTATTGCAAATCCAGACGATTCTCCCAAGGCGATATTTGTTTCAGCTTTCAATAGTGCACCTCTTGGAGCCGATATGGATTTTATAGTAAACGGACAGGAAAATGAGTTTCAAACCGGACTTAACGCCTTAAGAAAGCTTACGGATGGTAAAGTACATCTGAGTGTTCATGTTGACAGTAATCTGAGCAGTGCTTTCTTAAATGCCAAAGGAGTTGAGTTACACAGGTTCTCCGGTCCACACCCATCAGGTAATGTAGGAATCCAGATACATCATATTGATCCCGTTGATAAAGGCGATGTTGTATGGTATGTGGGTGTTCAGCACCTGATTGCTATTGGCCGGTTGTTTGAAAAAGGAATTTATGATGCCTCGAAAATCATTGCACTTGCAGGTTCGGAAGTGCTCAACCCCAGATACTACAGGGTTATAAGTGGCGCATGCATAAGCGAGATTATTGATACTAATTTGCGTATTGAAGAAGGTGTAAATCGCCGGATTATCAGTGGTGATGTGCTTACAGGAACTCATGTTGGCGAAAATGACTATCTCAGGTTTTATGACGATTTGGTTTCTGTAATCCCCGAAGGTGATAAGCCGGAAATATTCAGCTGGATCATGCCCAATTTTGATAAATTCAGTCTGTCAAGATCGTTCCCTGCATTTATGATGCCCTGGAAAAAATTCAGACATAATACCAATATCCGAAGCGGGGAAAGACCTTTCGTGGTAACAGGCGTTTATGAAAAAGTACTGCCAATGGATATTATGCCCATGCAGCTTATCAAGTCAATCATGATCAGCGACATTGATATGATGGAGAAACTGGGCATCTATGAAGTAGCCCCGGAAGATTTTGCACTTTGCGAATATGTTTGTCCCTCCAAAATCGAAATACAGCAACACATTCGTGAAGGGCTGGATGTTATCAGAAGTGAATTCTCATAAATTTGTCTGTTTGAAAGGAAATACACATTATTCTATTATTAACCCAAAAAGAAAAGAAATTGAAGGCGTTAATTAATTTAGTAGAAAAGGTAAAACCCAATTTTGAAAAGGGCGGACGTTTTGAAAAGCTCCACAGGTCTTTTGAAGCGTTTGAAACTTTTCTTTATGTGAAGGGAGATGTCACCAGGTCAGGTTCTCATATTCGTGATGCTATTGATATGAAAAGAACGATGGTGCATGTTATCATTGCACTTATTCCGCCACTGCTTTTTGGCATCTGGAATGTTGGTTTTCAGCATTATCGTGCCACTGGTGAGGAAGTTGCTTTTATGGATCAGGTGCTGTTCGGACTCATTCATGTATTACCCATCATTATAGTAAGTTATGCATCAGGTCTTGCCATTGAATTTATTTTTGCATCGGCCCGCGATCATGAAGTTAATGAAGGATTCCTGGTGTCAGGGATGTTGATACCCCTGGTGATTCCTGTTACAACTCCCTTGTGGATGGTAGCAGTAGCAACCATTTTTGCTGTTATTATCGGTAAAGAGGTTTTTGGTGGTACCGGAATGAATATCCTTAATCCTGCGCTACTGGCACGTGCATTTCTGTTTTTTGCCTACCCGTCTTATCTCTCGGGTGAGGTATGGATAGAAACCACTTTGCAGGAAGGTCAGCAATTGGTAGATGGATTTTCTGGTGCAACCGCACTTGCTGTAATGGCTGCCGGTGAAGGTGCCATGCCATCCGATTTTAACATGTTCTTTGGTTTTATTCCGGGCTCAATTGGTGAAACATCAACCTTTGCCATTTTACTCGGCGCAATTGTGCTCATAGCTACCGGCATTGGTAGTTTTCGCATAATGGCCTCAGTATTTTTAGGTGGATTGGCAATGGGATTAATCCTGAATCTTTTTGCAGTAAATGATTTCATGGCAATGCCCGCTTACAGGCATTTAATTATGGGTGGTTTTGCCTTTGGCGCTGTATATATGGCAACTGATCCCGTTTCTGCATCGCAAACAGGTGTAGGGAAATATATTTATGGTGTTTTGATCGGGGTTATTACAGTTCTGATCCGGGTTGTTAACCCGGCATATCCCGAAGGAATGATGCTTGCCATTCTCTTTATGAATGTTTTCGCCCCATTGATTGACCATTATGTGGTTGAATCAAGAGTGAAAAAACGTATGAAGCGCATGCAAAAAATTCGTTTACAAACACAGGCTTAACAATCTAAAATAGAAAAAAATGAGTAACCGGTATGTTTTTATTTATGCTTCTGTAATGGTTATTATTGTAGCCCTGGTTCTTTCGTCGGCTGCAACACTGTTAAGACCTTTGCAGGAAAGAAATATGCGCATCGAAAAAATGCAGAATATTTTATCTACAATTGGTATTTCTGCACCCCGGGGAGAAGCTATTGAGCTCTTTGAACAATACATTAAAGTAACTAAAGTGCTCAATCACCTGGGAGAAGAAGTTGAAGGAGATGCCTTTGAAGTTGACCTGCAGGATGAGAACCGCAAGCCTGTTGAAGAAAGGCAACTCCCTTTATTTATAGCTGATGTTGATGATGAGCTCTATTATATCGTTCCCATAAGAGGTAATGGTCTTTGGGGTGCAATCTGGGGGTATCTGAGTTTTCTTGGCGATTTGAATACCATAGCCGGAGCCAACTTTGATCACGCAAGCGAAACACCCGGGTTGGGAGCAGAGATTGCCGACCCGCCCTTTCAGAATCAATTCAGAGGGAAAAAGATCTTTGACGATTCAGGCGATTTCAGATCGGTCACTGTTGTTAAAGGCGGTGCCCCTGCAGATGACCCCCATGCAGTTGATGCCATTAGTGGCGGTACTATTACTTCCAATGGAGTTACAGCCATGCTCAGAAATGGCCTGCAAGTTTACAAACCTTATTTTGAAAAACAGAAAGAACTATGAGCGAAAAAAATACAGTACCCAAAGAATCTCTGTTTTCACCCAAAAACAGAAAACTGATAACCGATCCTATAGGTACATCAAATCCTATTACAGTTCAGGTGCTTGGCGTATGTTCTGTACTTGCAGTTACGGTTCAACTAAGAGCATCGCTGGTATTGGCAATTGCGGTTGTAGCTGTTATGGGCTTTGCCAACGTGATTATTTCATTATTACGACATGGTATTCCACCACGAATACGTATTATTGTACAATTGACCGTTATTGCATCGCTGGTAATTCTTGTTGACCAGATTCTGAAAGCTTTCGTTTATGATGTCAGTCGCCAGTTATCTGTATTTGTTGGTTTGATTATAACCAATTGTATTATCATGGGAAGGCTGGAAGCATTTGCACTTCAGAACAAAGTGTGGCCATCTTTTCTTGATGGTATAGGTAATGCAGCCGGCTATGGAAGCATCCTTCTGCTGGTAGCCGCAGTGCGGGAACTTTTAGGTTCAGGCACACTGATGGGATATCAGATGATCCCCAATTTTATGTATAATTTTGGTTATGTTGACAATGGTTTGATGATATTACCACCAATGGCTCTCATTACCGTGGGTGTAATCATTTGGGTACACCGTCATCGCGATAAAGCCCTTGTTGATGTTAGCTAATCAGGGATAAAACTGTTTTACCAATTTTAAAACAAACGAAAAATGGAAGATTTAGTAAGCATATTTGTCAGGTCAATATTTATCGACAACATGGTATTCGCCTACTTTTTGGGGATGTGTTCATATCTGGCTGTTTCCCGAACAGTTAAAACATCAGTAGGGTTAGGATTTGCTGTAATTTTTGTGCTTGGATTCACAGTCCCCGTTAATTACCTGATTGAGAATTATATCCTTGGCAGAGGAGCACTTGCCTGGCTGGGACCTCAGTTTGCATCGGTTGATCTCAGTTTTCTCACATTTATTATGTTTATTGCTATTATTGCGGCAATGGTGCAACTGGTAGAAATGATCATTGAAAAATTCAGTCCTACTCTTTATAGTAGTCTTGGCATATTTCTGCCTTTGATTGCTGTTAACTGTGCCATACTCGGTGGTTCACTTTTTATGCAGGAACGTAACTACGCCAATATTGCTGAAGCCACATCTTTTGGACTTGGAAGCGGAGTAGGCTGGTTTCTGGCTATTGTGGGGATTGCAGCTATACGCGAAAAAATCAGGTATTCTAATGTTCCTGCTCCTTTAAGGGGTTTAGGGATTACATTTATTATAACCGGACTCATGGGAATTGCCTTTATGAGTTTTATGGGTATTGAACTGTAATTATCAATTTTATGAAATTCTTGAAATCATGATATTGTTAGATGTAAGTAATTTATGGGTTATAACCCTAAGTATAGTTTTGTTTCTTGCCATTATGCTTTTGCTGGTGGGAGTGTTGCTTTATGCACGGCATAAACTGGTGCCCAGTGGACCGGTTAAGGTAACCATTAACGATGATAAAGAACTTGTAGCCAATGCAGGAGGCACGCTCCTTAACACA
Organism: Bacteroidales bacterium; assembly: GCA_019429055.1. Classification (GTDB taxonomy): domain Bacteria; phylum Bacteroidota; class Bacteroidia; order Bacteroidales; family UBA7960; genus SKVR01. Next base: position 16,778 of record JAHYJP010000033.1, read on the forward strand.
CTTGCCGATAATGGAATATATCTGCCCAGTGCCTGTGGTGGTGGAGGTACCTGTGCAGTTTGCAGGTGCCAGGTACTGGATGGGGCCGGAGATATACTGCCAACAGAAGTAGGATACTTTACCCGTAAGGAAATTCAGGATAAATGGCGCCTTTCTTGCCAGGTAAAGGTTAAGCAGGACCTTAAAATTCAAATTCCCAAAGAAATATTTGGTATTAAGAAATGGGAATGTGAAGTGGTTTCCAATGACAATGTGGCAACCTTTATCAAGGAGTTTGTGGTTAAACTGCCTGAAGGTGAAGAACTTGAATTCCAGTCCGGTGGTTATATCCAGATTGATGTTCCAGCTTGTGAAGTTGACTTTAAGGATATTGAAGTGCAGGATAAGTTTCGTGGCGACTGGGATAAGCTCAAAATGTGGGATCTTAAGATGCGCAATCCTGAACCCATATTCCGTGCCTATTCCATGGCCAATCACCCTGCCGAAGGAAATATCATTAAACTGAATATTCGTATTGCTACACCTCCATGGGACAATGAGAAAAATCAGTTTATGAAAGTGAACCCGGGTATCTGTTCTTCTTTTGTATTCTCAAGAAAACCGGGAGACAAAGTTATCATATCAGGTCCGTATGGTGAATTCTTTATCAAGAAAACAGAACGAGAAATGGTTTATATTGGTGGAGGTGCCGGAATGGCTCCGCTTCGTTCTCATATATTCCATCTTTTCCACACACTAAAAACCGACAGAAAGGTTTCCTATTGGTATGGTGCGAGATCTAAAAGAGAAGTTTTTTACGAAGATGAATTCAGGAAAATTGAAAAGGAATTTCCCAACTTCGAATTTAATATAGCCTTATCAGAACCACTGCCGGAAGATAACTGGGATGGTTATACCGGGTTTATTCATCAGGTTGTGCTTGATAACTACCTGAGCAAACATGAAGAACCCGAGGAAGTTGAATATTATCTCTGCGGACCACCCATCATGAATGAGTCGATATTAAAAATGCTCGACAATCTGGGTGTACCTGAAGAAAATATTGACTTAGATGATTTTGGAGGTTAACTTTGCAGCCCTGAATAAAAAATTCAGGGCTGTTTTGTTTTCAACAAATAATTCCCATGACAACAACTCCTAATGATCGTGCCCGTAAGGTAATCTGGGTGGGGTTTGTGGCTAATCTGATATTAACACTTATCAAACTCCTGGCAGGTATCCTTGCCAGAAGTTCAGCCATGGTTGCAGATGCGGTGCACTCTGTCAGTGATTTTGCAACTGATCTGGTAGTGATTGGCAGTCTTTCTGTGGCATCCCGCCCTAAAGATCATAACCATAAATACGGTCATGGTAAAGTTGAAACCCTGGCAACTGCCTTTGTGGGTGGAGTTTTGATTCTGGTAGGTTTAGGCCTTTTGTATAGTGGTTCGGTGAAAATTTACTCTGTTTACCAGGGAAATATCCTTCAGCAACCCGGAATGGGGGCTCTTTATGCTGCCATCGGATCAATAATTGTCAAAGAAATTTTGTTCAGGTATACCATTAAAGTAGGAAACGAAACCAATAGCCAGGCTGTTATTGCCAATGCATGGCATCATCGCAGCGATGCTTATTCGTCATTTGGCACATTGCTGGGTATTAGCGGAGCCATTTTTCTCGGACAAAAATGGGTAATCCTTGATCCACTGGCTGCCATTTTAGTTTCCTTTTTTATTTTTAGAATTGCCATCAAAATTACCCGTGACACTCTTCTGGAATTGATCGAAACATCTCTATCCAAAGAACATGAAGAGGAAATAATAGAACTGGCGTCTGGGGTTGATGGCGTTCATGACCCACATGAGCTGAAAACCCGCAAAATAGGCAATCACATTGCCATTGATATTCACATAAAGGTTGATAACGAACTGAATATCGAAGAAGCCCATAATATCACTATAGACCTTGAAAAAACCCTTAGAAAAGCCTATGGTGAAGAGACTCACATTTCAATTCACACCGAACCTCTTGTAAACAAATCAAAAGATAAAAAACATGCGTAGTTTATTTTTATCAGCTATTATAATAACATTGTTCCTTTCATCCTGCAGAACACAGCAAAGTGAACCCCGGTTTGTCAATATCAGAGGTGTGGTTTTCGGAACATATTATTCCGTTTCATATTACTGTGATGGGGGTGAAGATTTTTCGGAAGCTATTGACAGCATTTTTAATGTGGTTAATAAGTCCATGTCTTATTATATCCCCAACTCCACCATTTCGCTTATAAACAGGAACGAAGCCTACCAGGCTGACGAGCATTTTCTTGCCGTTTTAAATCGCAGCCTTGAAATAGCAGAGCAAACAGGCGGGGCCTTTGATCCTACCATAAGTCCATTGGTAAATGCCTGGGGATTTGGCTTTGAAGACAGACAAAAAATGACACCCTCATTAATTGACAGTCTGAAACGAATTGTCGGATACCAGAAAGTATCTGTAGCAGGAAACAGGATTATTAAAGCAATTCCTGAAATTCAGTTTGATTTTAATGCCATTGCCAAGGGGTATACATCAGATCTTGCCGGTAAGCTCCTTGAATCAAAAGGAGTTGAGACTTATATGGTGGAAATTGGCGGAGATCTTATTGCACGGGGACTAAAACCGGATGGCACACCCTGGCGCATAGGTCTTGAAAGACCTGCAAAGGATATGTTTGCTGAACAGGATTGGGACTATATGGTTGAAATGCACAACAGAGCCGTTGCAACATCCGGATCTACCAGGAAATATTATGAAGAGGGGGGGCAACGCTTTTCACACACCATTGACCCCTTTACCGGACGTCCTGTTGAACATAATCTGCTGAGCGTGTCGGTATTCGCTGATGATTGCACTACTGCCGATGCTTTTGCCACTGCGTTTATGGTGATGGGACTGGAGCGATCCAAAGAATTCATTCAGAAACGAAATGATATTCAGGCTTTCTTTATTTTTTCCGAAAGAGGAAACGAATACGGTACATATACAACAGAAGGCCTGAAGGTAATTCCCAGGAGTGAACTCTGACAATCTTTTCAGGCCTTAAGGTTTTAAAAGAGATAACTCTTCTTATTAATCAGTTTTTTTTCAGATTAATTATTAGTTTGGAGGATGTTGATTCTTCTGAATTATGACAATCTTCAGGCTGTCCTGATGCACAGGCACAGGGTTTGGGTTTGCCGGTTTCAGGATCGAAAGTACTTCCGCACGTTTTTTTAAACGTTTCGCCGGGAATAAAAAACATTTTGATGGCGATACCGCCAATGGCCAATGCCACAAGAGCCAGAGCCAATAAAAATACCTGCATGTTCAAAGTTATTATTTTACGTATCAGCTTTTAAATATTACATTGATGAAACAATTCTTAATTGGGAATGTTCAGAATGGATTGCCCTGTTTAACTAACGTAATTCCTTAAATGCGATAAAATTATGCCGGTGGCAATACCTGCATTTAGTGATTCAGGTTGTTGCGTTTTTCCTGCTTTATGAAAAAGTGGGATGCGAATTTTCCGGTTAATCAATTTTACCAGTTCCGGTGATATTCCCTGCGATTCATTACCTGTTATAAGAAATCCCCTGCCGGGCAACCCGGTTTTATAAAGATCTTCACCATCAAGCATCGCACCCATTACGGGCAAAGGTTCAGGTAAGTTTTCAAGGTATTTCTTCAAAGATGTATAAAACACTTTTACCCTCATAAAGGAACCCATGCTTGCCTGTATTACTTTGGGGTTAAAAACCTCTACCGTGTTTTCAGAGCAAATAATGTTGTCAATGCCAAACCAATCGGCGGTGCGAATGATAGTACCCAAATTTCCCGGATCCTGAATATTATCAAGCATAAGTGTAATATCACCGGATGGGTTGATATCATTGATATTCCATACCGGAATATTAACCAATGCCAGCACACTATTAGGGGTAGTAAGTGAGCTTATGCGTGAGAGTTCTTTCTCCGAAACCCTGTCAGAAGGAATATTGCCGGGAATTGTATTTTCAATTAACCAGCTTTCCAGGGCATAAATATGATTTATTTCCCAGTTTTTGTGCAGGAGAAGTTCAGAAACAGCCTTTTCACCCTCCACAACAAACAAGCTCAGTTCCTTTCTGAACTTTTTTTGAGTAAGCGATCTGATTTGTTTTATGCGGGCTGCTGTTATCATTTTTTATGTTGTAAAAACTAAATAACCGGATAAAAAGAAACCCGCCTCTGATTGAGAGGCAGGTTTTATTGCATTTTGAAGAATGTTACTCAGCAATTACTTCAAATTTGATATCGAAGCGTACTTCTTTGTGAAGATTAACTTTGGCTTTGTAAACGCCAACTTCCTTAACTGAATCACCATCTACCATAATCTTCTTACGGTCAATATCAATGTCATATTGATTTTTAATGGCTTCAGCAATTTGAAGGGCATTAACAGAACCGAAGATTTTTCCTGAAGTACCAACTTTAGCACCAATTTTCACATGGATATCGGTCATTTTTTCAGCCAGTTTTTCAGCTTCTTTCTTCACTTTTTCTTCTTTAAAGGATCTTTGCTTGAGTGTTTCAGCAAGTTTTTTCTTTTCCGAGGGCAAAGCCATAATAGCCATACCTTTGGGAATTAAGAAATTGCGGCCGTATCCGTCTTTTACGGTAACGATATCGTCTTTAAATCCCAGATTGGGAACGTCTTGAATCAGAATTATTTCCATTATTTTTCCTCCCTATTTTAAAAGGTCTGCTACATAAGGCATCAAGGCAAGGTGTCTTGCTCTTTTGATTGCTCTTGAAACTTTTTTCTGGTACTTCATGGATGTACCGGTAAGACGGCGGGGAAGAATTTTTCCCTGCTCATTTACAAACTTTAATAAAAAGTTAGCGTCTTTGTAGTCGATGTATTTAATGCCTGCTTTTTTGAAGCGGCAGTATTTTTTCTTTTTGATATCAACCGCGATGGGAGCAAGATATCTTATTTCAGAATTTTGTTGATTTGCCATTTTAAAAAATTGTTTTCAGGTTTTTAATTACTTGGTTTCTTCAGCTTTGGCAGCTTCTTTTTCTCTGCGTCTTTTTTCGTTATATGCCACAGCATATTTATCGAGAGATACAGTAAGAAAGCGAATGATCCGCTCGTCCCTTTTCATTTCAAGTTCCATTTCTGCAATAAGTGCAGGCTCGGCCTTAAATTCGATCAGGTGATAAAAACCTGTTGACTTCTTCTGGATTGGATATGCGAGTTTACGCAATCCCCAGTGGTCTTCAAAAACAATCTCAGCTCCTTTGTCTTTCAGAAATGTCTGAAACTTACTTACCGCTTCCTTCATCTGTTCATCAGATAAAACGGGAGTCATAATGAAAACGGTTTCGTATTGTCTTACCATTTGACTTGTGTTTTAAAAATTAATTTTAGATAATTGATTTTAAATTTATTTACCGTTACCAAAAACGGAGTGCAAAATTAAGAAAAAATAATCAATAATTTTTTGAGATTCGGGTTTTTTTTGGAATTGCCCCAAAAAACTCCGGGAAAGAAGCGAAAGCCCGGAAATGCTTCAAACTTAAATGCATACATTTGTACTCCTCAATTTTAACTGATAATATTTAGTATTTAACTTTTGACACATTTCTAATCTTTGCCGGTTATGCAGCAGGAAAATAAACCCGTTTTTCGTGATTGGTTCGTCCTTATTTTGCTTATGCTAACCTGGGGTAGTTCCTTTATCCTGATTAAAAGAGGCCTCGTCTCGTTTGATTATATTCAATTAGGTGCACTAAGGGTTTCTATTTCCTTTCTGGCTTTATTGCCTTTTGCATTACAAAGATTATCAAAGATCAGGGTCAAAAACTTTCACCTTTTTCTTATTGCCGGTCTTTTTGGCAATGCTTTACCCGCTTTTTTATTTGCCAGGGCACAAACCGAGCTTGACAGCCTTATGGCAGGAATTCTCAACTCACTCACTCCGCTATTTACACTTTTGCTGGGCGTATGGCTTTTCGGACGCAGAACCCATTACCTTAATGTTGCCGGTGTTATTCTGGGTTTTTTGGGTGCTGCCGGATTGCTCTACGCTGCAGGAGAGGGCAGCCTGCAATTCAATTTTGTACCGGCTTTGTTTGTAGTTATGGCAACCATTTGTTATGCCGTTAATATGAATTTCGTAAAAAATTATCTTACAGGTTATGATTCAATTACAATTGCATCACTCGCCTTTGTTTTTATCGGAGTTCCGGCAATAATTTATCTTAGTTTTTATACTGATTTCTATTACAGGATTATTCATGTTGAAGGCAGTTGGCAAAGCCTGGGCTATATTACTGTTTTGTCGGTTTTTGGCACTGCTCTTGCCATAATAGCTCATTTCTGGCTGATAAAACGTACATCGGCCCTCTTTGCATCCAGTGTTACCTATCTGATGCCTTTAGTATCGGTTGCCTGGGGAATTATTGATGGTGAATCTTTTTTACTGTCGTTTCTGTTCTGGATTATGATTATTCTTGGTGGAGTTTATGTTGCCAATCGTCCATCCCGCAGAATAGAAAAATGGATGAACCGGCTCAGAAATAAATGATTCCTTCGGGATTTAATAAAATGACAATAATTCAGTCATTATTTTGAAGTAATGCCTTGTTGTATAAATATTTATTTTTATCTTTGCACCCCATTATAACAAAGTCAATAATTTTAAAAACAAGCTGTAAACATGTACGCAATTGTAGAAATAGCAGGACAGCAATTCAAGATCAAAAAAGACCAGAAGATTTTTGTAAACCGTCTGGCTGCTGAAGAAGGTACCGAAGTTGAATTCGAGAAGGTACTTTTAAAGGCTGACGGTGACAAGATTGAGGTAGGCGCTCCTGTTGTAGACGGTGCCAAAGTTAAAGCCAAAGTGCTGGCACACGTAAAAGCCGATAAAGTATTGGTTTTTAAAAAGAAAAGAAGAAAAGGATATCAGAAGATGAACGGCCACAGACAGCCGATGACTCAAATCCAGATTGAAGAACTGATCGGATAAACATCATTTTGCTAACCAGGAAAAAATAAAATATTATGGCACATAAGAAAGGAGTCGGTAGTTCACGTAACGGTAGAGAGTCGGAAAGCAAACGACTCGGCGTTAAACTTTTTGGCGGACAGGAAGCCAAAGCCGGCAATATTATCGTAAGACAAAGAGGAACTAAGCATAACCCCGGTAAAAACGTAGGGATGGGTAAAGATCATACCTTGTTTGCTCTGATTGATGGTACAGTTGTATTCAAGAAAAAATCAGAAGGCAAATCATTTGTTTCGGTCGAACCCGTTGCACAGTCATAAACTGAGGCCAGATTCTCAAGCGTAAAGTCTAAGAACCCGCCACCGGCGGGTTTTTTTGGTTATGGGAATCAATATTTACAAAAGAAGAATTCTGCAAAAAATTAATATCATATTTTTAAACCTGATTTCCTAATTTTGCTGTTTGTTCTTCGAAATCATTTTAATTAATACTTTACAGGAATTAAAACTTCAAAATATTATTATGCTGCAAATACATTTGATTCGCAATGAAGCCGAAGAGGTTATAAAAAGACTTCAGATCAAAAATTTCGACGCAAGAGAAATTGTGAAAAAACTACTTGATGTTGATGTAAAACGCCGTTCCACCCAAAAGCAACTGGATGATACTTTAGCAGAAAGCAATGCCATTGCCAAAGAAATTGGTAATCTTTTTAAGTCAGGGAAACAGGCCGAGGCCAATGAACTGCGCTCCAAAACCACAGAATTAAAGCAGCAGGTAAAAGATTTACAGGAAGAACTGAATAATCTTGAAGCCGAACAGGACAACCTGCTGGTTCTGCTGCCCAATATGCCCCATGAAAGTGTTCCTGCAGGCAAAACTTCCGAAGATAATGAGATCATCAGCCAGGAAGGAAACATTGAAGAACTATCGAATGATGCATTACCCCACTGGGAGCTCACGAGCAAGTATGATATTATAGATTTTGAACTGGGCACCAAAATTACAGGTGCAGGTTTTCCGGTTTATAAAGGAAAAGGGGCGAAACTGCAAAGGGCACTCATCAGCTTTTTCCTGGATCAGGCTATAGATGCCGGATATGTTGAATATCAGCCGCCGCTTCTGGTTAACGAAGCATCGGCTTATGCCACAGGTCAATTGCCCGATAAGGATGGTCAGATGTATCACGCACCGCTCGATAATCTTTATCTTATACCCACAGCTGAGGTTCCTGTTACCAATTTTTATCGCGATATTATTCTTCAGGAAGACAAGTTACCTATAAAAAGCACTGCCTATTCAGTATGCTTCAGACGTGAAGCCGGTTCTTACGGTAAAGATGTTAGGGGGCTTAATCGCCTGCACCAGTTCGACAAGGTTGAAATTGTACAGGTAACAACTCCTGAAAAAAGTTATCAAACACTGGAAGAAATGCTGGCTTATGTTTCAGAGATTCTGCGTAAACTTGAATTACCATTCAGGGTTGCCAAACTGTGTGGTGGCGATTTGAGCTTTGCAAGTGCCATGACTTATGATATGGAAGTGTATTCTGCAGCCCAGAAACGCTGGCTCGAAGTCAGCTCCATATCCAACTTCGTAACTTTTCAATCGAACCGAATGAAGCTGCGATATAAAGATAAAAGTGGCAAAACTACCCTGGCACATACACTTAATGGCAGTGCACTTGCTCTGCCGCGCATCGTGGCTGCATTGCTGGAGAATAATCAGACACCTGATGGGATCCGTATACCCAAAGCACTGGTTCCCTATACCGGGTTTGAGTTTATTGTTTAATCGTACCGAATTCTAAAACAATACAGGACTCTGTACGTTTGAATCTTGTGTAAATGTTTGTTTTATGAAGCATCTCCGGATTTTTTTGGTTCTGTTCCTCTTTATAACGGCTTCAGCATACGCTCAACGGGATGAAGATACATCATCCGATGAACGGCTTGCCAATCAGTATTTGCGTGAAGGTGAATTTGAGAAGGCTGTTGTGCTTTATGAAGAGCTTTTCGAAAAAGCCCCGACTCCCGTAATTTATAACAACTACCTGCAATGTTTGATAGAACTGGGCGAATTTCGCCGGGCTGAAAGGCTTGTAGAACAACAGATCAGCAATAATCCCGGGAGATGGCGTTTTCAGGTTGACCTGGGTTACGTATTTGATAAGTCAGGAGATACCCGGAAATCCCGCAGGCATTTTGATTCTCTTATCCGCAGCCTGAGTGCACACCCTCCTTCTGTAAATGATCTGGCCAATGCTTTTATTTTCAGAGAATACTTCGACCGTGCTCTTGAAACTTATTTACAGGGCAGAAGCATGCTCGGGAATTCTTATCCTTTTAACCTGCAAATTGCTGCCATATACAGTCAACGTGGTGAGCATGATAAAATGATGACGGAGTATATTGATCTTATTTCCCTGGATGATTCATACATTGAAAATGTGCAAGGTTTAATTCAGGATGAGCTGAATAATGATCCTGATTTTAGTAAAAGCGATGCTCTGCGTAGGGTTTTGCTTGAACGGTCGCAGAGAGATGCTTCCAAAACAATCTACCCTGAAATGTTGCTTTGGTTGTCATTGCAACAGAAAGATTTCAGGATGGCTCTCAGGCAGGCACGCGTGCTCGATCGTCGTATGGATCAGGATGGACAGCTTGTAATTGAAGTGGCTAAGTTAAGTGCTGTCAATAATCAATTTGACATTTCACGTGAAGGATTTCAGTATATCATCAATCAGGGAGATCTTAATCCTTTTTATCTGGAAGCACGGGTCGGATTGCTTAATGTTAAATATCTGCAGGCTAAAACAGGATATGG
>JAHYJP010000276.1 GCA_019429055.1 Bacteroidales bacterium
AAAGCCACCCATAAATAGATGCTTCTAAAGGCCAAAGCGGTAATAAACTGAAAAATGAACAGTTACCGGACTTTTTCTTTTTCCGTGTCCAAAACCTGAAATATAATAGGGCTCAATTTCAGGGTCCGTGGTTTTGAAAAGCGGAACTTTGATTCTAAGCATCCAGCCCAGGAAAAGATTCTGGAAAACTTCTGTTTTGACACCCCCGGTAAGTTCCATCCAATGGGTGTGGTAAGGAGTTCTTTCAATACTACCCGAATGCGAGCCCCAGTAGGTGTTATCCAGAAAATAATAAGGAGTTTCATGCTGAAGAAAACTATAGCCGTATCGCAGACCAAGCATAACAAGGTCATTTTGGCGGGCATCGGGTCGTCCCAACAGGTTGAAATCAGCTCCGGTACGCACAAAAAAGCCATCGGATGAGTAACTGAAAGTTTCCTGCTCTGATCTTACCTGCATCATACCTGCTTCCAGGTTAAAGAACCAGTTTCTTAAAAGTTCTGAGTCAAGCGATATTTCCAACTGCCTGACTTCCGGTTCATAAATGCTTCGGCCAATGGCTGAAATATCAAACCCAAGCCTTATAAAGGGCTCAATTTCAAAATCTTTTTTTAACGTATCAGTCCTGTTTTCGTTTTGAGCACTGAGGGCAACACTAAGGGTTACCATCATCAAAAAAAGGAAATATTTTAATGTGTTCTTCAAAATTGTTGATTATTGATGTTTCTTCAATTGAAATACTATCGATCATCATGCGGCTGTGCCGGACCTCCATGAGTTCAAAAAAACTGACAAAACCACACTCCATAGAAATAAGTGTAGGCTTGACATTGTAAATGAACTGCAGTGTATCAACCACAAGATGGGCAATTTCGGGTGGAGCGGGATAATAGATTAAGAATGCAGAACTTTCGGCATTGGAGTTCAGGGGCAGCTCTATCCGGCTTACATTGTAACGATAATCATAAATTATGGAATCATTGCCCACTCCCTGTACTTTCAAACTATCAAAAGCCAGCAATACCGGTAGTTCCTGATCCGGATCGTCAAAATAAAATCCAATTCTTACGGGTACGGTGCTTACATCCTCACATACTTCTTCATTCAGGCAGGAAGGAAACAACATAAGCAATAGAAACCATATAGCTAAAATTGGTTTTTGTACTGCGATGATGATATATTTTACCGGGTAGTTTGTTAGAATGCTTTTCATGATATTCTTATACGGGAGTCAAAATTAGTAAAAAATCCAGTGAGTTTAATTGTTTATTGGAGAAAACGCCTTCGGAGAAGGCGCATAGCGATACAGAATATAGATAGATGAACAGGCACCCCAGCGGGGTGTGATAGTTTGTTATCTGTTTTATTCCACCCCGCCGGGGTGGCCAGGGAATCGGTGGGGTTATGTTTTCCTATCGCTATTCCACCCTGATGGGGTGGGATAGATGGTGGATTAATAACTGAATTCATTAAAAATCAACCCTATTTAAAGGTATAATGAGAAATGCTTTCTTAGAATGCAAATAACGATAGAAAAAATAAACTTCCCATCAATTTTTTAAAGTACTAACTTTACAGTTCTTAAAGGATTTTTATCCAAAATCTGAACTTAAAACAATTGAAAATCACAATCAAATCCAATTTTTATGAAAGAGATCCTGAAACGTCTGGGTATTGAAGAAATGAACTCAGGTGTATGCACGGGCAGCGCCTGGCTGCAAGGAAACGGAAAGGAAAATGTATCCGTTTCTCCTATCAATAACAAACCCATTGCCAGTGTACAAACGGCCTCGCTTGATGATTACGAGACTGTAATACAAAAAGCACAGGAAGCTTTTAAGGTCTGGCGCGAGATTCCTGCTCCCAAAAGGGGAGAGGTGGTACGTTTGATAGGAAACAAATTGCGCGAACATAAAGAAGACCTGGGGTACCTGGTAACGCTTGAAATGGGTAAGATATACGAGGAAGGTCTTGGAGAGGTTCAGGAAATGATCGATATCTGCGATTTTGCAGTGGGGCAAAGCCGCCTGCTCAACGGATATACCATGCACTCCGAGCGCAAGCAGCATCGAATGTATGACCAGTATCAACCGCTGGGAATTGTAGGATTGATCACATCATTCAATTTTCCGGTGGCCGTATGGGCATGGAATGCCATGGTGGCTGCCGTTTGCGGCGATGTGGTGGTGTGGAAACCCAGCTCAAAAACACCGCTTACTGCCATTGCCACACAAAAGATCATTGCCGGTGTGCTCAAAGAAAATAATGTGCCCGAAGGTGTTTTCAATCTTATCGTTGCCAGCTCTTCGGTATTGGGCGATAATTTTGTTGCTGATCGCCGGATTCCGCTCTTTTCCATAACCGGATCTACAGCAGTAGGTAAAAAGCTTTCGGGGATTATCGGTGCCCGACTGGGAAGGTCTATCCTTGAATTGGGTGGAAATAACGCAGTTATTATTGCACCCAGTGCCAACCTGGAAATGGCCATCAAATCAGTGGTGTTTGGCGCAGTGGGTACCGCAGGCCAGCGCTGCACATCCACGAGGCGCATAATTGTACACGAAAGCGTCTACGATCAGGTGGTTGAGAAGCTGAAAATCGCATACGAAAGTGTATCCAAAAAGATCGGTAATCCGCTGAATAAGGAAACACTGGTAGGTCCGCTGATTTCTGAAGGTGCAGTGGGTGATTTTCTCAACGCCATTAAAAAAGTGAAAGAAGAAGGTGGAAAAGTACTTTTCGGAGGTACTTCCTATGATTGCGAAAACCGTTCTTTCTGCCATTATGTAGTTCCTGCGCTTGTGGAAGCCGAAAACCATTATGAGATAGTGCAGGAAGAAACTTTTGCTCCCATACTTTACATCATAAAATATAAAACCATCGAGGAAGCCATAGCGCTCAACAATGGTGTACCCCAGGGCTTGTCATCGGGCATATTTACCGAAAATCTGCGCGAAGCAGAACTCTTCCTTTCCGAGAGCGGTTCCGACTGTGGTATTGCCAATGTGAATATAGGTACATCCGGTGCTGAGATCGGGGGTGCTTTTGGTGGCGAAAAGGATACCGGTGGCGGGCGTGAGTCGGGTTCCGACTCATGGAAAAGCTATATGCGCCGGCAAACCAATACTATCAACTACAGCACCGATCTGCCCCTTGCTCAGGGTATTCAGTTTGGTTTCTGATGAGTTTTATAAACTTACAGATCTTATGATTCGAAATTTGATTGTTCTTATCATCGTTGCGTTTAGCCAGTTTTCCTGTTCTCTTGCTGTTGAAAAAGATAATAGTGTAGATCATCGTCAACCTTTAACTGAGAATTCTGAAATTATTCCCGGGGCATGGCAAACGGAAAAATACTTTCCTTTGCTTGACGGGAAAGCCATTGCCCTGGTGGGCAATCACAGCTCACTGGTTGGCGATGTACATCTTGTGG
>JAHYJP010000277.1 GCA_019429055.1 Bacteroidales bacterium
GAAGCATTGTTCTTTAAACGGTAGAACACGTCTTTTTGTGCTGCTACATGGCCTGACAACTGGTTTACAGTATTGATGCCAACAAAAGGCATCGCGATCAACATGCTCAACACCCACTCGAAACCATAACCCTTGACCTTGAAAAACGACAGGGATTTGTTCAGGTGCGAGAACGAGAAACATTTCAATGAACGGTAGATAAAATCCGGTTCAAATCCGCCAATTGGCGGATAAAACTGTTTTTCAATTCAGAAAGCTTTTGTGTATCTTTGGTACGCCATGAAGCGTGCATTTAATTTAAAACCCAGTAATATGAAAGGATTACACAGACCAATTTGTCGTTCAGTCTGAAGCAGTCATGAGGTGCGTGGAGGAAACGAAGCGTGCTAAGTTCGTGGTCAGCGACTATAAGAGCCTTAACGCAAGTGAACCCAGTTAGGCTTCGTTACACAAACTTGCAGTGGTCAACCTTCCAGAGGTGGCGAAACCTGAAACCTGATATGAAGCAACGACAACACGCAATATCGGGGCTGCACGGAGTAAGATGGGATGGCGCTTATAGTGAGGGGAATGCATGAACAGGGGAAGCCCTAACATCACAAAACAGACCCATTGTGGATGTGGGTGGCGGATATGCCTGTAGTACTGATGATACCCAAGACAACATAACTTGGGAGGAGGGAAGGGGCATTACTGTCAGGTGATACCGCTGCTAAAATTGCAGAGGCTTTAAATGTTACTATTGATTATTTGGTAAAAGATGCAGAATACCAAAAACTGCCTATCCCTTTCGGTCAAGTAAAAAATTTTAACTATGCAGCATGAGTAAAAACGAACAATATCCAAAACATTTTCAAGAATTTCTAGCTCAATTCAGAAATGAGGAGGATTGTTGGAATTATATTTTTGAGATAAGATGGCCTAATGGTTTCATTTGTCCGACATGTGGTGGCAACAATAAATACTGGATTACAGAGCAGAAATTGATTCATTGTTCATCCTGTGAACATCAAGCATCAGTAACAGGTGGTACAATTTTTCACGGCACAAGAAAACCGTTATTGCTTTGGTTTCATATCATGTGGTGGGTTGTTGCTCAAAAAACAGGCGCAAGTGCAAATAATTTGATGGATTTCATGGGTTTCGGTTCTTACGAAACAGCTTGGTCTTGGCTGCAAAAGTTACGGAGAGCAATGGTCAGACCTCAAAGAGATTTACTTTCTGGCGAAATCGAAGTAGATGAAACCTTCATAGGGGGTAAAGAAATTGGCACTGGAAAACAAGGAAGAGGTTCAGAAACAAAGACTTTGGTGGTTGTTGCCACAGAATGTATTGGAAAACAAATAGGTAGGGTTAGGTTCAAATGTATACCCGAAGCAACTGGGGAACAACTGTCACAATTTATTGAGGAGACAATTGAGCCAGGAAGTATTATTGTAACAGATGGTTGGACTGGATATAGTTTTTTGAAAAACTCAGATAAATATAAACATGAGACCAAAGTCATTTCAGGTAGCGGAAAAGCGGCACATGAACTATTACCGCATGTACATCTTGTCGATTCGCTTGTAAAGCGTTGGATATATGGAACTCATCAAGGGAGCATTTCGCCAAAATATCTTTCATATTATTTAGACGAATTTGCCTTTCGTTTTAATCGAAAAATATCAACTTATAGAGGAAAGTTATTTTATAGACTAATGCAGCAGGCTGTAGAGACAGCTCCACAACCGTTTAAGAAAATCACAAAATCAACTTGACCGAAAGGGATAGGCAGTTTTGAAAAAATAGATTTCGTAATTGGATGTTACGACAGACTGGTTTTCACGGGAACTTTACCTGAGATCTCGTATGCCCAAGGCATGACCTCGTATTTGTACAAAAATGATGTCAGAGTATTTGACTATTCCAGATTTGCAGAGCCTTTCAAGAATGCCATCCGGGAAAACGCAGAGCGACATGCTAAAGAGAACGATATTTCAATCGAATTCATACGCAAGGCACATATCCGCAAAGAGGATGTAATAGCTGAGCGGATCAGACAGCATGGAGATCATCCGGGATTGGTGCATATTATATCGGCAATGGAACTTTGCAAAACGTTTAAGCCTTGGCATGATAAGTCAACGGGAAAAACTTTCTTGAAGCCCGATCAGAGCAAGTGTTTGCACTATTACTTCTACTTTATTGACAAGCAGTTTGGCTTAGGCTATGTCAGGGTGCCTACCTGGTGCCCTTTTCGTTTACAGGTTTACATCAATGGGCACAACCTATTGGCAAGTGAGTTAAAGCAAGCCGGGATCAATTATTCATTGATTGACAATGCTTTTGAAAGTATTGACGATACTGTAAGAGCGCAGGAACTCTCCGATAGCATCTCTGTAGAGAAAATTCACCGTAAACTTGACGAACTTGCCTGGCTGTACTGCCCTGTTTATAAAGCATTCAATCAACGCTACCATTGGAGTATCATGCAAGCAGAATACGCCACTGATATCGTTTTCAAGAAACAATCTGATCTAAGTACTATTTACTCTGAACTGGTGGCCACGGCTATTCATACCGTTAAGCCGGATAACATTGCCACCTTTCTGGGCCGAAAACTTCGCCAGAATTATCAAGGCGAGATGGGCAACAATTACAATGTGAGAATTTTAGGAAGTCGCATAAAACATACTATGGGTGCAGCAGCCATAAAAATGTACGATAAATTCAGCAAAATACTACGCATAGAAACAACAGTCAATGATGTTTCGTTTTTTAAGCACTTCCGCGAGGTGGTACACCGTGACGGGACAAAGTCAAATAAAGATGCTCCGCTCAAAAAGAACATTTACAGCTTGGTTTACCTGATGGACAATCTCAAAGCAGCAAATAAACGCTATATTGAGTTTATATCTGCTTTTGACAACAAAACCATCGGGCGCAAACGTTTGGAAAAAGTTACACAACCCAAGCAACACAACGAACGCAATTACAAAGGGTTCAACTTTTTTTCAAAAACTGACATTGCAATTCTGCTTGTAATAGTCAGAGGCGAGTTCAACGTAAATGGTTTTCGCAACAAGCACTTACAAAAACTGTTGTCAATGACCAGCTCTCAGGTAAGCCGTTTGATCAAGCGCTTAAACGTACACGGGTTGGTTAAAAAAATCAAAAACTCATACAAGTACTATCTCACAAAACTGGGAAAAGAAACAATTATCATGGCTCAGAAAATCAAAGAAACAGTAATAATCCCAGCTTATTGTTACTAATTTTCTGCCAAAAAATGTATGAATATTAAAAATAAGATACTATGTTTTTTCTGGACAAGCCCGAAAAAAAGCCGCAGAGCGGGATGTTACATCCGATCAAATAAATAGCTTTGGCGAATGATAGCAAAAGATAGCTTAACAAAACATTATCAGCCATTATTGGATG
>JAHYJP010000034.1 GCA_019429055.1 Bacteroidales bacterium
GAAGCACTGGCTAAAATTGCTGATGATCATGGTATAAAATTACTGGTTGACAATACTTTTACCCCAATGATTGTTGCCCCGGCGAAACTGGGAGCACATATTGTGGTTTACAGTATGACCAAATTTATTAATGGTAAGAATGATTGTGTAGCCGGTGCCATTTGTGCAGATGAACAATTCATTAACGACCTGGCTGATGTAAATACCGGAACAGCTATGTTGCTCGGGCCTGTGCTTGATCCCCTGCGTTCTTCAAGCATACGCAAAAACCTGTTTACCCTTCACATTCGAATGAAGCAACACAGCCATAACGCAATGTTCCTTGCAAAGAAATTTAAGGAAATAGGCCTGAAATTTATTTATCCCGGTTTGCCGGAGCACCCCCAGCACGAACTGTTCAAAAAAATTATGAATCCTGATTTTGGTTTCGGAGGAATGATTGCAATCGATATGGATACTGCCGAAAGAGCCAGCAGGCTCATGGAAAAAATGCAGGAAAAGGGTGTAGGCTACCTGGCTGTCAGCCTGGGTTATTTCAAAACTCTTTTCAGCAATTCAGGAAAAAGTACCTCCAGTGAAGTACCCGAAGAACTGCAAAGGGAAATGGGAATGTCAGAGGGGTTGATCCGTTTCTCTGTAGGGCTCGATAATGACATTGAGCGTACTTTCAAAATGATTCATGAGTCATTGACTGAGTTAAGCTACATATGATAAGATATCTGAAAACTTAACTTATCATAAAAATTTTCTGAACCATAAAACAAAAAGTTTTATTTAACGTTTTATGGTAGCAAAAAAGATTAAAAGTTTTTTCTTCATGTTGTTTTGGTTAGTTGATTGGTAGCCCCGGAATTTGAAAAAGTTCCGGGGTTTTTTATTCTTTTTTCATCTTCAATTTTCAAACAATTAAATTTTTCATGGGTTTCACAGAAAGTTATCCTTTACATTTAAAATCAAAAAAACACCAATATGAAAAGAGTAGTTGTATTACTGGAAAAGATGGTTGAAGATTCAGAATTCCTTTATCCCTATTTAAGGCTTAAGGAAGAGGGTTTTGATGTAATTTCAGCAGCACCTGAAAAGAAGATCTACCAGGGCAAAGGCGGGCAAAGTTTTAAGCCCGATAAAGCCTTCCCTGAAATCAAAAATGAAGTTTTTGATGCTGTAATAGTACCTGGTGGTTATGCTCCGGACCTCTGGCGCCGGGATGAAGAAATTGTGAATTTTGTAAAAAACCACTTTGAAAAAGGAAAGATCATTGCATCCATCTGCCATGGCCCGTGGTTGCTTATATCTGCAGGAATTGTAAAAGACAAAAATGTAACGGGTTTTTTTGCCATAAAAGATGACCTTTTAAATGCCGGTGCCATTTATGACGGTAAAGACTGGGTTGAAGACGGAAACATTTTGAGCAGCACCAACCCTCAAACCATGTTACCTATGATGAAGCGGTTGGTTGAAAAACTAAAAGAATAAAAGGTTTCAAATACAAACCGGAGACATTAAAAAGAGGCTTACTCAAAAGTCAGTTTTGATTTGGACACTGAGCAATTCGATGAACTCATTGTAACACCTGTCGAAGTGAGTATCTAACTGATAATCAGATGTCGTTTCGACAGGCTCAACGACCAACTGGCAGTTTTGAGACAGCCTCTTTTTATCACCGGGATTATGATCTTTAAACGAGAATGGTGCCTTTCATATCTTCCGGCCTTTCAATGCCCATCATATACAAAATAGTAGGAGCCAGATCGGCCAGTCTTCCCCCATCTTTGAGTTTCTTGTAATCATTGTCAAGTAACCATAGTGGAACCGGATTGGTAGTATGTGCCGTATTGGGCGATCCGTCTTCATTGAATGCAAAATCGGCATTTCCGTGATCGGCAGTGATCAGAACCGAATACCCATTGTCAATAGCAGCTTCTGTAACTTCCTTCACACATCCGTCTACCGTTTCAACGGCTTTCTTGATGGCTTCATAAACACCCGTATGCCCTACCATATCGGCGTTGGCAAAGTTCAGGCAGATAAAATCGAATTTTTGCTTTTTGATTTCAGCCACAACGGCATCTTTCACTTCAGGGGCGCTCATTTCGGGCTGAAGATCGTAGGTTGCTACTTTGGGTGAAGATACCATAACACGTTCTTCTCCTTTAAATTCGCTTTCGCGCCCGCCACTGAAAAAGAAAGTAACGTGGGGATATTTCTCGGTTTCGGCAATACGCAGCTGGGTTCTGTTATTTCTTTCAAGAATTTCACCCATAGTATTTTTCAAATCATCTTTGTCATAAATGATCTTAACATTTTTGAACGATTCGTCGTATTTGGTCATGGTAAGATAATGCAGGGGCATGGTTTTCATGTCATGGTCAGGCATATCTTTTTGTGTCAGCACCACTGTAATCTCACGCAGGCGGTCGGTGCGGAAATTGAAACAAATTACCACATCTCCTTCTTCAATTGTGGCAAGGGGTTTATCATTTCCATCCACAATTACTTTGGGCTTGATAAACTCGTCAGTAACATCATCATCGTAAGAAGCCTGAATGGCCGATGCACTGTCTTTAAATTTATCTCCTTCGCCATTGACGAGCATATCGTATGCCAGTTTGACGCGTTCCCAACGCTTGTCGCGGTCCATGGCATAATATCTTCCGCACACGGTTGCAACAGTTCCGGCTGATTTCTTTAAATGATCTTCCAGCTGACCTACATAACCCAGTCCGCTTTTGGGATCGGTATCGCGGCCATCAGTGAATGCGTGGATGAACAATTTGTCAAAATCATGTTTTCTGGCCACATCACATAGCCCGAAGAGATGATCCATAGCTGAGTGCACACCTCCATCAGAAACAAGACCCAGCAAATGAACCTTTTTTTCTTCTTTTTTAGCATATTCAAATGCCTCGGCCAGCGTTTCATTTTCATGAAAAGAACCATCCTTAATGGCTTTTGAAATCTTTACAAGGTCTTGATAAACAATCCTTCCTGCACCAATATTCAGGTGTCCTACTTCGGAATTACCCATTTGTCCATCGGGCAAACCCACATCTTCTCCTGAAGTTTTTATGGTTGTGTAAGCCGCAGTTTGATTTAAACTTTTGGTAAATGGTACATCGGCGTTGGCAATGATATCGGATCGGTCGCCTTTTCCTTCACCCCATCCATCCATGATCACGAGTATAACTTTTTTCTTGTCCATTTTTTCCTTTCCGTATTGTTTTAAAATTTAAAAAAATATTATTTGTATTAAATGCTGGTACGTATGGCTTCTACCGGGTCGAGTCTGGCAGCTGACCATGCAGGAACAAAACCTGCTATCAAACCGATGATCACTGATACATTTATTCCCAGTAAAACATTTTCTGCACTGAGTAAAAGGTCCATATCAAAGCCCCATGAAGCAAGCCAGGATACTCCCAGAACCATCAGCAGTCCTATAATTCCACCCATAAGGCTTAAAATAACCGCTTCCACCAGAAACTGAATCAGGATAAAGTAATTTTTTGCTCCCAGGGCTTTTTGTATTCCTATAATTCCGGTTCTTTCCCTCACCGACACAAACATGATATTGGCAATTCCGAAGCCTCCAACTAAAATGGAGAAACCGCCAATTATCCAGCCCGCTATTTTAATAATGGAAAACAGGCTGTCGAACTGTTTTGATAAAAGGCTTGACTGATTGAGCGCGAAGTTATCTTCACCTGCCGGTTTTATGCGTCTTATACTTCGCATGGTTCCCCTCAGCTCATCGGTAAGCTCATCATTACTGAAACCTTCCCTTCCCTTGGCCAGTATGGCAGGGTTGTATCTGTCGCTGTTAAGATTAATAAATGAATTGACAAAATTAACGGGCAGCAATACCATTTCATCATGGCTGCTGCCAAAAGTATCATCTCCCTCACGGGCAAAAATGCCAATCACTTCAATATTCCGGCCAAAGATTTTAATGGTGTTTCCGATGGGATCTTTTGTATTAAAAAGATTTTCTGCAATTTGTGCTCCCAGAATTGCCACATTGCGACCGTTGTAAGACTCAGTGGGAGAAAAATACCTGCCTGATTCAATTTCAAATGAACGTACTTTGTCATAATCGTGGGTTACATTAAAAATTGTAACACTTTCCAGGCTGCGATTACCAAATTCAACAGTTCGACTGGTGGATGCAGTAAAAACAACTGATTCCAGCAAATGTGCACGTCGCATAAGTTCATCGAGCTCGTTTACACGTGGTGTCGGGCGATTAATATAACGCCACCACGGGTAATCGCTGCTGAATTCCCAGGGCCATTTCTGGATGTAAATTACATTTTCACCAAGGCTGGCAATGGAGCTTCTGACGCCTCTCTCCAAAGCATCAACTACGCTGAAAACTGAAATGATGGCAAAAATACCTATGGTTATACCCAGCAGGGTAAGAAGAGTACGAAGCTTGTTTGCTACTACACTTCCCCAGGCAAAAAAAGCACTTTCCTTGAGTAGCTTAATGAATAATATCATGCCGGAATTTTTGAAGTTGCAAAGTTACAAAATAAAGGTCAGCATCAGGCAGGTAACACTTTTAAACAGAGCAGTAAAAGCATTAAACTTACCTAAGCTTACGCACAAGTTCAGAAGCATAAACAAAGTCTTCAACCTCTTTGTTGCCGGTGGTAAGTATTTCTTCCGAACTTCCCTCCCACCAAAGTTCTCCTCTGTACAGAAAAACCACATGATCACCAATTTCCATAACACTGTTCATATCATGGGTGTTAATCACAGTAGTCATCTGAAATTCTTTGGTGATCTCACTGATAAGATTATCAATTACTATGGCAGTTTGCGGATCGAGACCCGAGTTGGGCTCATCACAAAACAGATATTCAGGGCTGTTGGCAATGGCTCTTGCAATGGCAACCCTTTTTTTCATTCCGCCGCTTATTTCGGCAGGGTAAAGATGATTGGCATTTAGGATGTTAACCCGGTCAAGACAAAAATGTGCCCGTTCAAGTTTTTCCTTTTTCGTCATGTTTTTATTGAACATCTCCAGCGGAAAAACAACGTTTTCCTCTACGGTAAGAGAATCAAAAAGAGCACTCCCCTGAAAGAGCATACCCATTTTTCTTCTCACACGTGTGCGATCAGTCTCTTTCATGCCAGTAAAATTCACCTGATTGAAAAATACCCCACCGTTATCCGGTTCCAGCAATCCTACCAGGCATTTCATCAATACTGTTTTTCCCGAACCACTCTGGCCTATAATAAGATTGGTTTTCCCCTGCTCAAAAGTGGTATTGATATCTTTGAGTACTTCCAGTTCGCCGAATGATTTTTTTAAATCGTTAACCTTTATCATACCAGAAGTAATTGGGTGAGTATCAAATTGAAAATTATGATGTAAATGCTGCTGAATACAACAGCCTTTGTACTGGCGTGTCCTACCTCAAGCGCACCACCCCTGGTATAGTAACCGAAATAGCCTGAAATTGATGCAATAAGGAATGCAAAAACTACCGTTTTTACCAGTGCATAAAAAACATCGTAGGGTGCAAATTCGAAAAGTATCCCGTAGTTATAATGACTCAGGGGAATAACATTGGTTATAGCTGAGGCCATCCAGCCTCCCAGAACGCCAAGGAAAATACTTATTACAATCAGCATGGGGTTTATGATCATACTGGCAATGATTTTGGGAAGGATGAGGTATCCTGCCGAATTGATCCCCATAATCTCCAGGGCATCAATTTGCTCAGTAACCCGCATGGTTCCTATTTCGGATGCAATTCGTGAACCCACCTTCCCTGCAAGGATCAGACTTACTATGGTGGGAGAAAACTCAAGAATAATCGACTGGCGTGTGGCAAAACCCACGGCATAAATAGGCAGTAACGGATGGTCGGTATTAAAGGCAGTTTGAATGGTTACTACTGCACCCATAAAAACAGAAATGATGGCTACTATACCCAGGCTTTCCAACCCAAGGTTATCCATCTCAATGATGATCTTCTGTCTGTAAATTGTTGCGTTTTGTGGCCTTTGTAAAATTTTAGCCAACAGCAAAAGGTAATTTCCTATGTGGGTAAATAACTTCATTCATTTTATGAATTGATTGTGCGAATTTACTCCATTTTTTTTGATATTTTGGCAAGTTAGCCTGCAGGCAAGGGTAATATGGTCTTAATAAATTAAAAAAAAATATGTAGGTTTGCAGAAATTAAAACCTCCAGGGTTTATAATTATTGCAGATGAAAAAGCTACTCAAGATTAGGTATATAATTGCAATTTTTCTCTTAACTGCGATGTTTTCTTCATGCTCACTATTGCGAGGACGTAAATGCAACTGTCCTCAATGGAGCAAGGAGGTTCCTGTAGAAACCATTGAAATTGATGCAGACCGGGCATAAAGAGATCCTGATAAGATATTTGCCTGCCCCAACGGTGGAACAGGTGGCAGAACTAATTGTCAGATATACAATTCAGCTGAAGATTACAGCAGGTAGAAATACCAAGCTTGGCGATTACCGCCCCCCTGGTCTTAAGACCAAAACGCATCGTATATCAGTGAATGGAAATTTAAATCCCTGGTTTTTTTACCTTGTCTTTTTGCATGAACTTGCCCATCTGCTGGTATGGAATAAATATAAAAACCGTGTAAATCCGCATGGCCCGCAGTGGAAGCAGGAGTTTTCAAGTTTACTGAAACAATTGGTGTTTAACGATTTTCTACCACAGAATCTCTTAACTCCGGTAATGAAATTCTCTGATAGTATAAAAGCCACTTTTGCTTCAGATCCCGTTTTATGGAAAGCACTAAAAAATTATGACAAACAGAGCGACCATGAGTTTTTTGTCGAAGATATACCCCTGAACTCTTTTTTTGTTGCAGCCAATGGGAAAATATTTAAAAAAGAAGAAAAGATCAGAACCCGCTACCGTTGCCTTTGCATGAACAATAAACGAAGATATCTTTTTCATCCCATGGCAACCATCAGACCTGTAGAAGGGGAATATAAAACCGGAATTAGTTAAATTCATTATATCTCAGGTGGAGTTCGATTTTGAGAATCTTTCCGCCTTTTGAAAATTATTAGAGCTATGGACAAAAACAATTACGTTGTAATAATGGCAGGAGGTGTTGGAGAACGTTTCTGGCCTATGAGTAAAACCATCCGACCCAAACAGTTTATTGATATTCTGGGCACAGGTCGCACGCTTATACAGCAAACCTACGACCGGTTTGTAAAGGTTTGTGATCCTGAAAATATTTATGTGGTAACCAATAAAATTTATCGTGATCTGGTTCTTGAACAACTCGATGAGATGGCAGAAAACCAGGTTATATGTGAACCAGCAAGAAAGAACACGGCACCCTGTATTGCCTATGCTGCTTATAAAATTCATGCCATGAATCCTGATGCCCGCATGGTGGTTGCCCCCTCAGATCATATAATCATGAAAGAGGATGTATTTTGTAACACTATCAGCTCAGCCATGGAGGCAGCCCGCGACAATATAAACTTTTATACTCTCGGAATCAAACCCTCACGACCCGATACGGGATACGGATATATTCAGTATGTCGCCGGATCACGATATGAACACAGCGATCTGCTGAGAAAAGTAAAAACATTTACCGAAAAACCTGATGAGGAACTGGCTGTTTCATTCCTTCAAAGTGGTGATTTTCTGTGGAATTCAGGTATTTTTATCTGGTCCTGCAATGCCATTATTGATGCTTTTGAAAAATTTCAACCTGAAATCAGCTATGTTTTTCAGAAAGCTATAGGTATTTATAATACTCCTGAGGAAGGACCCTACATTGAAAAGGCTTATCCCACTT
The DNA here is from genome assembly GCA_019429055.1 of Bacteroidales bacterium. GTDB lineage: Bacteria > Bacteroidota > Bacteroidia > Bacteroidales > UBA7960 > SKVR01. The sequence continues at coordinate 7,820 of JAHYJP010000034.1, forward strand.
GTAAAAGTATTTCCATTGACTATGCTATCATGGAGAAGGCCGAAAATGTCTTTGTATTCATTTCCGATTTTGGCTGGAGTGATCTGGGTACATGGGGTTCGCTTTATGAAGCAAGGCAGAAAGACAACAACAACAATGCTGTAATGGGTGCCAATGTTATGGTTTATGATTCTTCCAATTGTATCGTTAATGTTCCCAATGAGAAGATTGTCATTCTCCAGGGGCTCAACGACTATATTGTTTCAGAATCAGACAATGCTTTGCTGATCTGCCAGAAATCGCAGGAGCAGCATATCCGGAAATATGTCAATGACATCAAGCTTTTCAAGGGTGAAGAATATGTTTAATATTAAATTCTGATATTTCCCCAGTTTCACTATTTTAAAATTTTGTTACCAAAAAAAACATGACTAGAAAAATAAAGATTCTTCTGCTTGCGCTTTTGATGGGTTTCCTGCCCAAATTGAAAGCCGATGAGGGGATGTGGCTCCCCTTTTTGATTGATCATCTTTTGCATGAAAAAATGCAGGAGATGGGATTAAAGCTCACTCCTGAGCAGATTTTCAGTATCAACGAATCAAGCCTCAAAGATGCCATTGTAATTTTTGGTGGTGGTTGTACCGGTGAAATCATTTCCGATCAGGGGCTTTTACTTACCAACCACCATTGTGGCTATGGTCGTATACAAGCACACAGTTCACCTGAAAATGACATTCTTACTGATGGTTTCTGGGCTATGACCCGCGAGGAAGAACTTCCCAATCCGGGTCTGTCTGTGAGTTTCCTGGTAAATGTTGCTGATGTTACCGAAGAGGTACTGGCCGAGCTCAATGATGACATGAATCGTCAGCAAAGGGATGCAGCCATCCGAAGGGTTAGCAACCGCCTTGTGAGTGAAGCAACCGAAGGTACGCATCTTAATGCCAACGTAAGGACAATGTATGCCGGCAATGAGTTTTACCTTTTCGTTTATGAGCGCTTTAATGATGTAAGAATGGTGGGTGTACCCCCTTCTTCCATCGGAAAATTCGGTGGTGATACCGACAACTGGATGTGGCCCCGGCACACCGGCGATTTTGCACTCTTCAGGGTATATACTGCACCTGATGGCACACCTGCCGACTTTTCCCCGGAAAACATTCCACTGCAGCCCCGGCATCACCTGCCCGTTTCCATAAGGGGAGTTCAGGAAGGTGATTTTGCTATGGTACTGGGTTTCCCGGGCTCAACCGACAGGTATCTTACCTCTATGGGTATAAACTTCAAGCTCGAAAATGAATTTCCCATTCGTATTGAGATTCGTCGGAAAAAGCTTGATATCATTGAAGGCGCTATGGCTCAGAGCGATGAAATCCGCATCAAGTATGCATCCAAACAATCTGGTATCTCCAACTACTGGAAAAACTTCATCGGAATGAGCAATGCTTTGGAAAGACTCAATGTGGCAGAAACTAAAAAAGAACTCGAAGAGGAGTTTACAGCCTGGGTTGAAGCAGATGCTGCAAGTCTGGAAGAATACGGTAAAGTAATGAGCATGTTTGCCAATGCATATGAAGGGTACAGAGGTTTTCATTCTCACAATTTTATCTTTTTTGAAGCCATCCTGACCGGTCCTGATGTTATTCGTACGGCTTTAGGTTACAGAACCCTGGAAAGACTGATGAGAGAAAAAGCAGGGCAGGACGAGATTCAGAATGAGATCGACAGGTTGCAGGCATCTGTGGAAAGATTATACCGTAATTATGACGCAGGTGTTGATCAGAAACTCTGGGCTGCCATGATGGAAATTTATAGCAGGGAGGTTCCCTCTCATCTGAAACCTGGAATTTTTAATGAGGTAGAAAAACGTTTCAGTGGCGATTTCAACAGGTTTGCGTCAGAAGTTTACAGTAAATCTATCTTCTCCAATGCCGCAAATCTGGAAGGCTTCCTGGCAAAACCCTCTCTGCGGAAGTTACAAAATGACTGGGTATTTCGTATGGCAGGTGCCATGTTTGAGAACCATACCGGCATTCAGGAGCAAATGGCACAATATGATGAAATGGTGGCTACAGCCAACCGGTTCTTCATAAGGGGATTAAGGGAAATGGATCCTGAAAGGTTGTTTTATCCCGACGCCAATAGTACTATGCGCTTTACCTATGGGTCTGTTGGAGGATATCACCCTGCCGATGCAGTATATTATGACTTTGTAACAACTACCCATGGTGTAATAGAGAAAAAAGATCCCGATCATCATGAATTCGTAGTGCCTGAAAAACTGGTTCAGCTCATCAGAGACAGGGATTTTGGTGAATACGGAAATGAAGAAACCATGATCGTGAATTTCATTGCCAACAATGATATTACAGGTGGAAATTCAGGAAGCCCGGTTCTGGATGGCGAAGGTAATCTTATCGGACTTGCTTTTGACGGAAACTGGGAAGCCATGAGCGGCGATATTCTTTTTGAACAAGAAACGCAAAGATGTATAAACGTGGATGCCCGCTATATCCTTTTCATTATCGACAAATTTGCAGGAGCGCATCACCTTATTGAGGAGATTACGATTGTAAGATAGGTCAGGCATATTTGATTATAAAAAAAGCGAAGATCATGGCAGGATCTTCGCTTTTTTAATGTTCTGGTATGTTTTTAATATGTTAATAAGCGGGATTTACTCCCATATTGTAAAACATGAATGACCATATGTCGGTTTGCTCTTCAATGATCTTCGACATGGGTTTACCTGCTCCATGTCCTGCATCCACATCAATTCTTATAAGAACAGGGTTATCTCCCTCATGACGGCGTTGCAGTTCGGCAGCAAATTTAAAACTATGCGCCGGTACAACCCTGTCATCATGATCAGCCGTGGTAATTAGCGTTGCAGGGTAGTTTACACCTTGCTCCAGATTATGAAGGGGCGAATAGGAGTAAAGATTATGAAATTGAATTTCCTCTTCGCTGGTACCGTAATCGTCCGCCCATGCCCATCCTATGGTAAAGAGATGATAACGGAGCATATCCAATACCCCTACTGCCGGAAATGCCACTTTGAACAATTCAGGGCGCTGGGTCATAGCTGCACCCACCAGCAATCCGCCGTTGGATCCTCCCTGAATGGCAAGTTTCTCAGAGCTTGTATAACCTTCTTCAATAAGATACTCTGCAGCTGCAATGAAGTCATCAAATACATTCTGGCGGTTAAGCTGTTTACCTGCCTCGTGCCACTCTCTTCCATATTCGCCGCCACCACGCAGGTTGGCCATGGCATAAACCCCGCCATTCTCCAGGAGAATTAACCTTGAAATACTGAATCCGGGAGTAAGGCTAACATTGAATCCGCCATAACCATAAAGCAGTGTGGGATTATTGCCGTCAAGTTCAATACCTTTTTTATGTACAATAAACATGGGTACCCTGGTGCCGTCTTTACTGGTGTAAAATACCTGGCGGGTTTCATAGGTTTCGGGGTCAAAATCCACTTCCGGCTTAAAATAGGGCTCATACTCATTGGCATGAACATCAAATTTAAAAATGGTGGAAGGATATGTGAAAGAAGCAAAACTGAAGAATGCAACAGGATCATCTTTTTTTCCGCTGAAACCTCCCATCGAACCGGGTGCAGGCAATTCTATTTCTGCTTCTTTTGCACCGTCAAGGTCATGTATATATGCCCTGCTATGAGCGTCCTGAAGATAACTGCTAATGATCTTTCCACCCATCAGGTTAATGCCCCTGAGCACATGTTCATTTTCAGTGATAATCTCTCTCCATTTCGACGGATCGGGATTAGCCGGGTCAATCGAAACAACCCTGTAACGGGGGGCAGAATGATTGGTAACCACCAGCAAACGTCCGTTAATATGGTCAATTACGCTATTGGTATGGTCAAATCCCTCAATGATTTTTTTGAATCCAATTTCCGGTCTTGTGTTATCCTTAACATAAATGGCATTCCCACTGGTGCTTTGCGATTCACTGAGAATAACAAAACGCTCGTCATCGGTCGTTCCAACACCATAGTTTCTTCGGGGATGATCAGGATTATAATAGATCAGCTCATCTTCATCCTGCGAAGTACCCAGCTTGTGAAAATAAATTTTGTGAAATTCATTGGCTCCCGAAAGTTCTTCGCCGGGTGCAGGTTCATCATACCGGCTGTAGTAAAAACCATCGGCCTGCCATGAAATGCCACTGAATTTTACCCATTTAATGTGATCGTTGAGTTCTTTACCGGTTTCAATTTCTTTTACAAAGATTTCGTTCCAGTCTGATCCTCCTCTGGAAATGCTGTAGGCCATGTATTTTCCATCGTTGGAAGCACTCATGGATCCCAGTGAAATGATCCCCTCCTCCGACATCTTGTTGGGATCCAGAAAAACCCTGGATTCTCCGTCAAGTCCTTCGCGCACATAAAGAATACTTTGGTTTTGCGTACCATCGTTTTTGAAATAGAAATAGTAATCGCCTTCCTTCCAGGGTGTGCTATACCTTTCATAATTCCAAAGCGAAGTAAGCCGTTCGTTAATTTTTTGGCGGTAAGGTATTTTACCCAGATAACCAAATGTAACATCATTCTGGGCATTTACCCATGCTTTGGTTTCTTCAGAGTTATCGTCTTCCAGCCATCGAAACGGGTCGGCAACCTCAACTCCAAAATAGTTGTCCACTATATCATCCATCCTGGTTTCAGGATACTGAAGCGGACGGTCCTGTTTACATTGTATTGCAAGAAATACCATAGCTAACAGAACCAATAAATTTGTGCTTTTTTTGTTCATGTTGTTTACATTATTTTTTTGGAATATTTAATGATTAAGAAAGAGGTGGTAAATATATATTATTTTTGCTTTGGTTATCTTTACCGCATTAAGAACTAAATAATTTATAACATTTTATGGGAAGTCAGAAAATCAAGGAAAGCCTTGTTTACAAAAAGGATCTGGTTTTAAAGTCCGCTAGGGATCAGGAACTTGAAGAACATGAATACCTTTTCTCCAGAACTATTTACAATGAGGACGGAAAAGTGACAAGTGAGAAGCAGTATGATTCTCAGGGTGGGCTGGTTCAGGATTATCTTTATACTTATAACGATCGTGGGTATCTTATTGAGGAAAAACTGCAGGAGTCAGATGGCTTTGTAGCGATACATAAAAGTTATGAGTTTGATGATAATGGTAAGTTAATAAAGGAGTTTCGTCACTATATGGACGAATCATTCGACACTGTTCTTTTTCATTATGATGAGAACGGGAAGCTGATAAAAAAAGAAACTTTTGATCCTGACAACGATCTTGAATCAACAGAGGAGTTTTCTTATGATGGCGACCACATCAGCAGGCACGTGGTTACCGATGCTGACGGAGATATTCTTTCTGAGAAAAAGATCGCCTATGATGAGGATGGCAATACCATAGAAACTGAAGAGTTTGATGGCTCGGTAGGCGAGTCAGTAAAAACGGTAAATGAATACTATGCTTCAGGAAACAAAAAAGAAGTTCTTACATACAACAGTTCCGGTCAACTCGTTGAAAAGGTCATTCTGAAGGAGGATGCTCAGGGGAGAATTGCACAGGTTGTTGAAGAAAGCACCACGAAAAAAAACACCATCAATTTTACTTACGATGCGAGCGGCAATGTTATATATCAGGATGAATTTGACCGAAATGGCGAAATGATTGGTAAAGTAAGCAGAACTTACGATGATAATAATAAACTTATATCGTCAGATGTGTTTATTCATGGCGGGGGCAGAGGGCTTTCCCGTAATTATACGCTGCGACAGGAATATGTTTATTACGGATAACGTTAAAACCCGAAATTTTTAGCAACATGGAACTATCTGTTTTTATGGACTCATTCTGGTGGACCTGGGTGGTAATGCCTTTATTAATTTTTTTATCACGAATCCTGGATCAGAGCATCGGAACTTTGCGGGTTATTTTTGTATCAAAGGGCTTAAAGCATGTGGCTCCTTTTCTGGGTTTCTTTGAGGTGATCATCTGGTTGCTTGCCGTGGCGCAGGTTTTAAAGCATCTGACTAACCCCATGTCGTATTTTGCTTACGGTGCCGGTTTTGCCATGGGCAACTATATTGGAATACTTATTGAAGAGAAATTATCATTGGGAACCGTACTTGTAAGGGTGGTGCCTAAAAGAGATACTACCGAACTTATAAAACATTTGCGCGATATGAATTTTGGGGTAACCGTGGTAGACGCAGAGGGAGCAATGGGAACCAAGGTGAAAATTGTTTTTACCATCACCAAGCGTAAAAACCTCTTCAAGGTTATTTCTGCCATTGACCAGTATAACCCCCATGCGTTCTACACCATTGAAGAAATAAAGACTGTTAAGGAAGGATATTTTGGGTTACCCATTCATCCCAAGGGATTAGGGATAAGGGAGAGATTATTTAAACGTAAGTAAATCAAATCAGACCAAAAAAAAAGCCCTGCAATTCCTGCAAGGCTTTTTTCATGTTTTATACAACCAGTAAATTATCTCACTTCACCCCTTACAGTGGAGTAGTTGATGTTGAGAGCATTTACAAGTCGTAGTTCCTGTTTTACATCCGTTACGATACCCATTTTGGTTTCTCTGTCAATTTTCATGGATGTAATCATCAGAGGTCTTTCTCTTTCGTCTCTTGCCTGTCTTTCAGCTTCAACAAAAGATGCAATCTCGTTGATATTTGCGAAAGCATCGTTGAGCTGGATTCGGGGTTCTGTACCAAAGATATTTGACTGGATGGGAGGCCCGATGTAAATGAAGCTAACCAGCGATTTACGTTCCAGTTTCTGTATCTCTGTAGCAGAGGGGAGAGTGTTCCTTACAAATAAGGTAGTTTCACGCATGGTTGTTGTTACCATGAAGAAGAACAAAAGCATGAAAATAATGTCGGGCAAAGATGCAGTATTGATCTTCTGCGATTGTATGCCTTTATCTTTTTTAAATCTTCCTTGTATCATTATCTACCTCCTATATCTTTAGGTTCAGCTTCAGAAATTGCAAGGGGAACAGCCCTCCGTATAGCTTCAATAAGATCAGGATCGGTGAGCTGGTCAAATCTTACACCAAATTTTTCCTGCGAGAGATCGTTTCTGATATCATTAAAGGCTGCGGCCAATTCGTTTTGAACAGCGATGTACATTTCATATGATGTGCCCCGGTCATTCTGGAGTGAGACAACACCTCTCGATCTTTCTACTTCCCCCAGATTTTCAATCTCATCCATAAACTTAACAGGCATGGAGGGGTCGTTGGTTGGATTGGTTACGAAATTTTTGGTTTGTTCGCGTAATGTTCTGATATCGCCAAGTTCGCCCCGCACCAGCAGCCTGTCGTTCATGTCAACAAGAACAACAAAAACATTACGCTCCCTTACCGGGGGCGGTGGTGGTGCATTGGGGTCAATAGGCGGGGGCAAGAGTCTTCTCAGCCCTGTGTCCACATCCATTGTAGTAGTTACAAGGAAAAAAACCAGGAGCAGAAAGGCAATGTCCGCCATTGAACCGGCATTGATTTCGGGATTCATTCTAGCCATAGAGAGTTCTCCTAATTTTTTGTATTATCTGAATAATTTTGACACTTCTGTGTACACTGCTGCGATGACGGCCAAACCAATAAGCAACATGGTTGTTATAATGCCGCCTCCAATAATTTTGGAAGCACCAGCGCCAACCGGTACGGCTACATCAGCATATACTTCACTGGTTGCAAGTAAATATCCGATCAGGAATACCACAACCAGGAAAAGTATGCCAAACAGGGCACCTTTGGCCTTTTTAAAATTCAGAATTAAATGATATATTGAGAATAAAATGGCTGCAAGTGCCGCTACCCCCAGAAGGATATAGGCAGCTATCAGACCAGTATCTATTACCGCGTCATTCATAAGACATAGGTTTTTTACTTGTTATACTTGATTAAGATATCCATGAAGTAAATAGTTGAATCTTCCATACTATTTACAATTGTATCAATTTTAGATACGATGTAGTTGTAGAAAATCTGAAGGACTACCGCAACTATAAGACCAAATACTGTGGTCAAAAGAGCTACCTTAATACCGTCTGCAACAATTGTTGGAGAAATGTCACCTGCGCGTGCAATAGCATCAAAAGCAGAGATCATACCGATTACAGTACCCATAAACCCGAGCATGGGGGCAATGGCGATAAACAGTGAGATCCAGGTCAGGTTCATTTCAAGTTTACCCATCATAACACTACCATAAGAAACAACGGACTTTTCAACTACTTCCATTCCTTCATTGTAGCGATCCAGTGCCTGATAGAAAATGCTGGCAACGGGTCCGCGGGTGTTTTTGCAAAGTTCTTTTGCTGAATCAACACCACCGGTTTTCAGTGCCTCCTCAACCTGGGTAAGCAACTTGGTTGTGTTGGTACTTGCAAGGTTCAGATAAATAATCCTCTCAATACACAATGCCAGACCTAAAATCAATGTGAGAAGAACAATACCCATAAACCTGGCATCACCTTCAATGAATCTTTCTTTCAGGACATAGTGGAAAGTTTGATCTTCCTCTTCTTCTACATCCTGGGCAAACATTGCGTCTGCGGGAGAAACTTCCTCTTCAACTTCTTCTGTTTCAATAACTTCGGTTTCAGGCTCCTGCTGATCCTGAGCTTGTACTTTGGTGTTGAATCCGAAAGTAAGCATCCCGGCCATGGTCAAAAAGACAAATAATTTTTTCATAATAGATTCTATTGGTTTTGTTTTGACTGTAATTAATTATTGCAAATGTTGATTTATAAAAAAATGATTATTTCAAAGTAATCTGGCGGAGAGAGAGGGATTCGAACCCTCGATACCCTTGTGAGGTATACACACTTTCCAGGCGTGCGCCTTCGACCACTCGGCCATCTCTCCCTAAATTTGTGTGCTTTATGTGCTTTCTCCTTTATTTTTCAGGCTGCTAAAATACAAAAAAAATGAAACATAAAAGCCAATATGATAATTTTTAAAAAAAGCTTCATATGTTACTTTAACCAGAATTTTCTTAATTACGACGCATTTTGTCCTTAGATGCAAAAAAGATACTTACAGGGGGCTTAATGTTGCAGACCAAGCTATGATTGTAAAGGCTGGCCAAAATGTGTTTTTAATATTTACATTGAGAATCAGAAAGTTTCTCCTTCCCCGGTTTGCTTAATATATTATGCAGCTTTAGCCTTTAAGCGCCTGAGATATTAACAGTCATCAGTTGATAACATTTCATTTTGGGAAGCCTGTAATGCCTAAATCTTGGCTAACTTTACGCGCTCAGCTACATTAATATATATCGTTCTTTTCAATTAACGGCAAATTTCAATAAAATATTGCTGAATATAAAGAATCCGGCTTTTTAAATAAAACAGCAAATTGCCATCAGCTGAAATAATACACTAAAAACACGAATACGAATATGGAAAAAAGGAAAACCACCTCAAAATCCTCCTCGCGTGTGGTATCCGCAAAAAGTTCAGGTACACGAAAAAAATCATCCACCCAGGCTAAAATCTTTGTTGTCGATACTTCAGTAATTCTATACAATCACGGAGCAATTCTTGATTTTGAAGATAATGATGTGGCTATACCGATAACAGTTCTGGAGGAAGTAGACCAGTTCAAAAAAGGGAATGATACCAAGAACTTTGAAGCGCGCGAGTTTGCACGCATTCTTGATAAATTGTCGCAGTCCTCACCCTTACAGGAATGGGTACCCTTACCCAACCCCAAAGGTGGTCGCGTAAGGGTAGTAATGAATAAACCCAACGGACTGGATGCTACCCTGGTATTTGGTGAAGACAAACCCGACCACAGGATACTCAATACAGCTCTTTACCTTGCCAGGGAAAACCCCGACAGAAAAGTTGTACTGGTTTCAAAGGATATAAACCTGAGGCTAAAAGCAAAATCTCTGAACATTTCCGCCGAAGATTTCGAAACAGGCAAGGTAAAAAACGTTGATGAGCTTTACTCCGGAAAAATGGAAGTAACCAATGTTGATTCACAAATCATCCAGCAGATTTATGATACGGGTTTTTGCGAACCTGCTGACCTTGGTCTCAGGGATTTAATAGCCAATCAGTTTTTCATTATTAAAAATCACAGCAATTCGGTTCTGGCCACCTATAATCCCAATTCGGGGCGGATCGAAAGAATTGATAAACGAACCGTTCAGAAAATTACTCCACGAAATGCCGAGCAGGTGTTTGCCCTCAATGCTATTCAGAATCCTGATGTAAAGCTTGTAACGCTTCAGGGAGTTGCCGGAACAGGTAAAACATTGCTTGCCCTTGCCGGAGCTCTGGATCAGCGACGTAATTTCGAGCAGCTTTATGTGGCACGACCTATCATTCCGCTGTCAAACCGCGATATAGGATTTTTACCGGGAGATGTGGCTTCTAAAATAAGTCCTTATATGGAACCCCTTTACGATAATCTGAAATTCATCCATTCGCAATACAGGGAAAAGGACAAGGAGTTTAAGAATATTACCGAAGCCCTTGAGAATGAACGCATCGTTGTTTCACCGCTGGCGTATATTCGTGGAAGAAGTCTTTCAAATATCATTTTTATCATCGATGAAGCTCAGAATCTTACACCTCACGAAATCAAAACTATTATTACACGTGCCGGTGAAAACACCAAAATGATCTTTACCGGCGATATTTTCCAGATTGATACGCCTTATCTCGACTCACAAAGTAACGGCCTTTCTTACCTCATTGACAGGGTAAAAGGAAATAAGCTTTATGCACATGTAAAACTGGAAAAGGGCGAACGCTCAGAGCTGGCAAACCTTGCCAACAACCTTTAAGAATTAGGATTCCGGAGTATTTTCACCGGAATCCTTGCTTTTTTATTCCTCAAAAATTACAGCCAATACTGTTGAGCCTGCAGCGTGAAGGGTGGCGCGATCAATGTTATCCATAGTATCATTTTTGGTGTGCCAGTATTGAAAAAAGCCATGGGGCGTATCGCGCCGCTGGTCAATGATATTGATGGTTGGGATACCGCGAATGGTGTTGATGTAATAATGATCGTCAACAATGTACCCACCTTCTTCATTCAGAAAAAGATGGCCAAAACCCTCCCTTTGAGCCAAAGCCCACACCTTTCTTACAATTTGCGGGGCGTACATCAGTGAATACCCTTCGTGGCGGAAAGTTGCATTGTATGCACCCACCATATCAAGAAGAATTCCGAAGCGCGCATTATAGTCAGGCCTGTGTGGAGTCCTTGACCAGTGCTGGCTGCCCAGTGCCCATGTATCGCGATCCGAGCTGCGTTTATCTTCATGTTCGCCGTAATCTTCGGCATCAAAAAAAATGATATCAATGCCCACATTGGGTTGTTTTTCGCTCAGAAGCCTTGCGATTTCGAGCAGTACACCCACACCGCTGGCGCCATCATTGGCCCCATCAATGGGAGAAAAGTGATTCCGGGAGTCAGGATCATGATCGGCCCAGGGGCGTGTATCCCAGTGAGCACACAGAAGGATCCTTCGGTTATTTTCAGGTTGAAAACTGCCGATGAAGTTACGGATGTTCAGTACTGTACCGTCCCACGCTCTTAGTCTGGCAGGTTGCACATAAACCGTATCAGCAAATCTTTCAAGCGATGCCTGCAGCCAGTTGCCACACTCAACATGAGGCGTTGTATTGGGAACCCGTGGTCCGAATGAAACCTGCTTTTCTGTGAAATAATATGCTGAGTCGGCATTGAAAGCCGGTGCCTGAACCCGGGGTTGTGTGACCTCTGTCCGGGGTTGTCTTTCATTGCTGCGATTGTTGCTCTCTCCAGGGCTTCCGCAGGCAATAAATATTGTAACAACTGCCGTAATGATAACTGATTGTATTAATGGTTTCAAATTCATCTATATAAATAAGATAGTGTTTGTAACTCTTTTTTAACGGAGTACAAACCTAAATATTTTTTATCAGATTTCATGCTTCATACAGATAATCGGATTCGATATTCAGGAATGGACATTCTTAAAACAACAAGGACTAAAAGCAGAACATATTATTGTGATTTCTCATATTTCTCTTTCAGTTCATCCAGCGATTTTTTCAGATCCGACATCATTTCTCTCAGAAGAATGTTTTTGTTGTTGATGTAACTTTTATTGATTCTGATGATAGAGTTGATGGTTTCAATGATTTCCACCAGTCCGCCCGACTCAAGAGCTTCTGTCTGATCTTTGGCAACATTTTCCATGTAGGTAATGGCTTTTTCAGATTTGTCCTTGCGCAGTATAGTGCTCAGCTTAACGAGGATCTGGATGTTGACGTCATCTTCTGTTGATCTGGCCTGCCTGTCGGTTACCATAGCCGGAGCAGTGTGTTTAACGGTGCGCGGTTCGGGCAGATATGATTTGATAACGCTGTAAAGTTGCCTGGGATTAAATGGCTTGGTGATCATCTCATTCATTCCCGACTCTTTAACCTTCTCTATAACCTCTTCAGGTGCGGCTGCACTTAACGCAAATATGGGAACCTTTGAATAGTAACCGGACATTTTCCGGAGTTTTTTGGTAGTTTCAAAACCATCAATTCCCGGCATCTGTAAATCCATAAGAATGATATCGAAATCGTGGCGGGTAGCTTTCTGCATGGCAATGTAACCATCTTCGGCAATATTGAGCTTACAATCCCACTTTTCGAAGATCTTTTTGGCCACCATGATATTCATCACGTTGTCTTCCACCAGCATGATATTATATCCTTTAAGGCTCAGGGCATCAAGTTTCTCAGGGATGGGTTCGATTTTTGCCGGTGCTGCTTTTTTGTAAGGAAATTCAATTTCAAAATGGAACAAGGAACCTTCATGGGGTTTGCTTTCCACTACAATTCTGCTGTTGTGCATAAAAAGCAGGCTTTTTACAATAGCCAGACCAAGACCGGTGCCACCGTATTTGCGCGAAGTTTCTGAACTTGCCTGGGTGAAAACTTCAAATAGCGAGTCAATTTTATCAGCTTGAATGCCTATTCCGGTGTCTTTGATTCCGAAATGGATCCTGCTGGTTTCATCATCTCTGCTGATTTGTTTTACAATAAGTGTTACTCCACCCTTTTCAGTAAACTTAACTGCATTTGAGATCAGGTTTTTCAGTATCTGTCCCAATCTGAGGGGATCACCCATGATTTCATCGGGAACGTTTTCATCAAAATCCAGTTCAATTTTAATTCCTTTCTCCTGGGCTTTGAGAAGATTGGTATTAACAATGTTTTTAAAGTAATCCCTGGTTTTTATGGGAATACTTTCAAGCTCCAGCTTACCTGCTTCAATTTTTGAGTAATCGAGGATATCATTTACAAGGCTAAGCAGATCGCGGGCTGAGAAATTCAGGATCTCAACGTTTTCTTTGTGCACAGGATCGTTTATTTCATTGGCAAGCATATCGGCCATTACAATGATGGCATTGAGCGGAGTACGGATCTCATGACTCATAACCGACAGGAAGTCTGATTTTGCTTTGGCAGCTGCAATGGCCTCCTTGCGTGCGGCAATGATCTCATCTTCATAGGTTTTGCGTGTAGTTATATCGAATGAGGTGCCAAAGAAGCCCGTTACCGTATCATTTTTAATGATGGGTTTTACAGTAGCTTCAACGTAGGTAATTTCTTTGTTGGGTTTGATGGCCCGGCATTCGTATCTGGCAAAACCTTCCGTGCGTGCTTTTTCTATTGCATCCAGGATCTGTTGATGATCATCAGGATGCACATAATCGTAAAAATCTTTGGCGTACGGTGGTTCTCCATTGGGGTCAAGACCATATTGGTGATATACCTGTTCGGTCCAGATGGCCTTTTTATGCTCAAAATCCACAATCCAGTTACCAAAACCTCCCAGCTTCTGTGCGTCGAGTAATTCTTCACGTGCATCCCGCAATTCTTTTTCTATGGTTTTCTGTTCTGTAACACAGTTCCATACAGCCAGCAAGGCCGGATGTTTTGAATCGGGGAGCTGAAATGGTACTTTTGAATATTGAAAATATCTGTCTCTTTTCTCAATAAGATCGTATATTTTTTCCTCGCGATGCACTTCCTTGCCCTCTTCAAATATCAGACGGTCTTCCTCTAACATTTTATCAATCTCCGCCTTGTCGGGATTCAGTTCCTGTTCGGTGAAGCCGATTATGTCTTCCGGATCTTTCCCACGATATTTGGCAAAAGCTTCGTTTGCCAGCAGATAACGGCCATCCAAATCTCTTACATATATAAACTGTGGCACCTGGTCAATAATCTCTTTCAGCAGCTTTTTGCTGTTGCTGAGTGCCTCACTTGACTTCTTACGTTCGGTGATATCATTTTTGATGGCCATGTAATTGCGGATATTTCCATTGTCACTGATGATCGGACTAATGGTAACCTCCTCCCAGAACAGGTCTCCGTTCTTTTTGCGGTTGCGCAGTTCTCCTTCCCATTTAACACCCATCTTGATGATCTTCCACATTTTTTCATAGAACTCTTCATTGTGCTCGCCCGACTTTAAAATCCGGGTGTGCTGACCAAGAACCTCATTAAAAGTATAACCCGTAATTTCTTCAAAAGCCGGATTTACAAATTCAATCTCTCCTTCAGGATTGGTAATAACTATGCTGTTTGCACTCTGATTTACTGCTTCGCTGAACAGCTGGGATTTTTTCTGTAAAATTTTAAGAGCCTGTCGTTCAAGACTCAGCTCGGTGATCATTGCAAACTCCCGTTCATTAAAAGGAAATTTGATGATGTTTTTATGAAATACCGGGTTCCTGCTGTACTGATAAATGGTTTCGTTATCAGATTCAATGATAATGCAGACCGAATTTTCGTGCTCCTCAATACTTTCAAGAATGTCTTTGATTTTAAACTGAAAAGTATCATTCAGTTCTATGGCGATTATATTCTGAGTAAAATCTTCAGGAATATTCTTTTCTGAGATTTCAGAACTCAATGCATAACATTGTTTGCTTTGCCCTTGAAATGCATTTTTTACGATTTTGCAAACCTCCCTGGTGGCATAAAATACTGAAAGATTGTATTTTTTCATAATCAAACCTTTAAATCAAAAGGAACAATAACTGTTTTAAACGATTAAAATGCATTTGCAGCCTCTTGCTAAATGCAGAAAAATCAGCAGGTTATGATTCTGTGTCTGACAAATCATCCTGATATTACTATATAAACATGCACTTTTTATGTATAAGCATACGAAAACTGCGATAAAAGGTTATGAGGGAAAAACGAAAAAACCTATTGTTTGAAAAAAAAGAAGAGCGCAGAGTTATTGACCAACTCTGCGCTCTTTATGATTGAACTCAATTAAGTATTACCTTCTTTGGGGTGCAGATCTGCTACCTGATTCTCTTGCGGGTGTGCTTCTCTGGTTGCTGCTGCTTCCGCTTCTTTGAACTGAAGTGCCGCTATTTCTGCTGCTGGTTTCACTTCTTTGTACTGAAGTTCCGGTATTTCTGCTTGTATTACGGCTTGAAGAACTTACATTGCCCGAAGGTTGTGAGTTTGTTCTTGCCGGTTGCGACCTTACTGCAGAAGATGAACCGCTGTTCGATCTGTCCGGAGTTACCCTTGCAGGTGCACTTTGCGTGGCTGCCCTGTTGCGGTCAGGTGCCGGTGCACTTACATTGCGCGCAGGGGCCGTGCTGGTTTCTCTGCGTGGAGCCTGGTTATTCTGTACAGCGGGACCCATGTTATCGATCCTGGTATTCGCCCTGCTGTTTTGGTTGCGGGGAGCTTCAGCGGCCGGTCTTGCAGTTGTTGCAGGCCTTGCGGCATTGCTCTGTACAGCCTGTCCTCTGTTTTCCCTGCTTGTATTTACAGTAGCTTCCTGTCTGCGGCCGGTTTCAGTACTTTGTCTTGCAGCACTGGTATTGGTGCGTGCAGGACTGGTGGCGGCTGAAGTTCTGGCTGCATTTTCCTGTCTGGCAACTCTTGCATTATTTGAGGCAGCAGTTTGAGAAGCTTGTCTTCCGGCACCCTGGTTTACAGTTGCGTTGCGCCCTGTTGTGCTTCCTGAACCATGTCTCTGGGTGTAAAGCACTTCACCCTGTTGTCTGGTATCCGGACGACTGTATGTGTTTCTGTAAGTACCTTTATTGACATTTACTATTACTACAGGCGAATAATTACGTATTCCGGTATAATATACAGTTTGGTAATGTCTTGATCTGTGGTGTCCCCAGGGACGATAGTATGCATAATAATGTGAATGCCAGTTGTAGTGGTATCCGTAGTAGAAGTGCCAGTAGTGGGGTGTCCAGGGACGCCAGTAAACCGGGTAATATCCGTAATAATATACTGAACGCCAGGGTCTGTATACCGGTCTTGAAATGTATACGATCACCGGCCAGTGTGCAACTTCGTAGTACGTGGTTCTTACAACTGTAACATTGCGCGACTGGGTTTGTGTAACATTTCCGCGGTATCCCGGATTGGGTGTTTCGGCATAGTAAGGCTCTACGATGTAGTTGGGTCCGTAGAGTGCCTCATCGCCAATCAACTGCACCTGTACTGAGCCGTCGCGGAATTTCTCAACGGTAAAAACAGCCACATCCTGGTATTCACGCTGATTGAGAGCTACCCTCAGAACGATGGTATGCACATTGCCTTCCACATAGTCAAAAACCATGATGTAGTCAACGTAGTTGTCGCCATTAAGGTCAAGGTTGTTGATCATTTTGTCGGGGTCGTTCAGGCTTCTTTCAAACCCTTCAAGGGTTTCAGATTCCTGGAATAGATTCATCACGGCAAACAGGTTCAGGTTGTCACCGGGCAGGCCCAGATATTCATCAGGCCAGTTCTGTGCCGAGAGGCCTCCTGCAAAGAGGAGTGCTAAGATCGAGGTGATAAATAGCTTTTTCATATCTTTAGGTTTTAAGTGGATTTCTATTGCCCTTAAAATACCAAAAGGCGTGCCAATAATTGAAAAATAGTGCAATGCATTGATTGTTAATTTATTATACTCCTTCCTTTGCCTACACGACCAAGCGGGCTGCCCGCAACCAGTCGTCACTGGCTGCGGTAGCCGGGATGATATCACATAGCAGATCACAACCCATTAAATCACATAAAAAAACCTGAATGCACATACACTGCATTAACTTACCCTAACTTTGTCTTGTGTAAATGATGATACAAAGAAATTTAAGTAAAACCTTTGAGTTTTTTGAGTAGTACTACTTATATGCTGACACAATAAATAGAATATTTTTGCCATATGCCTTGTCGGTTTAACTTTTAACGAACTGATTCAGTAATGAAAAATTTTTGATGATGATAGAACCCATTGATGTCCATTCCGTATTTGCAGAATATTTCAAAGGTGCAGAACCCCTGGCCTGGGCCGTTTCCAGAACCCTGGCCGAAGGCAGCATTTGCCTTAACCTGGATACCTTTAAAAATTCCATTGAGAAAAATGATGAATTCTGGCAGGCTAACCCTTTCCGTGAAAAAGCAGGGACCTTTGATGAAATAATAAACAATGATCAATTTATTACCCACAAAGAAAATGAACTAATTCAGTAAGAGGATGAGAAATTAATTAAATGGGAACCTGTGGTTCAGGAAGATGCCCCCACCTTCTTCCCCCGCCCCACCACCCTCACCACCGACGATGTAAAAGTCCCCCTCCAGGTACACAGCTTCAGCGCACTGAATAAAAAGCATTTTACAGCACCTTCCGAAAAACAGGACCTGGATGAGGCTTACGACCAATTTATCTTCCAGGAGCTGGGACGAGGTGCCAGTGTGGGCACGGCGCTGCACAGCATTTTCGAAAGGCTCGATTTCAATAAGCCTGATACCTGGGAGGAAACCCTTCAGGATGCAGCAAAATTCTACAAGGGCATCCTGAAGGAAGAATGGATGGGCCATTTTAAAACCCTGGTGAAGCATGCCATGGAAACAGACATTTCCATCAATAGGGAGCTATTTAAGCTAAACCAGATCACCCAGGATAAAATGCTGCCCGAGCTGCAGTTTAACTTTTCCATTAAGGAAGGGGTAAGTAAAAAAGATATTGACGAGATACTGGGCGAAGAAGCCGATCTGACAGGCCCTGCTACCCTGCAAGGCATGATGACCGGCTTTGTGGACCTGGTGTTTGAGCACAACGGCAAATACTACATCCTCGACTGGAAATCCAATCACCTGGGCAACACCCTGGA